>JASLEM010000411.1 GCA_030151165.1 Burkholderiaceae bacterium
GAGCCCGCCGCCGCCGATACCCTGCAGCACGCGAAAGAAGATCATCGTCGCGAGGTTGGGCGACAGCGCGCACATGAACGAGCTGCCGGTGAACAGCGCCACGCAGATCATGTAGAACTTCTTGCGCCCGATCAGCGTCGCGAGCCAGCCGCTGACCGGCAGGATGATCGCGTTCGAGATCAGGTAGCTCGTGAGGATCCAGGTCGCCTCGTCCTGGCTCGCGCCGAGGCCGCCGGCGATGTGGCGCAGCGAGACGTTGGCGATCGTGGTGTCGAGCACCTCCATGAAGGTCGCCAGCGAGACGACGATCGCGATCAGCCAGGGGTTGTGGTCGCCCGCGGCCGAGCGCGGCAGGGAGGACGAGGCCATCGCGCCGCCGCCTACTGCAGCGCCACGGTGGGCTTGACCGACATGCCGGGCCCGATCGCGTAGTTGCGGAGCTGCTCCGGATGGTCGAAGGTGATCTTCACCGGCACGCGCTGCGTCACCTTCACGTAGTTGCCGGTCGCGTTCTCCGAAGGCAGCAGGCTGAAGTACGCGCCGGTCGCGCGCTGGATGCTGTCGACCTTGCCCTCGAACTTCACGTCCGGGAAGGCGTCGACGACGATCGTCACCGGCTGGCCGACGCGCATCTTCGTGAGCTGCGTTTCCTTGTAGTTCGCGGTCACCCACAGGTCGTCGCTGACGAGCGCGAGCAGCGGCTGCCCGACGTTGATGACGTTGCCGACGTCCACCGCGCGCTTGGTGACGCGGCCGTCGATCGGCGCGACTACGTGCGTGTAGCCGAGCGCGATCTGCGCGGTCTCGAGGTTGGCCTGCGCCGTCGCGACCTGCGCGCCGGCCACCTTCACGTTGGCCTCCGCGGCCTTGACCTGCGCGAGCGCGGTGCCTTCCGTGGCATGCGCCGCGTCGACCTTGGCCTTCGCGCTGCGCGCCTGCGCCACCGCCTGGTCGTACTGCTGGCGCGAGACCGCGTCCGGGTCGACGCCGTGGAAGCGCGCGAGATCCTGCTGCGCGTTCGTCGACTCGGCCTCGGCCTGGCGCGCCTGCGCCGCGGCTTGCGCGGCGTTGGCCTTCTGGCCCTCGACCTGCGCCACCGCCTGCAGCGCCTGGCTCTGCGCCGTCTGCACCTGCGCCTTGGCCTGGTCGACCTTGGCGACGACGTCCGCGGAGTCGATGTCGACGATCGGGTCGCCGCGCTTCACTTCCTGGTTGTCGTTGACGTAGAGCTTGGTCACGCGGCCGCCGGCCTGCGCGGCGATCTGGCTCGCGTTGCCGTCGATGAAGGCATCGTCCGTCGTTTCGTGCTCGCGCGAATGGATCAGGAAGATCGTGCCGATCACGATGGCCGCGACGACCACGACGATCACCAGCAGCACGATCGCCGGGCGCTTGTAGAGCGGCGGCTTGCCGTCGTCGTCCTTCTTGTCCTTGCCGTCCTTGTCCTTGTCGTCCGCCTTGCCGTCCTTCTTGTCGGCGTCCTTGTCGTCCGGTTTCTTGTCGCCGTCCTTCTGGTCGCCGTCCTTCTGGTCGTCTTCGGACTTGTCGCCGTCCTTGCCCTTGTCCTTGTCCTTGTCCTTCTTCTCGTCCTTCTGCTTGCTCGCCTCGTGCACCTTGTCGGAGGCGTCGAAGCCGTCGGAGAACCCGGTGCGGTATCCGGAGCGGAACGCGGACTGGCGGGCGCCTTCCTCGGCGTCTTCGGGCAGATCCTCAAGCATGGACGGCCTTTCGCGCGGCGCGGCGGGCGGCCATGGCGGCGAAGGGCGCGGCGGGCGGCGTCGAGCCGCCACCGTCGCGCACGAGGCCGTGCGGCAAGACTTTCCACGTGTCGAAGGGCTTGGGCATCCTGCGGGCTCCGGTCGTCGGGCGCGCCTGCGACATGCAGGCGTGCGACGGAGCTCGGCGTCAGGAAACGGTCGGGCTCCAGCGAAGCCGACCGGTGGCAATCGTCATGCCACCGCCGTCACGGCGTCGAGCGGCTCTGCAGTTCGATCGTCTCGCTGGTGACGAAATGCGTGGGCACCTTGCCGCTGCGGGCCCAGGTGACGAGCGACTTGATCGTGAACATGTAATGCGCCGGGTCCGCCCAGTGCGTGATCGTTTCGGTGATGTTCTGGCCGTTGGCGTCCGTCCAGCTCTGGATGTTCGTCTCCTTGAGCGCCATGAACGTCCCGGCGGGCACCGTCACGGATTCGAGGGCCAGCACCGAGCCGCTCTCGGTCAAGGTCTCGACGGTGCCGGGCGTGCAGCTCTCGCGCCGCGTTTGGGCCCAGGCCTGCCCGACCCAGATCGGGTGTGCGTGGCCGCCCGTCAAGGTGGAGAGCGTGCAGGTCTGCGTGCTGCCGTTGGGCAACGAGACGACGACGCCCGTCTCCACGCCGTCGCTGCCGAAGCTCAGCGTCGACGGGTTCAGGTGGTACGTGATGCCGTCGACGTTCAGCGTCGAGCCGGTCGGATCGAACTCGTCGATCGTGTACGTGCCGTCGCTGTTCGCGCTCGCGACGGTTTCGGTGTAGGTGCCGTTGATCGTGTTGTTCGCGTCGTCGATCTTGGCCGTGACGAAGGTCTCGGTCGAGCCGGCGGGCGGCGTGACTTCGGGGTACAGCGTCGCGCCGGCGGGCGGCGTGGTCGGCCCGCTGTCGGGGCTGTTGTCGTCGCCGTTGCCGCCGCACGCGGCCAGGCACGAGCCGATCGCCGCGATCGCGGCGAGATGGGTCAACTTCATGGATCCTCCCTGTTGTGGGCGGAATTCTAGAAGTCGCCCGTGGGCAAGCTGAGGCCGACCTGACGGCGCGCGTGCTCCGAAACCCTCAGCCCTTCTTGAACGGATTCGTCTGCGGCGCCTCGGCGTGATGCGCGAAGCCGACCAGCCGCCTGACGATCTGGTTGAACACCGGCTGGCGATGGCGCAGCCAGACCTGCATCTCCTGCGGCTTGCAGCCGAGCCGCGACTTCGGCTCCAGCGCCGTGCGGCCGAACGACAGCGCGCGGGCGCGCAGCGCGATCGCGTCGGCCACGCTGGCGTGCAGCAGCCGCAGGTACAGCGGCAGGTCCTCGCCGGGGCGCTGCTCGAAGCCGATGTGGTAGCCGAGCGCCTCGTCGACGTCGGCCAGCGTCACGATGAAGCCGCGCAAGGCCTGGGGCGTGTCGGCCGCGCCGGCGAACAGGCCGGTGAAGCGGACACGCTCGCCGCCGGCCTCGGCCAGCGCCGCGAAGTAGCCGGGGTGCAGCGTGAACGGCCGCAGGTTCGCGTTCTCGTGCACGCCGAGGTAGAGCGCGTGCGCGCGCGCCCCGAGCGCGCCCGCGGGCGTGAACGCGCGCACCGCGAGGCCGGCCTGCTCGATCGGCAGCAGGATCTGGTTCTTCACGGCGCTGCGGTACTTCGACGCCATGCTCGCGAGGTAGTCGGCATGCGTCTTCCACGCCGGGTCGAGTGCCAGCACCATGTTCGGCTCGGTCTCGATGCCGCGGTAGCCGAGGCCCTCGAGCTGCGCGATGCCGGCGTTGTCGTCGGCGGGGATGTCCTTGACCAGCACGAAGCCCGCCTGGCCCGCGAGCTTCTCGGCGCGCCGCACGCGGTAGAGCACCTCGGCGACGGCCGGCCAGACGGTGTCGGGGTCGACGTCAGGCGCCACGGCGACCGCGTGCTGGCCGTAGGTGAGCAGGTTGCCGCACACCAGCACGCGCTCGCGCAGGCGGCTCGCGAACGCGGCGCGCGCGGGGCGCGAGAGCTTGTCGACGAGGCGGCGCAGCGGGTTGAGCTCGTCGTCGCCCTCCTTGGGCAGGGGCCGCAGCCGCGTGCCGTCGACCTCGGCCCACTGCAGCACGACCGCCGCGACGGGGCCGATGTCGTCCGAGATCAAGGCATAGCGCGGCTCGACCACCGACGGCGGCACGCGCTCCAGCATCGCGAGGTACTCGCGGCTGAAGAACCAGGACTCGCCGTCGACCACGTCGTCCCACTGGTCGCGATCGAGCTGCGAGATCGTGTCGGCGACGGCGATGCGAAAGCCCGACGGGCGGCGCAGCTGGCGGCGGTTCGACAGGTGCGTCCGGGCGCGCGCGCCGAGGCGGGCACGGGGAAGTTTCAGGGCCATGCGACGGGGCGCGGACGCCGGGTGGATCGGTCCCGCATGCTACCGCCGGCCAGCGCCCGGCAGCGACGATCGAGCGACAATCGCGCCATGACGATCCTCTATGGCATCCCGAATTGCGACACCGTGAAGCGCGCCCGCGACTGGCTCGCCGCGCACGATGTCGCCTACGAGTTCCACGATTTCAAGAAGTCCGGCGTGCCGGCCGCGCGCCTGGCCGCCTGGGTCGACGCCGCGGGCTGGGAGCGCGTGCTCAATCGCAAGGGCACGACGTGGCGCAAGCTCGACCCCGCGCTGCAAGCTTCCGTGGTCGACGCGGCCTCCGCGCAAGCCGTGATGCGCGAGCAATCGAGCGTCATCAAGCGCCCGGTGGTCGAGTGGGACGACGGGCGCATCACGGTCGGCTTCGACGAATCCGACTGGGCCGGGCGCGTCGCCTGATCGCGCCGGCGGGCGCCTCAGCTCGCCATGCTCGCGACCAGCCATCCGTTCGCCGCCGTGATCACGGCGAACAGGAACCACGACGACAGCTTCAGCCACGGCCCGTTCGCGAACGCGCCCATCACGGCGCGGTCGCTCGTGAGGCGCACCAGCGGCCATATCGCGAACGGCAGCTGGAAGCTCAGCACCACCTGGCTCGCCACCAGCAGCGTGCCGACGCCGCCGTCGCCCAGCCATGCGACGCCGACGAACGCGGGCACCAGTGCGAGGCCGCGGGTGATCAACCGCCGCTGCC
>JASLEM010000449.1 GCA_030151165.1 Burkholderiaceae bacterium
GCGATCGTGCTGTCGCTGTCGACGAGCCACAGCTTCCCGCTCGACGAGGTCGCGCGCTACCTGCGCTCGGCCACCGCGCTCGACGTGCTCGTGCAGGCCCTGCTCGACGCGCCGCTGTTCGGCGTGCGCTGGCGCTGGAACGCGACCACCGCGCTCGCGCTGCCGCGTTTCGTCGGCGGGCGCAAGGTGGCGCCGCAGCTGCAGCGCATGAAGTCCGAGGACCTGCTCGCCGCGGTGTTCCCCGACCAAGTCGCGTGCGCCGAGAACCTCGCCGGCGAGCGCGAGGTGCCGGATCATCCGCTCGTCGAGCAGACGATGCGCGACTGCCTCTACGACGCGATGGACGCCGACGGCTGGCTGCAACTGCTGAAGCGCATCGAGTCGGGCGAGGTCGAGGTCGTCACGCGCGACCTGCCGGCGCCGTCGCCGCTGGCGTCCGAGGCGCTGACGGCGCGGCCGTACGCGTTCCTCGACGACGCGCCGATCGAGGAGCGCCGCACGCAGGCCGTGCAGGCGCGCCGGTTCGGGGACGCCGACAACGTCGACGAGATGGGCCGGCTCGACGCCGACGCGATCGCCGCCGTGCGCGACGAGGCCTGGCCGCGCGCGCGCAGTGCCGACGAGGTGCACGAGGCCTTGATGATGCTCGGCGCGATCACCGACGCCGAGGCCGCGGCCGACGCGCCCTGGGCCGATGCGCTGCAGGCGCTCGCGAAGGGCGGGCGCGCGACGCGCTTCGCGGTGAAGACCGGGGCCGGCGAGCTCGGGCTCTGGGTCGCGGCGGAGCGCCTCGCGGCGACGCGGCGGCTGTACCCGACCGCCGCGGTGCAGCCCGCGATCACGGCGCCCGAAGGCTACGAGCAGGGCGCCGACACGCCCGAGCTGGCGCTGCGCGAGCTGCTGCGCTCGCGGCTGGGCGGACTCGGGCCAGTGACGGTCGACGCGCTCGTCGCGCAGCTGGGGCTGCCGCGTGGCGACATCGACTTCGCGCTCGCGTCACTGCAGACCGAGGGCTCGGTGTTCCAGGGCCACGTCACGCCCGACGTCGACGCGATCGAATGGTGCGAGCGCCACCTGCTCGCGCGCATCCACCGCTACACGCTGAAGCGCCTGCGCCGCGAGATCGAGCCCGTCGAGCCCCGCGATTTCGTGCGCTTCCTGTTCGAGTGGCAGCACGTCGCGGGCGCGTCGCGCGTCAGCGGGCCCGAGGCCTTGCCGGCGGTGCTCGCGCAGCTCGAGGGCTTCGAGGCGCCGGCCGCGTTGTGGGAGGCCGAGGTGCTGCCGGCGCGCGTGAAGGACTACGCCGCGTCCTGGCTCGACGACCTGTGCACGTCGGGCCGCACGACGTGGACGCGGTTGCGGCCGATGGCGGGCGGCACGTCCGGCGGCGGCCGCTCGTCGCTGCGCGCCACGCCGATCCTGCTGCTGCCGCGGCGCGCCGCGCCGACGTGGTCGCGCCTCGCGGCGATGTCGTCCCCCGCGGCGTCGTCGGATGAGGCGCTCGGCGGCCGCGCGCAACGCGTCGCGGACTATCTCGACGCCAACGGCGCCTCGTTCTTCGACGAGATCGCCGACGACTGCCGCCTGCTGCGCGCCGAGCTGGAGGACGCGCTCGCCGAGCTCGTCGTGCGCGGCCGCGTCAACGGCGACAGCTACGCCGGCCTGCGCGCGCTGCTCGTGCCCGCCGCCAAGCGCAACGCGTCGGCGCAGCGATCGCGGCGGCGCGTCGCGTTGACGGGCGTCGAGGACGCGGGCCGCTGGAATTCGATCCGCGTGCCGCCGCCCGCCGACGGCGCGCGCGACCCCGCGAGCGCGGACGCCGTCGAGCACGCCGCGCGCACGCTGCTGCGCCGCTACGGCGTCGTCTGCTTCCAGATGATCGCGCGCGAGGCCGCGTGGCTGCCGTCGTGGCGCGAGCTGGTGCGCGTGTACCGGCGGCTCGAGGCGCGCGGCGAGATCCGCGGCGGCCGCTTCATCGCCGGCGTGTCGGGCGAGCAGTTCGCGTTGCCCGATGCCATCGCCACGATGCGCGCCGTGCGCCGCCAGCCGCCGGACGATGCGCTCGTCTGCCTGTCGGCTTCCGACCCCGCCAACCTGCTCGGCACCGTGCTCGCCGGCCCGAAGGTCGCGCGCACCGCCGGCGCCCGCGTGCTCTATCGCGACGGCATCGCGCTCGGCACCAGCGTCGGCGGCCAGATCGAGCTGCTGGTCAAGCTCGACGACGCCCAGCAACGCGCCGCGACGCGCGCGCTGGCGCTCGACCCCGATGTCCGCTTCGCGGCGCAGTCCAGCGTCGTGCCGGGCGAGGCGTTCGGCGAGGTCGCGGCGAGTTGATGCCCGGGCCTCGGCCTCAGCGCAGATGCTGGCCGAAGAACGCGAACGTGCGATCCCACGCCTGTTGCGCCCAGACCGGGTCGTACTGCGTCTGCGGGATGCGGCCGCTGCCGACGGCCTGCTCGTTGGCGAAGGCGTGGTGCGCAAGGTAGCGGTGGAAGTCGAACGAGACCTTCGCGTCGCCCAGCTTCGCGGCGAGGCCGTCGACCTGCGCGGTCGGGAAGAACTCGTCCTGCGTCGCCCAGTGGCCCTGCAACGGCACCTTGATCTTCGTCGCGTCGATGTACTCGAGCGGCGGGCAGCCGTAGAAGGTGACGGCGGCGTCGATCTCGACCGCGTTCGACGCGGCCAGCAGCGTCAGCGCGCCGCCCATGCAGAAGCCGACGCAGCCGACCTTGCCGCCCCGCGCCTGGAGGTACTGCGCGGCGCCGCGCACGTCCTGCGTCGCGGCGTCGCCGAAGTTCAGCGCGTCCATCAGGTGATGGGCCTCTTCCTGCTCGACCGTCTTCTTGCCGCGATAGAGATCGGGCACGAGCGCCGTGAAGCCGGCGTGCGCGAGGCGGTCGGCGACGCCGCGGATCTGGTCGTTGAGACCCCACCATTCCTGGATCACGACGACCGCGGGCGCGCCCTGCGGCTGCGCCGCCTCGGCGAGGTACCCCTGCAGTTCCTTGCCGTCGGGGCGCTTGAACGACACCATGTTTCCCATCGATCTCTCCTCGTGGTCGGTTGGAGCCGCCACGCACGCGGCTCGAAGCCCGCAAGCTTATTCGCTCGCGCTTGGGCGGGCACCGCGCATGGGCATCGCGCGGCGCCTTGGTAGGATGCGCGCCCCTTTGGACGATGGCGCGACCCGCACGTGACTCGACGACAACAACGACGATGGAAGACCCGGCTGGCGCTGGCCTGCGGCGCCGTGGCCCTGGCCGTGGTCGCGCCGTTCGCGTGGCGGGCGCTGCACCCGTCGGCGCCGGCCGATGCCGCCGCGACGACGGCTCCGACCCCCGCGGCCGTGCTCGTGCGCCCGCTCGACTGGGCGCCGCGCGTCGCGTTGCTGGCCGGCGACGGCCGCGTCGGATGGCAGGATGGCGCGGCCGCGCAGGCGCGCTTCGCCGATCCGTACGGCGTGGCGATCGGGCCGGACGGCACGGTCGTCGTGGCCGATGCGGGCGACAACGACCGCCTGCGCGCGATCCATCCGGACGGCAGCGTCTCGACGATCGCCGGCGGCCGCGAAGGCTTCCGCGACGGCCCGGCCATGACGGCGGAATTCAATACACCGTCGGGTATCGCCGTCGACGCCCGCGGCAACGTGTTCATCGCCGACACCGGCAACCACGCGATCCGCAAACTGGGCGCCGACGGCCAGGTGACGACGCTCGCCGGCACCGGCCATCCGGGCTGGCGCGACGGGCCGGGCGCGCAGGCGCAGTTCGACGGGCCGCTGGCGGTCGCGGTCGACGCCGCCGGCCGCGTGCTCGTGGCCGACAGCTACAACCACCGCATCCGCGCGATCGCGCCGGACGGCACGGTGACGACGCTGGCCGGCGGCGCCATGCCCGGCGACGCCGACGGCGCAGGCGCGGCCGCGCGCTTCGACACGCCGAGCGCGATCGTCGTCGACGCGACGGGCCGCATCGTCGTCGCCGACCTGCGCAACAACGCGCTGCGCACGCTCGACGCGGCCGGCAACGTGGCGACGCTCGTGCGCGTCGCGCCGGACGACCACCATTCGCTGCTGCGCCGGCCGATCGCGCTGGCCGTGGCGCGCGACGGCACGCTGGCGGTGGGCACGATGCAGGGCGGGGTGCTGCGGGTGTCGACGACGGGCGAACTGCGGACGCTGGTCGGCGAGGTCGACGGCGGCGGCTTCGGCTTCGCGCGGCCTGCGGGGCTCGCGATCGGCGCGGGCGAGCGGCTGGTCGTCGCGGATGCGGCGTCGTCGCGCGTGCACGTGCTGACGCCGCGCGCCGATGCCGTCGGCACGCCGCGGCTCGACGGCCCGATCGGCTCCGCGCCCGACCGCGCGCTGCTGGCCACCGCGTCGCGCTGGCCGCTGCGGCCGCAGCTCGCGTGGCACGAGGTCGTGGGCGTGATCGGCGAGGACCGCGGCGACGGCCAGGGCGAATCGCGCGACCACTTCCACGGCGGGCTCGACGTGCGCGGCGATGTCGGCCAGGAAGTCGTCGCGATCGCCGACGCCAAGGTCTCGAGCCCGTCGGCCACGTTCGCGTTCGACAAGCTCAACGAAGGGCTGGCGCTCGGCACGCTCGACTACATCCACATGCACGTCGGGCGCGACGCGCGCGGCGCGCCGCTCGACCCGTCGCGCTTCATCCTCCAGCGCGACGACGCCGGCAAGCTGGCCAGCGTGCGCGTGCGGCGCGGCACGCGCTTCGCGGCGGGTGACACACTCGGCAGCATCAACCCGATGGCGCACGTGCACCTCGCGATGGACGGCGGCGCGAGCGGCAACCCGCTCGCGTTCGGCTTCAAGGACTTCCGCGACCACGTCCCGCCGACGATCGCCTCGATCGAGATCCGCGACGCCGCCGGCCGCCGGCTCGCGAAGAGGGCCGACGGCCGCCTGCTGGTGCCGCGCGCCGACCTCCAGCTCGTCGTCGACGCGTGGGACCAGGTCGACGACAACCTGCCACGCCGCCGCCTCGGCGTGTACAGCCTGGGGTATCAGTGGCTGCGCGCCGACGGCACGCCGCTCGCGGGCTTCGAGGCGCCGCACGAGTCGGTCCGCTTCGACGCGCTGCCGGACGATGCGGACATCAAGAAGGCCTATGCCGACGACAGCGGCATCAGCGTGCAGGGCCGCGCCGAGACGCATTTCCGCTACCTCGTGAGCAGCGCGGCGCGCTCGGGCGCGGTCGCGTTCGGCCCGTGGGCGACGTCCGCGATCGCCCCGGGCGACTACACGCTGCGCATCGTCGCGAAGGACTGGTCGGGCAACGAGGCGACGCGCGGGCGCGACGTCGACGTCCGCGTGGTCGACGCCGCCGAGGTGGTGCAGGACGCGGCCCCCGCGCCGCGGGCGAAGGCATCGGCTCCGCACGGCGCCGCGCGGCGCGAGGCCCCGGCCGGCAAGCACGCCGCGAGGGCCGCGAAGACGCACTGAGGTCGCCACGCGGGGCTCGCCGTCCGTGACGGATGCCACGCCGCCTCAGGGATCGCCCCGTCCGTGCCGGAAACGTCCCGGCGCTATGATTCCGGGCTTGTCTCCCGTGCCGATGCCGGCCGGCGGCGCCTGGCGATCCCGGGCCCGCGCGCGCCCGGGATCCCTTGCCTGAAAGCGTCCGAATGTCTTCCCTGAAAGCCAAGCTGAGCCAGATTCCCGAAGGCTCGGCGGTGTTGTTCTTCATCCAGACGTTCGCGACGCTCGGCTTCGCCGTGCTGCAGTCCACGCTCGTGCTGTACGCCACCAAGCACCTGCACTTCAGCGACGAGCTCGCCGAGAAGCTGATGGGCGTGTTCGGCGCGTTCAACTACGGCCTGCACCTGTTCGGCGGCTACCTCGGCGGCCGCTTCCTGAGCAACCGCAACCTGTTCGTCGGCGGCATGGTGCTGCAGGTGTTCGGCTGCGCCTGCATCGCCGGCGGCAGCGCGGAGCTGCTGTACTGGGGCCTCGCGCTGTTCCTCACCGGCAGCGGCCTGAACGTCACCTGCCTCAACATGATGCTGACGCAGCGCTTCGCGCCGGAGGATCCGCGCCGCGAAGGCGCGTTCCTGTGGAACTACGCCGGCATGAACATCGGCTTCTTCGTCGGCTTCACGGTGGCGGGCCAGTTCCAGAAGACCGAGGACTACACGAGCCTGTTCACCTTCGCGACGATCGGCAACTTCGTGGCGATCGTGCTCGCGGCGTGGTTCTGGAAGGTCATCAAGGATCGCAACACGCCGCTGCTGGAGAAGGCGCCGGCGGAGTTCCGCTGGCGCTTCCTGGTCGGCGTGGGCATCCTCGTCGGCCTCGTGCCGCTGGTGTGGGAGCTGCTGCAGCATCCCGAGTCGACCGAGGTGCTGGTGAAGATCATCTGCGCGATCGTCGGCGCGACGCTGGTCTGGCTGACGCTGAAGCACCCGATCCGCCGCGAGCAGCGCAACATGTGGGCGTACCTGATCCTCGCGATGGGCTCGCTCGTGTTCTGGTCGCTGTACCAGATGGCGCCGAGCGGCCTGCAGCTGTTCTACGACCGCAACGTCGACCCGATGGTGATGGGCCAGCTCGTGCCGCCGCAATGGGTGCAGAACATCAACACCTTCGTGATCGCGGTCGGCGGCCCGCTGATGGCGATCCTGATGATGGCGCTGCGCCATCGCGGCTGGGTCATCGACATCCCCAAGCAGTTCGCCACCGCGCTGCTGCTGATGGGCGTCGGCTTCCTCGTGCTGCCCGCGGGCATCGCGCTCGCCGACCCGCAGACCGGCCGCTCCGCGTTCGTCTGGATCTTCCTGAGCTACTTCCTGCAAAGCGTCGGCGAGCTGCTGATCTCGCCGGTCGGCTACGCGATGATCGGCAAGCTCGCGCCGCGCCAGTACCAGGGCATCATGATGGGCGCGTGGATGCTGGTGACGGGCCTCGCGTCGCTGTTCGCGAACGACTTTTCCGCCTCGCTCCCGACCGCGCAGGGCACGGCGGCGCAGGCCACGAACCCGATGTACTCGATGCTGTTCAGCTACCTCGGCTGGGGCACGGTCGCCGTCGGCGTCGTGCTGGTGCTGCTGATCCCGTTCCTGCGCAAGCTGATCGCGGACAAGGACACCCCCGAGGTCGACGAGCTGGCCCCGGCGGTCGTGCCGCACTGATCCTCGCGCCGTCGCGGGATCGGCCCGGGACCCGGTGCGGGGCGGTGCCAACGTCGGCCTCGGCTTCACCACCCTCGCCACGACAACCCGAGGCCCCATGAAATCACGCCGCCAGTTCCTTGTGAAGACGCCGATCGGCCTGCTGGGGGTTGCCGCCGCGGCGCGCGCCGAAGAGCCCGCGCCGACGCCGTCCGGCACGCCTGCGCCGGGCGCGCCGCCCACGTTCAACACCGCGCCGTCGGTCGGCCCCGCGGTGAGCGCCGCGACCTTCGCCGAGAGCGAGAAGCTGATGCGCGTGACGCTCACGCCCGCGCAGCGCGAGATGGCCGCGGCGAGCTGGCCGACGTCGATGGCCGGCCTCACCGCGCGACGCACCGGGCCGCACGAGCTCGCGCTGCCGGACACGCTGCCGCCCGCGTCGACCTGGAACCCGGCCGCCGTGGCGCATACGGCATCGTGTATGCCAGCGCGCGACCGCTTCGTGCGCTCCGCGCCGCACGCCGCGCCGCTGCCGAAGAGCGACGACGACATCGCCTTCGCGACCGTGGTGCAGCTCTCGCGCTGGATCGAGTCGCGCGCGCTGAGCTCGGAGCGGCTGACGCGCATCTATCTCGCGCGCATCGAGCGCCTCGACCCGAAGATCCGCGCGTTCATCACGGTCACGCCCGACCATGCGCTCGCACGCGCCCGCCGCGCCGACCAGGAGATCGCCGCCGGCCACTACCGCGGGCCGCTGCACGGCGTGCCGTATGGCGTGAAGGACCTGCTCGACACCGCCGGCATCCGCACGACCTGGGGCGCCGAGCCCTATCGCGACCGCGTGCCGGCGTCTGACGCCGTCGTCGTGCAGCGCCTGGACGCGGCCGGCGCCGTGCTGCTCGGCAAGCTGAGCCTGGGCGCGCTCGCGCTCAACGACGTCTGGTTCGGCGGTCAGACGATGAACCCGTGGGCGCTGGAGGAGGGCGCGTCGGGCTCGAGCGCGGGCCCGGGCGCGGCCACCGCGGCGGGGCTCGTCGCGTTCGCGATCGGCAGCGAGACGACGGGCAGCATCGTCAGCCCCAGCATGCGCTGCGGCGTCACGGGCCTGCGCCCGACCTTCGGCCGCGTCGCGCGCACCGGCGCGATGACGCTGTGCTGGTCGCTCGACAAGCTCGGCCCGATGACGCGCGGCGTCGAGGACGCGATGCTGGTGCTGCACGCGATCGGCGGCCCCGACGCGGCGGACGTGGCCAGCGTGCCCGCGCACCTCGACTTCGACGCCGGCGCGCCGGTCAAGGGCCTGAAGGTCGGCTACGTCGACGCCTGGATGAAGGAGGATCCGGCGACCGAGGTCGACCGCGCGGCGCTCGCGATGCTGAAGTCGCTGGGCCTCGAGGCGAAGCCGGTCGCGCTGCCGGCGTGGCCTTACGAGACGCTCAACGTCGTGCTGCTCGCCGAGGCCGCCGCGGCGTTCGAGGCGCTCACGCTCGGCGGAGGCGTCGACCAGCTGCGCATGCAGACGCCGGACGCGTGGCCCAACACCTTCCGCCAGGCGCGCTTCCTGTCGGCCGTCGACTTCGTGCAGGCCGACCGGTTGCGCCGCGCGGTCGCTCGCGAGATGGCGCGTGTCCTGGGCGAGGTCGATCTGCTGCTCGTGCCCTCGCTGCGCGACGAGATGCTGACGATCTCCAACCAGACCGGCCACCCGTCGCTCACGCTGCGCACCGGGACGGTCGCGATCGCCGAGGCGCGCAGCGACTGGGCGCCCGACCCCGCGCATCCGCCGGCGAAGTTCGACCCGCCGCGCCAGGTGCCGTACGGCGTGACGCTGATCGGGCGGCTGTTCGACGAGGGCACGATCGCGCGTGTCGGCCTGGCGATGGAGAAGGCCGCCGGCGTCGCGGCGCAGCGGCCGCCGGGGTTCTGAATCAGGCGGACGGCAGCGCCGCGCCGCACGCGCTGCAGAACCGCGCCTCGGGCGAGGCCTTCGTGCCGCACGCCGTGCAGAAGCGCGTCGCGGCCGCGCCACCGGCCGCC
>JASLEM010000468.1 GCA_030151165.1 Burkholderiaceae bacterium
GCCGGGGTCGCCGCGGCAGGTGCGGGCGCCGACGAGCCGGGGGCGGCGGTCGTCGACGCAGGCGAATCGTCGCCCGTCGTGTCCGAGCGCGATCCGCTCGGATCGCCAGGATCGCCCGTCGTGGCGGGTGGAGGCGTCGTCGTGTCGGCGGGGGCGCCGGGCGTGGCGGCGTTGTCGACCGGCAAGCCGCCGAAATCACCGCCATCTGCCGTGCCTTCGGTGGCGCCACTCGCCGCGCCGGGCGACGCCGGCGCGGACTGCAGCGGGATCTTCACGATCTGCCCCGCGGACAAGGTCGAATCCGTGGACAACTGGTTCAGATCCGCGAGATCCTGCGTCGACACGCCCTTCTGCTGCGCGACGCTCTCGACGGTATCGCCGTCCTGCGCGACATAGGTCTTTCGCTCGTAGTCGCCCGGGGCGCCGACGTCCTCGGTCAGCGTCGTCTGCTCGAGCACCTTGCCGCTCACGAGGACGATCGGGAAAACCTCCTGCCAGGGCGTGACCTCCTTGACGACCTTCATCTCGCCGGTCAGGAAACGCTCGACCGCGATGGTCATCGGAAAGCCGATCGTCGCCTCGAACTGCTGGGAATCGCCGTTCGCATCCGTCGAGCCCTGCGCGAGCAGCTTGCCGGATTGCCGTGCCTCGTATTTCAGGTTGGCGATCGGACGTCCGAGCGCGTCGGCAAGCTTGAACTTGACGCTGCTGACGCCGGCCGCCAGGTTGTCGGTGGTCAATGTGTCGGTCATCGAAGGATTCAGCTCTGGGGTTGCGCCTTGTCGAGGGCGTCGAAGTCGAAGATCATGTCCCACTCGTCCTGCGACTCGCCGACCAGCACCTTCACGGAGCGCGCCTCGGCCGCGTAGACCGGTCGGGAACGGCCGTGCTTGTCCAGCGTGCCGCTGACGAACGAGCCGTCGTCCAGCTTCGCGGTGTAGGGCACGTCGCGGAAGTCGTGGCGGACGAAGTAGTCGTAGACGTCCAGGCGCGCACTGTATTTGTCGGGCATCACCAGGCTGGCGGTCGGCAACGAGATCGCGGGCGCGGAGTCCGACGCCGCACTCGTCAAGTCCTTCATCCCGGCCTTGAACTCCACGTTCCCCGGCGCGTTGATCGTGATGTTCCCGGACTCGATCTGGATCGCCCCGCCCGCCGCCGTCAGCTGCACCTGCTGCGGCGACGCCACCAGCACGCCCGCGTTGACGCTGCTCACCTCGACGGCCGCGCTCGCGGTCAGGCGGGTCGCGCCGGTGTTGCTCGACGTGTGCACGCTGCCCGAGGCCGCATGGATCGCGATACCCGTCTCCGTATTCGGCTTCTTCGCGTCCGACGCCTGGCCGTACGTGTAGAACACCACGCCGGCCTTCGCGACCGTCGCATGGTTGCCTTGCGCGACGAAGTGCAGATCCTGCCCGGCGTTGAAGGTCAGGTTCGCGCCCGCGCTCAGGATCGAGGACGACGGCGTGAACAGCCCGACGCCGGACGGCGCCGCCAGCACGAGATCCGGCCGGTTCCAGGCCGCGACGGTGCCGAAGCCGCCGTCCATCGGCGCGCTGCCCGCATCGCCGCCATCGCCGCCGTCCGATTCGGAAGAGCTGGTGCCGGCCAGGCTGTCCTGCAGCGCGTAGAGCCCCTTCTCGATCGGCAATTGCTTGCCCGTGTCCTTGGCCGTCGCGCCGGCCACGGCCGGCTCCGTCGCCAGCTTCGCGTTGTGGGCCTGCGCGGATTCGGCCAGCGTGTGCAGCAGTTCCTGCGCCGATTGCAGCACGGTCGACGGGTCACGCGCCTCGAGCTGCTGCCCGGCGCCCGTGCTCGCCGACTGCGCGTGCGCGCTGACGAGCAGCCCCGCGCCCGCGCGCAGCGCACCGTGCGCCGCGGTCGCGAGCTCGAAGCCATGGCCGCGCGGCGCGAGCCGCTGGTTGTCCTGCTGCTGCAGCAACGCGCCGAGCTGCAGCCGCGTGGCCTGCGTCGTCGACGACAGCTCGATGCGGTTGCCGGCCGCGCTGTCGTCGAACACCAGCTGGTTCGCGCCGCCGAGGCCCGACGTGCTGGCCCCGAGCTCCTGGCTCTTGTGGCCCAGCATCACGGCGTTGTGCTGGTGGCCTTCGAAGTCGCCCGCCTGCTGCGTGCCCGGGAACCAGGCCGGCGCGTTGCCGCTCGCGTTCGCGGCGCCGCCGGCGACGTCGTTGCCCTGCGCATCGGTCGTGCCCTGGCCGTTGTAGACCGCGCCGACGACGATCGGTCGATCGATGTCGCCGCCGACGAACGCGACCAGCACTTCCTGGCCGATGCGCGGCGTGAACACCGCGCCGTAGTTCGCGCCGGCGAGGCTCTGCCCCACGCGCACCCACGTGAAGCTGGCCGCGGACGCCGGCGCGTTGTCGTCGTCGTCCGGCGCCAGGCGGTGACTCGACGCGCCACCACGTTGCCAGTGGAACTGCACGCGGATGCGGTTGTCGCGATCGGTGTGCAGGTCGCCGTCGGCGCTGCCCACGACGATGGCGGTCTGCGTGCCGTGCACCGTCGGGCGAACGTTCAGGCGAACGTCGGGTTGGCCGAAGGTCGCCACGGCGCGCGCGTCGAAAAGCTCGGGCACGGGCTCGGCGACGCGCTCGTCGCCGCGGCCCAGCACGCCGTGGCGGCCGTCGGCCGGCGCGCCGTGCGGTTGCGGATCGGTGGAGCCGAGACGCACCGCGACGGCCAGCGGCTGCACGAGCAGCGCGGCCTCGTGCAGCGGCGCGTCGTCGTCGGTGCGCACGGCGCCGAGCGGCTTCGCGCCCTGGCCCTGGTCGCGCAGGATGGCCTGCGTCAGCGAGACGAAGCGCGCCTTCTCGTCGGCCGAGAAGTTGTTGCGTGCGCGATGCTGGGCGCCCAGCACGACGAACGTGTCGTTCGTCGGATCGAGCCCGTCGTGGCGCGGATGGTCGACCAGCATGAACGTGCTGCCCGCCTGCGCGCGCCGCCAGGGCCCGCGCGCGATCGCGCGCGTGCGGATCGCGGCGAGCGCCTCGGCCTGGCGGGTGGCCAGCCGCTGGCCCTGGTCGAGGTCCTCGTAGGCGTACGCGCCGGGCACGTCGACGATCGCCAGCTCGCCCATCGGCGGCGGCGTGCCGCCGTCGGCGCCAACCGCGGCCTCGACCGGCCGTGCGCCGAGGCCGCGGTGGTCGCGACTGCGCATCGCGACGCGCGCGGTCGCGACGCGGCCGATGCTCGTCCAGCGCGTGAGGCTGTCGACGTCGAGCGTGCTGTCGCTGCCCGTGAAGCGCACGACCGGCTGCACGTTGGCGCCGAACGCGGCGTTGTGGTCGGCGATGACCAGCGTGTGGGCACCGAGCGTCGCCGAGTCGGCATCGCCCGCGTGCTCCCACCAGCAGAACAGGCCTTCCTCGCGCATCAGGCGCTGCACGAATGCGAGATCTGTCTCGTGGTACTGGATGCACAGGCTGCGCGCCGGATAGACGCCCGGATCGGCCAGGTCCCAGCGCCACGCCGGCGCCAGCTGGCCCTGGCCGGAGAAGCTGCCGAACACGTCGTCGAGGATCTGCGGCACGGTCATGCCCTGGAAGACCCACGCGTCGGTGCGATGCGCCAGCGCCGACAGCCACGGCTCGATGACGAGCCGGTAGCGCGCCATGCCGCCGTCGCTGCCCATCAGGCTCGCGGCGACGATGTGGCCGTGCCACGGGCGCAGCTCGGTCGCGCTGTCCTGGCACAGCAGCTCGACGAGCGCGGGCTGGCCGACCAGGGTCTTCAACTCGAGGTGCGCGTCGCCGCTCAACGCGTGCACGACGACGCGCAGGCCCGCCTCCACCGGCCCCAGCGAGGCGTCGAACGCCCAGGCTCGCGTCGGGTCTCGCGAAGCGACGAGGCCGCCGTCGAACTCCGCGTCGCCGAGCGCCGGGCCGCTCATCGGGCCCACGCCTTCCCACACGGCGAGGTCCTCGGCGAACAGCGTGTCGTCGCCCAGCGGCGTATGCAGCCGCACGAGGCGGGTGGACTGCGTCAGCCCGCCGGTGAACGCGGACAACGCATCGGTCACATCGGTCAGCAGGCTCAGCGGGTCCATGGCGTGCTCACTGGACGGTGTAGCGGAAGTCGCCGTTCTTGCCGGCGCTGACCTTGATGCGGTTCACCGCGCGGCCGTCGGCCATGCGATCGAGCACATGGCCGGCGATCTCGGGCAACAGCGTGCCGTTGAGGATGTGGTCGACGTTGCGCGCGCCGGTGTCGACCTCGGTGCAGCGCGCCAGCACGGCGTCGACCAGCTTGGTGTCGTAGACGAACTCGGCCTGGTGGTTGGTGCCCACGCGCGCGGCGATGCGGTCGAGCTTCAGGCGGATGATCTTCTCGAGGACGTCGTCGCCGATCGCGTAGTACGGGATCACCTTCATGCGGCCGAGGAAGGCCGGCTTGAAGGTCTTGTACAGCACCGGGCGCAGCGCTTCGGCGAGTTCATCGGCCGGCGGGTACTCGGACGGCGACTTGTTGATGCAGGCCTGCATGATCTGCGACGAGCCGACGTTGCTGGTGAGGATGATCACGCAGTTGCGGAAGTCGATCTCGCGGCCCTCGGCGTCGTCGAGCACGCCCTTGTCGAACACCTGGTAGAACAGCTCCAGCAC
>JASLEM010000501.1 GCA_030151165.1 Burkholderiaceae bacterium
CATCACCAAGCGCTACGGCGACCTCGCCGTGTGCGACAACCTGAGCCTGGACGTGCCCGACGGCGAGCTCGTCGCGCTGCTGGGCCCGTCGGGCTCGGGCAAGACGACGCTGCTGCGCATCATCGCGGGCCTCGAGGTGCCGGACGCCGGCAGCGTGCTGTTCCACGGCGAGGACGCGACGCACACCGAGGTGCGCGACCGCAACGTCGGCTTCGTGTTCCAGCACTACGCGCTGTTCGGCCACATGACGATCGCCGAGAACGTCGCGTTCGGCCTGCGCGTGCGCCCGCGCGCGACGCGCCCGCCCGAGCGCGAGATCAAGGCGAAGGTCGCGCAGCTGCTCAAGCTCGTGCAGCTGGACTGGCTCTCCGACCGCTACCCGCACCAGCTCTCGGGCGGCCAGCGCCAGCGCGTCGCGCTCGCCCGCGCGCTCGCGGTCGAGCCCAAGGTGCTGCTGCTCGACGAGCCCTTCGGCGCGCTCGACGCCAAGGTGCGCAAGGAACTGCGCCGCTGGCTGCGCCGGCTGCACGACGAGATGCACGTCACCAGCGTCTTCGTCACGCACGACCAGGAAGAGGCGATGGAAGTGGCCGACCGCGTCGTCGTCATGAACGCCGGCAGGATCGAGCAGCAGGGCGCGCCCGACCAGGTCTACGACCATCCGGCCACGCCATTCGTGCTGCAGTTCCTCGGCGACGTGAACCTGTTCCGCCGGGACGGCGCGGACGTCGACTACGTGCGCCCGCACGAGATCGACATCGTCGCCGAGTACGGTGCCGACACGCTGCCCGTCACCGTCGGCCAGATGCTCACCGTCGGCCCGAACACGCGCATCGAGTTCAAGCGCGACGACGACGGCAGCTTCGTCGACGTCGAGCTCTCGCGCCAGGAGTTCGTCGCGACGCGCGACCGCCTCGGCCTGATGCAGGGCGCGCGCGTGTTCCTGCGCCCGCGCCACGTCACGCGCTTCGCGGCCGGCTGATCGCGCGCGAGGCCGGGCGTGCGGCGCCTCTATCATGCGATCGCATGACGATCGCCGCCTTCCGCACGCACGACACCGCCGCCCTGTTGCAGACCTGGACGCGCGGCTGGGCCGCCTCCCGCGCCTGCGCCGCGCCGATCGCGGACGGCGCGGGCTGGCGCATCGAGGTCGGCCAGCCCGACCAGCTGCGGCGCCACGTGTTTCCCGCGGCGTGCGACACGCTGCGCGAGCGCGGCGCTTCGATCCGCGACGCCGCGATCTGGCTCAAGGCCTGCATCCACGCCGACGAGATGCGTGCGCTGCTGCCGCCGCGCTGGACGGTGCACGCGCCGTCGTACTTCATGCGCTTCGACGGCGAGCCGCCGCGCACCGCGCGATGGCCGGATGGCTACGCGCTGCGCATCGAGCGCGAGGGCGACGTCTTCCACGCGCTCGTCGATGCGCCGGACGGCACGCTGGCCTCGAAGGGCCGCATCGTGATCGTCGACGACGCGGCGATCTTCGACCGCATCGCCACCGACGCCGCGCACCAGCGCCGCGGCCTCGGCCGGGCGCTCATGGGCGCGCTGCACGCGACGGCGCGCGACCTCGGCGCGACGCGCGGCCTGCTCGCCGCGACGCAGGACGGCCATGCGCTCTACACGACGCTCGGCTGGCGCGTGCAGGCGCCATACGCGTCCGCCGTGATCGTGGGTTAGCTAGACGCGGCAGACCCGCGCGCGGCCCTCGGCCTTCGCACGGTACATACGGGCGTCGGCCACGCGCACCAGCGATTCGAAGTCGCTGCCGTCGGCCTCCAGCATCGCGACGCCGGCCGAGAACGTGCGGCCCGTGAGCGGGTTCGCGGCGTCACCGAAGCGCAGCGCGCGGAACTGCGCCATCAGCGTGTCGAGGATGTCGACCAGCATCGCCTCGTCGCAGTGGTCGACGAGCAGGAGGAACTCCTCGCCGCCGAAGCGGCAGATGATGTCGCTGCGGCGCATGCGCCTGCGCAGCAGCGCCGCGAAGCCCTGCAGCACCTCGTCGCCGCAGGCGTGGCCGTGGGCGTCGTTGATCTGCTTGAAGTGGTCGATGTCGATCAGCACGATCGCGATCGGCGTCTGCTGGCGGCGCGCGAGGTCGATGCGCGCGACGCTGGTCTCGGCGAGGAAGCGGCGGTTGTAGAGGCCGGTGAGCGGGTCGCGCACGGCCTGCTCGCGCAGCTGTTCCTGCAGTGCCTCGGCCTCGGCGATCTTGAGCTGCAGCGCTTCGTTGAGGCGCTGCGTCTCGCGCATGCGTTCCTCGAGTGCGTCGTTCAGCGACGCCAGCCGCTTGCGGTCGTCCTCCGCGCGCTCGTGCGCCTCGCGCGCACGGTCGCGGTCGCGGCGCGCGACGGCGAAGTCGTGCGCGGCCTGCGCGGCGATGAAGCCGGCGCGCGAGCTGCGGCCCACGAGCTTCTCGTACAGCGCGTGCGATTCGTGCAGGTAGCGCAGCGCGGCGGAGGTGTCGTAGAGCCGCTCGCACGCGTCGGTCGCGGCCTGCAGCAGGCGCATGCGGGCGTAGGGCTGGTCGAGGACTTCCGTCGCGCCCCACTCGGCGATGCGCGCCTGCGCGACCTCGCGTGCCTCTCGGTCGCGGCCGATCGCCATCAGGTACAGCACCCGCGCGCGGGCGAAGTCGGTCTTGCCGTCGCCCTCGGCGAACGGGGCGCTCGCGCCGAGCTCGAGCCAGTCGCGCGCGCCGTCGAGGTCGCCGGCGCACAGATGGGCGACCGCCATGTACGGCGTGTTCTGGGCCAGCGCGCTGGTCGGCACGTGCGCCTCGTTGCGGCGTCGGCGCTCCAGCAGCTCGGCGCATTTCTCGGACAGCCCGAGTCCTTCGTAGGCGAGCGTCAGGCCGAAGACGGCGGCCGTGAACGCATGCCAGGCGCCGGCCAGCTCCGCGAGCTCCAGGCCTTCCTCGAGCAGGCGTTGCGCCTCGGGCAGGTTGTAGAGATCGCCGTGCGTGCAGCCGAGGTTGATGACGGCCGCGAGCTTCGGCCCGGGCGAGTCGCAGGCGCCGGCCGCGGCCTGCGCCTCGTACAGGTCGAGTAGCACCTGCTCGTTGTGCCCGAGCAGCCGGCGCGTGAGCGCGCGCGAGTTGTGCGTGATGTAGACGTCGGTCGGGCGGCGGGCGACATCGCTGCGATCGGCGATGCGCTGGTGCAGCTCGAGCGCCTCGTGCGCGCGGCCGCGAGAGCGCAGCAGCAGGCAGGTGAACTCGTCGCACATCAGCAGGCCGCGCGCGTCGCCGTGCCGCGCGTAGCTCGCGCGCGCGTGCTCGTTGGCCGCGATCGCCGGCTCGGCCTGGCCCTGGCGCAGCAGCGCGTAGCCGACGTGCCAATGGGCGTCGCCGCGCAGCGCGAGGTCGGGCAGGTCGGCGGTCAGCTCCAGCGCCTGCTGGCCGAGTTCGCCCGCGCGGCGCGCGTCGAGGTACAGCAGCCACGTCGCCTGCTCGAGCAGCCGGACGGGCTCGGCCAGCCGGCCCGGGTCGAAACCGGGCTGGCTCAGGATGGCGGCGGACGGCAGCGGGGAGTTCACGGATCGACGAGGCGGACGCGGGCAGGACGGCACCGCCCGGGAAGCGGGCGGTTCAACCCGTCTCTTCGACCATAGTTCCGCGAGCTTGAGAAGCGAAGCAGCGAGCCGGCGCGCGATTCCGTTGGAAAGTGCTCAGCCGTTTGGACGCGCGACTCTAGCGAGCGCCGCGTCGCTGCGGGTTTCCACCGATCAGAGCGGCGCCTGCTCGATGTCGCTCGGCGCACGCTGGGCGGCCTCGACGACGTCGCGCGTCAGGTGCGACGCGAAGGTCTGGATGAAGTCGTACGCGAAGCCGCGCAGCAGCCCGCCGCGGCGCACGGCGACGCTGGTCGTGTTGATCGAGAACAAGTTGCGCGCATCGATCGCGCGCAGGCGGCCGGGCTGCTCCTCGTCCATCGCGATCGAGGCGAGGATGCCGACGCCCAGGCCCAGCTCGACGTAGGTCTTGATGATGTCGGCGTCCATCGCGGTGATGACGATGTCGGGCCGCAGGCCGGCGCGCTTGAACGCGGCGTCGATGCTCCAGCGGCCGGTCAGGCCGACGTCGTACGTGATGATCGGATAGCGCGCGAGCTGCTCGAGCGTGATGTTGCCGTCGGCCAGCAGCGGATGGCCGTCGGGCGCGACGATCGAGTGCGTCCAGCGGTAGCAGGGCAGCGCGACGAGCTCGGGGCGCTCGGCGAGCAGGTGCGAGGCGATGCCGATGTCGACGGTGCCCGTCATCAGCATCTGGGCGATCTGCTCGGGCGAGCCCTGGTGGAGCTGCAGCTGCACGTTCGGGTGCGCCTGGCGGAAGTCGCGCACCGCGGTCGGCAGCGCGTAGCGTGCCTGCGAGTGGGTGGCGGCGATCGTCAGCACGCCGCTGGTGCCCTGCGTGAACTCCTCGCTGGCGCGCTGCAGGCTCTCGGCGTCCTGCAGCAGGCGCTCGACCCAGGGCAGCACCGCGACGCCCGGCTGCGTCAGCCCGGTCAGGCGCTTGCCGACCCGCACGAAGATCTCCACGCCCAGCTCTTCCTCGAGCTCGCGGATCTGGCGGCTGACGCCCGGCTGCGAGGTGTGCAGCGCCTGGGCGACCTCGGTCAGGTTGAAGCCGCGACGGACGGCCTCGCGCACGGAGCGCAGTTGCTGGAAGTTCATGGCGGGGCGGCTGACGGGCCGTCCGTAATCGTTATAAGGCAAACGATTATGAAATTACCGACGATATTCGCAACAAGCGAATTCGCAGCACCATGCGCGGAAAGCAACTATTCGCGGTGAACTGGAGTTCAGCCAGGTTGCCCGGCCATCACCAGCGCGATCGCGATCGCCGCGGGGATCGCCTGGATGAACAGGATCTTCTTCGTGGCCGTCGCGCCGCCGTAGAGACCGGCGACCAGGATGCAGCCCAGGAAGAACAGCTTGGTGCCGTAGCCGGCGACGCCCTGGCACAGGCCCCAGGCCAGGCCGGCCGCGAGGAAGCCGTTGTAGAGGCCCTGGTTGGCGGCGAGCGTCTTGCTGGCCTCGGCGAACTCCGCGGTCAGACCGAACGCGCGGCGTCCCTTGGGCGTCGTCCACAGGAACATCTCGAGCACGAGGATGTAGACGTGGAGCAGCGCCATCAGGGCGACGACGACGTTGGCGACTTGGTAGAGCATCGGGAAATCCTTGGCGGGTGGACGTGGCGCGGGCAACGGGCCCGGGCGCGTCGCAGCATGCCACGTCCGCGCGTGCTCGACGGCGCGCAGGTGACATCTCGCGGGTTTTCGCTGACCCCCGGCGGGGCCAGGCGCTTCAGCCGAGCGTGACGGCCGACTCGATCACGCCGCCGCCGAGGCAGACGTCGCCGTCGTACAGCACGGCCGACTGGCCGGGCGTGACGGCCCATTGCGCGTCGGGGAACGACAGCGAGATCGCGTTCGCGTCCGCCGACGGCTCCAGCACGCACGCGGAGTCCGGCTGGCGATAGCGCGCCTTCGAGCCCAGCGCGCCGGGCGCCGGCGCCTCGCCCGCGACCCAGCTGAGGTCCATCGCGCCGAGGCGATGCGACAGCAGCCACGGGTGGTCATGGCCCTGCACGACGCGCAGCGTGTTCGTGGCCATCTCCTTGCGCGCGACGAACCACGGCGCGTGCTCGCCGCCGCCGCGCTCGGAGCGCTTGTCCTTGACGCCGCCGATGCCCAGGCCCTGGCGCTGGCCAAGCGTGTAGAAGCTCAGGCCGACGTGGTCGCCCAGGCGGCGGCCGCGATCGTCGAGGATCGGGCCGGGCTGGTGCGCGAGGTACTTGTTCAGGAACTCGCGGAACGGGCGCTCGCCGATGAAGCAGATGCCCGTCGAATCCTTCTTCTTCGCGTTCGGCAGCCTGATCTCGTCGGCGATGCGGCGCACCTCGGTCTTGTGCAGCTCGCCGACCGGGAACATCGTCTGCGCGAGCTGCGCCTGGCTCAGGCGGTGCAGGAAGTAGCTCTGGTCCTTGCCCGGGTCGAGCCCCTTCAGCAGCTCGTGGCGGCCGGTCGCCTCGTTGAAGCGCACGCGGGCGTAGTGGCCGGTGGCGATGCGCTCGGCGCCGAGCCGCATCGCGTGGTCGAGGAAGGCCTTGAACTTGATCTCGGCGTTGCACAGCACGTCCGGGTTCGGCGTGCGGCCGGCCTGGTGCTCGCGCAGGAACTCGGCGAACACGCGATCCTTGTACTCGGCGGCGAAGTTGACGTGCTCGATCTCGATGCCCAGCACGTCGGCCACGCTCGCGGCGTCGAGGAAGTCCTGGCGCGTCGAGCAGTACTCGTCGTCGTCATCGTCTTCCCAGTTCTTCATGAAGATGCCGACGACCTCGTGCCCCTGCTGCTTCAGGAGCCACGCCGTCACCGCCGAATCCACACCGCCGGAGAGGCCGACCACCACGCGCATACGAGACATGGCGTGATTTTAATGAGACGGGCCGGCCGGCGCGCCGGCAAGGGCTTGGCCGGGCGGCGTCAGGGCTCGGAGGTGGGCTGGCCGGCGTCGGGGTCGGCCACGCTCGAGTGCGTGTAGATCACCTCCAGCGGCAGCCGGCGGCCGGCGCGGTGGTCCTCGATGCACTGCAGGACGAGCGGCCCGCGCAGGCGATCCTTCGCGGCGACGATCTCGTCGGCCGTCATCCACAGCGTGCGCACGACGGGGCTGTCGAGCGCCTGGCCGGGCACCGGGTCGCTGGCGGTGCCGCAGAAGGCGAAGCGGACGTAGGTGACGCCGGGGCCGGCGGCGGTGTCGGGGTTGCGCGCCATGTAGACGCCGACCAGCGCCTGCGGCGTGAAGTGGCAGGCGGTCTCCTCGAGCGCCTCGCGCTTCGCGCCGTCGACGATCGACTCGCCGGGCTCGAGGCCGCCGGCGGGGTTGTTGAGGCGCAACCCGTCGCGGGTCATTTCCTCGATCATCAGGTAACGGCCGTCCTTCTCGATGACGGCCGCCACGGTGACGCTCGGTTTCCATCGTTCTCGTCCCATGGACGGCGATTGTGGCGTGGCGGGAACGCCACGGCCAGCTAAAACCGTGGGGTCGGGCCGGGGCTGTTGCGCCGACGCCGCCCCGCCACGCCGATCGCGCCGAGGCCGGCGAGCATCAGCACGGCGCCGGCGGGCTCCGGCACGGCGCCCGTGGCGCGGCCGGTGTCGATGTCGTCGATCAGCAGGTTGCCGCCGCTGCCGGTGAGGGTGACGGCGTCGACGTCCTCGAAGCCGAGGAACTCGCAGGCATCGTCGGTGGTGGCGTCGACGGTGTCGCTGGCCACCGCCACGCCGCCGCGAAAGGCGGTGATGTTGTAGACCATGTCGCCGTAGCCGCCGCGGGCCCACAGGCTGGCGAGGTCGAAGGTGCCGCCGCCAGCGGCGCGCAACGACAGGCTCGTGCCGCCGTTGGACCAGGCGTAGTTCGAGCCCGAGTGCGCCTTGGCGCCGGGGAAGTCGGGCGTGGCGTTCTGCTCGCCGACGACCCAGCTGATCGCGCCTTCGCCCCCGGACCAGGCGAAGCCGGCGTAGCCCGGGACGAGGTAGGTGCAGCAGCCGGGAAAGGCGATGTCGTCGAAGTCGATGACGGCCGCCGGGGCCGGCGCGCCGGTGGCGGCAAACAGGGTCGCGAGCGTTGCCTTGCGCAGGATGTTCATGGACGGCCTCCGTCGGCGCAGTAGGGGTCGCCCGGGCCGCGGCCGGGCGGAACTGGCGCCTGTTTCTAGGGGGCGCAAACGGTTTTGAGGCGAGTGTTGCGTGGACGACGGCACTCCCGGAGTGTTGACGGGCGTCATGCCGGACTTGGCGGGAACTTGTGTAAGCTGCGCCAGAGTTTGCCGTCGCGTCGACGCCGCGCCCGTGTTTCCGGGCCTTGCGCGCTCGACCGCGGCGCGCCCCATGACGAAATCGTTGGCGAGGAGACTTCCATGTTGATCGGTGTTCCGCTGGAAACCGCGGCGGGCGAGACGCGCGTCGCCGTGACGCCCGAGACGGCCAAGAAGCTGAAGGCGGCCGGCCACGCGGTGCGCGTGCAGTCCGGCGCCGGGCTGGCGGCGAGCGCCACCGACGAGGCCTACGTGGCCGCGGGCGCCGAGATCGTCGACCGCGTCGCCGCGCTCGGCGCCGACCTCGTCCTGAAGGTGCGCGCGCCGCTGGCCGACGAGCTCGGGCTGATGAAGCCGGGCGCGGTGCTGGTGGGCATGCTCAACCCGTTCGACCGCGACGGCCTGCAGAAGCTCGCCGACGCGAAGCTCACGTCGTTCGCGCTCGAGGCCGCGCCGCGCACGACGCGCGCGCAGAGCATGGACGTG
>JASLEM010000508.1 GCA_030151165.1 Burkholderiaceae bacterium
AGACCGAGCCGGCGACCATGTCGTTGATGTAGCCCGAGGACGAGAAGCGCGAGATGTCCGGGCGCACCTTCTTCAGCATCGCGGCGGCGACGTCGTAGTCGGCGACCGTCTTGCTGTACGCCGGCTTGCCGGCGCTGGTCGAGCGCAGCGGCTGGGCGGAGGAGTGGTTCGATTGGACGCGCATGACGGTTTCCTGAAGAGTCGATGTGCGATGCCAGCCGGGGCAGGCTGCCCGAAGGACGCGTCCGCCGTCGCGCGAAACGACTGGCCGGCGGACGTTCACCGCGATTCGATCGTAAGGAACGGCGCCGAAAACTAAAGCCCGATCAGCGGGGCGACTTGCCGCCTGTTCTCCCGTCCAAAGACAACGCCGACGTCGACCCCGGCGCTGCCGCTCAAACCTCCCAAACGAAATTCCAGGGAGCGGCGGAGCCGGCTTCGCCGGGCCGCTCGCGGAGCGCCCCCTCGGGGGGCAGCGAGCGCCAGCGAGCGTGGGGGCCCTACAACTGCGCCTTGAAGTCGGTGAAGACGCGCGTCTGCTTGCGTTTGATGTCCTGCGGCAGCGTGTCCGGCACCGTCATGCGCGCCAGGTCGTCCGGCTTCAGGAACACGCTCGGGTTGTTCGCGACGTCCTTGTTGACGAAGGGCAGCGAGGCCTTGTTCGGGTTCGCGTAGAACACCTTGTTCGTCAGGCTCGCGTGCACCTGCGGGCGCAGGATGTAGTTGATGAACAGCAGCGCGTTCTGCGGGTGCGGCGCGTCGGCGGGGATCGCCATCGAGTCGAAGAACACCGTCGCGCCCTGCTTGGGGACGAAGGCGACGATGTCGTTGCCATTCTTCGCGGCGATCGCGCGGGCGCGGGCGATGTTGATGTCGCCCGAGTAGCCGAGCACGGCGCAGACCGAGCCGGCGACCATGTCGTTGATGTAGCCCGAGGACGAGAAGCGCGAGATGTCCGGGCGCACCTTCTTCAGCATCGCGGCGGCGACGTCGTAGTCGGCGACCGTCTTGCTGTACGCCGGCTTGCCGACGTAGCCGAGCGCGATCGGCAGCACTTCGGACGGCGAGTCGAGGAAGCTGATGCCGCAGCCCTTGAGCTTGTCGGCGTACTTCGGGTCGAAGACGAGCGCGAACGGGTTGTCGGGCATCGGCATGCCGCCGAGCGCGGCCTTGACCTTGGCGGTGTTGATGCCGACGGTGATGTAGCCCCACAACCAGTCGACGAGGTACTGGTTGCCCGGGTCGACCTTGCTCATGACCTGCAGCAGGTTCGGGTCGAGGTTGCCCCAGTTGGTGAGCTTGGGCTTGTCGAGCTTCTGGAACAGGCCGGCCTCGATCTGCATCTTCGCGAAGTGCGCGCTCGGCACGACGATGTCGTAGCCCGTCTTGCCGGCGATCAGCTTGCCGTGCAGGATCTCGTTGGCATCGTAGTTGTCGTAGTTGACCTTGATGCCGGTCTCCTTCTCGAAGTTCTTCAACGTGTCGTCGGCGATGTAGTCCGACCAGTTGTAGACGTTGAGCACCTTCGGCTCGGGGCCCGCGGCGCGGGCGGCGGGAGCCGTCAACGAGAACGCGGCGACGAGGCCGGCGGCGACGGCGAGCAGGCGAGGCAGGCGGGACGACATGGGGTGGGAAGCTCCGGGAGGATTGGCTGCGACAACCCGTATTGCACCACGGCCGCAAGCCCCCGGCACGCGCGGGCGGCCGCGCCGAACTACCATCGCAGGCACATTGCCCACCCCGCCGAGGACACGCACGCCCATGCCCAAGACGACACTCCCCGCGTCCGCCACCGCCGTGGCCACCCGCACCGCCTTCGCCACCGCCGCGCTGCTGGCCCTGCTGGCCGCCGCGCCGCAGCCCGGCGCCGCGCAGCAGGCCGCCTCGCGCGTCGCGAGCGCCACCGGCTACGTCGACTACGACCTCGACGACGAGATCATCCATCCGGTGCACGCGATGCACGGCATGGTCTCCAGCGAGAGCGCGATCGCCTCGGACATCGGCGTGAACGTGCTGAAGGCCGGCGGCAACGCGGTCGACGCCGCGGTCGCGACCGCCTTCGCGCTCGCGGTGGCGCAGCCCAACTCCGGCAACATCGGCGGCGGCGGCTTCATGCTGCTGCACGACGCGAAGACCGGCAAGGACACCGCGATCGACTTCCGCGAGATGGCCCCGGCCGCGGCCACGCGCAACATGTACCTCGACGCGAACGGCAACGTCATCGCCGACAAGTCGCTCTTCACGCAGGCCGCGATCGGCGTGCCGGGCACCGTCGCCGGCATGCTCTACGCGCTCGAGCACTACGGCTCGATGAAGCGCGACAAGCTGATCGCGCCGGCCGCCGCGCTCGCCGACAAGGGCTTCGTCGTGCCCGAGAGCCTGGCCAAGACCTTCGCCGCCGAGACGAACCACCTGGGCGCGTGGACGAGCACGCGCAAGGTCTTCTTCAAGGACGGCCACCTGCCGCACACCGGCGACACGCTGCGCAACCCCGACCTCGCCAGGAGCCTGCGCCTGATCTCGAAGGACGGCGCGAAGGCGTTCTACGAAGGCGCGATCGCCGACGGCATCGTCGCCGAGGCGAAGGCGCACGACGGCCTCATCACCAAGGCCGACCTGAAGAACTACAAGGTCGTCGAGCGCGAGCCGGTCAAGGGCACGTACCGCGGCGTGCAGGTCGTCTCGATGCCGCCGCCGAGCTCGGGCGGC
>JASLEM010000553.1 GCA_030151165.1 Burkholderiaceae bacterium
CTGATCGTCGGCGGCTTCGAGCGCGTGTTCGAGATCAACCGCAGCTTCCGCAACGAAGGCATCTCGGTTCGGCACAACCCCGAATTCACGATGATGGAGTTCTACGCGGCGTTCTGGAACCACCATGACCTGATGGACTTCACCGAGCAGGTGCTGCGCCACGCGGCCATCGCCGCCACCGGCACGGCTGCGCTGACCTACGCCGGCAAGGAAGTTCACCTCGACCAGCCCTTCGCCCGCCTGACCGTGTGCGACTCCCTGGTCGAGCACTGCGGCCTGAGCGTCGAGCAGACGCAGGACGCCGCTCTGCTGCGCGAGCGCATCCTGGCCGCGGGCGAGAAGGCGCCGGCGCACTGGTCGCTGGCCGAGCTGCAGTTCGGCCTGTTCGAGGCCGAGGTCGAGGCCAAGCTGTGGCAGCCGACCTTCATCATCGACTACCCGGTCGAGGTCAGCCCGCTGGCGCGCGCGTCCGACGCCAACCCGGCGATCACCGAGCGTTTCGAGCTGTTCATCACCGGCCGCGAATACGCCAACGGGTTCTCCGAGCTGAACGACGCCGAGGACCAGGCCGCGCGCTTCCTGGCGCAGGTCGCCAACAAGGAAGCGGGCGACGACGAGGCGATGTTCTACGACGCCGACTTCATCCGCGCGCTCGAGTACGGCATGCCCCCGACCGGCGGCTGCGGCATCGGCCTCGACCGCCTGATGATGCTGCTGACCGACAGCTCGAGCATCCGCGACGTGATCCTGTTCCCGGCCCTCCGCCGCGAGGCTTGAGCCCCCACGCTCGGCGGCGCTCGCTGCCCCCCCGAGGGGGCGCTCCGCGACTGGCCCGGCGAAGCCGGTTCCAGCGCTCCCTCGAACTTCCTCCGCCATGCGCGAGCGGCAGCGCCGGCGGTTTGAAGTCAGACTATTTCGCGACCGATCGAACGGTTCCGCTGGGACCTTCGGTTAGCCGCAAGGTTCATCAAGAAAATTAACCTCCAGGCAATTGACCGGCGCCGGTCCGCGGTTTACTGTTGACGCTCCCCTTCCCGCCCGGAGGACTGCCATGACAGCGCGTCTGCAGCAACTCGACGAGATCGAGCAATGCATCTGGAGCGAGCTCGAGAGTTGCGTGGCACAGCGCCGCCGCCCCGGGCCAGGCGAGCACGCCGACGACGAGACGGGCGCGCGGCCCGACCAGCACGAGTGGCGCATCGCCGTGCTGGCCACGGTCGACGACGGCGAGGCCGACGCGCGCAGCATCGTGGTGCGCGAGGTCGACGCCGCCGAGCGCCGCCTCGTGTTCTACACCGACGCGCGATCGCCCAAGGTGCGCCAGATCGAATCCTCGCCCCAGGGCACGCTCGTCTTCTACAGCCGCGAGCTCGGCTGGCAGGTACGCATGCAGGTGCGGCTGGCGGTCGAGACGTCCGGCCTGGCGGTGTCCTCGCGCTGGGCCCGGCTGCAGACCAGCGCCGGCGCCCACGACTACCTCGCCGCCCAGGCCCCCGGCAGCCCGCTCGACGCGCCCCTGGCCGAGCTCGGCGTGCGCGGGCATTTCGCGATGATCGAGGCGATGGCCGAGACGATCGACTGGCTGGAACTCGACCCCGACGGCCACCGCCGCGCCGAATTCGGCGGCCACGGGTCGCGCTGGCTGCAGCCCTGAACGGGCGTGCCGGCGGTTTTCGGCACCGCGCGCCGAGGGCTCGTCAGCCCGCCGATCGGTCGAGGAAATCGCGGTACGCGAGCGCGATCCCGTCCCTCAGCCCGACGCGATGCTTCCAGCCCAGCGCATGGAGCCGGCTCACGTCGAGCAGCTTGCGCGGCGTGCCGTCCGGCTTGCCGGCATCGAAGACGATCCGGCCCGCGAACCCGACCACGTCCATCACGGTCTCGGCCAGTTCGCGGATCGTCACGTCCTCGCCGGTGCCGATGTTGACCAGCGGCCCGTCGTAGCCCCGCGCCATCAGGTGGACGCAGGCGTCGGCGAGGTCGTCGACGTAGAGGAACTCGCGCATCGGCTTGCCGGAGCCCCAGACGACGTACTCGGTGTCGCCGCGCAGCTTCGCCTCGTGCGCCTTGCGGATCAGCGCGGGCAGCACGTGGCTGGTCTGCAGGTCGTAGTTGTCGTTCGGGCCGTACAGGTTCGTCGGCATCGCGCTCACATACTGGCGCCCGTATTGGGCGTTGTACGCCTCGCACAGCTTGACGCCCGCGATCTTGGCGATCGCGTACGGCTCGTTCGTCTCCTCGAGCGGGCCGGTCAGCAGCGAATCCTCGCGGATCGGCTGCGGCGCGAGTTTCGGGTAGATGCAGCTCGAGCCGAGGAACATCAGGCGCTGCACGCCGGCGCGGTGGGCGCCGTCGACCAGGTTGCCGGCGATCGCCAGGTTCTCGTGCAGGAACTGCGCGCGGAACGTGTTGTTCGCCTGGATCCCGCCGACCTTGGCGGCCGCGACGAAGATGTAGGCGGGCCGCTCGCGCTCGAGCCAGGCGCGGGTCGCGGCGGCGTCCTGCAGGTCGAGTTCGGCGCGCGGCGGCGCCAGCACCTTCGTGTAGCCCGCGCCGGCCAGCCGGCGCACCAGCGCCGAGCCGACCATGCCGCGCGCGCCGGCGACGAGGATCGGTTCGTCACGGCGCGGCGACGCCCCGCCGTGACCTGCGAGCTCACTCATGATGATTGAAGGTCTGGAAGCCAGCGCTGCGCACCAGCGCGTCACGGCGGGCATGGTCGTAGTCGGCATCGACCATCTCGGCGACAAGCTCGGCCAGCGTCGTGGTCGGTGTCCAGCCGAGCTTGGTCTTGGCCTTCGTCGGATCGCCCAGCAGCGTCTCGACCTCGGTCGGGCGGTAGTACCGCGGATCGACACGCACGATGACGTCTCCAACCTGGCACTTGGCCTTGTCGCCCGTGACGGCTTCGACGATGCCAATTTCCTTGTCGCCCGCGCCTTCGAAGCGCACCGTGACGCCCAGGCGATCGGCGGACATGCGAACGAAGTCGCGCACGCTGACCTGCACACCGGTGGCGATGACGAAATCCTCGGGCTGCTCCTGCTGCAGCATCAGCCATTGCATCTGGACGTAGTCGCGCGCATGGCCCCAGTCGCGCAGCGCGCTCATGTTGCCAAGGTACAACGTATCTTGCAGGCCGAGCGCGATGCGGGCGATGGCGCGCGTGATCTTGCGCGTGACGAAGGTCTCGCCGCGCTTCGGGCTCTCGTGGTTGAACAGCACGCCGTTGCAGGCGTACATGCCGTAGGCCTCGCGGTAGTTCACCGTTATCCAGTAGGCGTAGAGCTTGGCGACGGCGTACGGGCTGCGCGGATAGAACGGCGTCGTCTCGCGCTGCGGGATCTCCTGCACGAGCCCGTACAGCTCGGACGTCGACGCCTGGTAGAAGCGCGTCTTCTTCTCGAGGCCCAGGATGCGGATCGCCTCCAGCAGGCGCAGCGTGCCGATGCCGTCGGCATTGGCGGTGTACTCCGGCTCCTCGAAGCTCACCGCTACATGGCTCTGCGCCGCGAGGTTGTAGATTTCATCCGGCTGCACCTTCTGGACGATACGCGTGAGGTTGGTGGAGTCGGTGAGATCCCCGTAATGCAGGACGAAATCGCGATCGTTGACGTGCGGATCCTGATACAGATGATCGATGCGATCCGTGTTGAAGGAAGATGCGCGACGCTTGACGCCATGGACTTCGTAACCCTTCTTCAGCAGGAACTCGGCCAAATAGGCGCCGTCCTGTCCAGTGACGCCGGTGATGAGGGCAACTTTCTTGTCAGTCATGGTCTGTCGATTCTGGTTGGGCGGGTGCGTGAAAGGTATGGACGACGCCGAATGGCCATCAACGCGCGCGATTCGTCCACGAAACATTCTGCCAGACCGCTCCAGCGCCAACGCCGCGCGGCTCGCTCGCCGCCAATTCCGACTGAAGGGCGGTACTTTCGAGGGTTGCCGTTCGCCGATAGCGAGGCATGATCGCGGGATGCGAACGCCTGCTTCTTCCAAGATGCGCACCCACCCGCCTGTCCGGTTCCCGATGGCCGCGCGCGCCTGCGCCGCCGCGCTGTCCCTCCTCGTCGTCGCCTGCCAGACACCGCCGCCGCCCGAGCCGCCGCCGTTGAAGGTCCAGCCCGACCCGTCCGGCGACCGCGCGATCCCGCACGGCGCCGCGGTCGCGCTGCAGCAGCGCTTCCCCGACCTGCACGTCATCTCGCGCTCGCTCGGCCGGCTCCAGGTCGAGGACGCCGACGACCTCGCCGTCGTGATGGCGCCGCAGGGCGAGCATGGCGACTACATCGTCGTCCTGCTGTCGAACTCCGTCTCCGGGCCGTCGGCCTCGGCGTCCGCGCCGGGCGGCGGCAAGGACGTCTGGCACGTCACCACGCAGTCGGTCGTGCTCAACCCAGGCTGCGCGCTGTGCACCGCCAGCGTCAACATCGTGCAGCACGCGCTGTTCGTGCACGTGATCCAGGCCGTCGGCGCCGACTACGCGAACGTCACCTACCAGTTCGCCTACAAGGACAACGACCAGAAGCCGCGCCTGGTCGGCGTGAACGTCTACGCGCCGGAAGAGACGGACGACCCGATCCCGCACAGCTACTCGACCAGCACCAACCTGCTGACGGGCAAGAAGACCGACGAGATCGAGGACTCCGAGGACGACCAGCCGCGCCACCGCGAGCTCTCGACCACCGTGCCCATGCGCCCGCCGATCCTGTTCGACACCTTCCCGTTCATCGCCGACGCGATCGAGCCCGAGACGCGCAAGCTGCCGCCCTCCGCCTTCGAGCAGAGCGCCCCGCTGCCGCAGGCCACCGTCAAGCTGCTGCAGGGCCGCTACCCGACGCTGAAGGAACAGTCACGCGCGAGCGGCGCGCTGCGCGAGAAGGCGCAGCACGACACCGCCGTCGTGCTCGCGCCGTCGGACGTCCCGCCCAAGGGCATCAGCAAGGCCGCGCTCGCCGCGGCGCCGACCACGCCGATCGTGATCGTGCTGCTCGCCCAGCCGGGCGGCGCGATGCAGCTCGCGGCCGCGTCGCCGCCCGTCTCGCGCGCCTGCGTAGGCTGCGACGTGCAGGTGCTGATCGCGCGCAAGATCCTGACCGTGCAGATGACGTCCAACGACGCCGCCGGCGCGCAGATCCGCAACTTCCAGTTCGCGTTCCGGCCGGGCGACAACGGCACGCCGGCGCTGCGCCTCATCGCGACGCGCACCGAGACCGTCACCCACACGAGCACCGGCGACACGCTGCGCTACGTCAACAGCGCCAACCTGCTGACCGGCGACAAGCTGGACGTCATCGCCAACATCATCGGCGGCAAGAGCCAGCGCGCGGAACGCCGCACGAAGGTGCCCGTCCACGCGCCGGTGCTGCTGAACTCGTTCACGTTCGACCCGGGCGCGCTGCCGGCCGAAACGAAGCGCGACTTCACGATGCCGACCACGCCGCCGCCGTCGGCCTCCGCCCCGGCCGGCCCGGCCGCGCCCGCCGCGCCGGCGGCGTCGGGCCCGGCCGCC
>JASLEM010000572.1 GCA_030151165.1 Burkholderiaceae bacterium
CAGGATCACGCCGCTGTGCGTGTGGAAGCTGATCGCCGCGCCGATGTTCGGGTGCGCGATGCAGAAGTCGACCATCGTGCGCACCTCGGGCTCGCTGGTCGGGTACGGGCCGGCGCCGAGCTGCTCGAACTCCTGGCGCCACAGCGACGGGAAGTTGCGGTTGAGGTCGAGCCCCTCGCGGTCGCGGTTCAGGCGCAGGCGCACGCCGTCGTAGGCCTTGACGTGGCCTTCGGGGATGACGCGGTAGTACTCGCCGCCGATCTCGCCCGGCTCGCGCGGCGTCATCAGGCGCGGCTCGGCGGGGTGCTTCTTGTACGTGCCGTGCGGGTCGGGGATGCGCATGTAGAGCACGCGGCCGTCGCCGTCCACGTCCTCCATCGTCATGCCGTCGGCGGGCTCCTCGTCGAACGGGTAGGCACGCGTCGACGAGCGGATGAAGCGCGGCACGTCGGCCAGCGCCAGCTCCGCGCCGTCGGGGTTGAGGCGCGGCACGAGATACACCACCCGGGTATCGAGCAGGTGCGTGATGCGCGCGTCCTGGCCGTCGCTCGTGCAGACGTGGTGCAGGTAGTACAGCGCGGCCGTGCACGCGGTGAGCTCGGCCGCGTGGATGTTGCCGTCGATCCAGAACGCGGGCTTGTCGGTGTCGGGGCCGGTGGCCACGCGCGTGAGCGCGACGAGCCAGATGTCGCGCCCTTCGTGGCTCTTGCCGATCGAGCGCAGCTGGACGATGTCCGGCCGCGCGGCGGCGTAGGCCTGCAGCAGCGCCGTGAGTTCGGCGTGGCGGGGGAAGGTGTCGAACGACGGCGTGGGCAGCGGGGGCAGGGACGTGGTCATGGGCGTCGATTCTGCGCCGAGATCGGCGGCCCGGATGTCGGGGTCGGCCACAATGCGCCGGCCCGAAATCCGCCCGCCGATCCGATGCCGGACACGACCTCGCCCACTGCCGATGCCCCCGCTCCCGCGCTGCGCCTCGCGCGGGCGGGCGACGCCGACCTCGTGCGGCGCATCAGCGCGCAGGCCTACACGCCGGCCTACCTCGACGTGATCGGCGCGGTGCCGAAGCCGGCGACCGAGGACTATGCCGGGCGCATCGCGACCGGCGGCGCGTGGATCCTTGAAGACTCCGGCGAGGCCATCGGCGTGCTGGTGCTCGAGCCTGCCGCAGATCATCTCGCGATCTACAGCGTCGCCGTGCTGCCGTCCGCGCAGGGCCGCGGCCTCGGCAAGGCGCTGCTCGCGTTCGCGGGCGACCTCGCGCGCCGCCGCGGCCTGCCGGAGCTGCGCCTTTACACGAACGCGCGCATGACGAAGAACCTCGCGCTCTATCGCGGCGCGGGCTTCGTCGAGACCGGCCGTCGTCCGCATCCGAGCCGGGCGGGCGAGGTGCTCGTCGACCTGGCGAAGCGGGTCGTCTGACTCGAACGGCTCAACGCCGCAGCCGCGCGATCCAGTGCCACAACAAGGCCGTGGCGAGCACGAGGCCGACGACCCAGTGCGTGACCGACAGCCACGCATGCGCCTCCTCCGGCGCGTACTGCAGCCCGATCGCCGAGCCGAGCAGCACCGCCAGCGCGAGCACCAGCGCGACGCCGCTCACGGTGCGCGCGCGGCCGTGCCGGATCGGCCGCAGCCGGGCATTGCGGCGCCGATGCGCGCGCCGCCGCCGCACCGCGCGCCACGCGGGCCGCACGTGCACCTGCCACACGACGCCGCCCACGACCGTCGTGCACCAGGCGATCGCGCCGTGCGCGCGCAGCAGCCAGGCCACGAGCGGGTGCGGCTGCGCGCCGAACGCGGTCTGCTGCAACCACAGGTCGTGCCCGACCAGCCACGCGAGGCCGGTCGCGAGCAGCGCGACGCAGCCCCAGATCAACGCGTGGCGCGCGCGCCGGCCCTGGCCGTGGGCGACCTTCAGGTGATGCTCGTCGTCGTGCATCGCCCTCAGCCTCGCCACACCGACCCGTCGGCGCGCACGACGAAGGCCCGCGCACGCGCGCGGCGCAGCAGCGCGCGCGCCTGCGGGCCCTGGCGCCAGACGATCTTGGTCAGCGCATCGGCGGCGCAAGCCGTGGGCGCGAAGACGGTGACGGAACGGGGCGCGTCGGCCGGCGCGTGCGCGTCGCGCGACGCGACCTCGCCGCTGGCGCTCGTCGCGCACGCCGCGTCGCGCAGCGCGGCCACCGGCCACAACTCGGCGGCGTCGAACGGCGAGCGCACGAGCACGGTCTCTTCCTGGTCGCCGAACACGCGCAGGTCGCCGCCGGCGTTGACGGTGCCGCTCGCCAGGCCGGCGCGGCGCAGCGCGGCGATGGCGCGGTCGACGGCGTAGCCCTTGGCGATGCCGCCGAAGTCCAGCCACACCGGTTCGCGCACGACGACCTCGCGGCCGTCGACCTGCAGCGCGTCCTCGAACGGCAGCGTGCCCGGCGCGACGCCGTCGTCGGGCGCGGGCAGCTGCCGTTCGAGGACGCGCTGCAGGTCGACGGCCGCGAGGTCGTCGTGCGCGAACCGGTGTGGCTGGACTTCGGCGGCATCGCCAAG
>JASLEM010000584.1 GCA_030151165.1 Burkholderiaceae bacterium
CGACACCGTGCCGCTGGAGCGCTTGATCCACTCGCTGCGCGGTGTGCGTCCGCGCGAGCGCATGTCCTCCGAGAAGGACGTCAGCTTCGCGAAGTTCTTGTCGATCCGCGTCGAGACGAAGTTGCCCGAGCCCTGGCGCTGGTCGAGGAAGCCTTCGTCGGCCAGGCCCTGGATCGCCTTGCGCACCGTGATGCGCGAGACGCCGAGGTCGGCCGCGAGCTGGCGCTCGGACGGCAGCGCGTCGTCGGGGCCGAGGACGCGTTTCTCGATCGCCTCCCGCAGCGCGCGTTGCAGCTGCTGGTAGAGCGGTTGACTGCCGTCGGGATCGAGCGTGTTGAGGAGTTCTGCCAGCGCGCTCATTGCGTGCCCTTATTCGTGTGGTCCGGGAAGCTGCGATGCGCGGTCCGCAGGCCGGACGGGGGTCGTCCGGCATGAGAAGCGTTCGCAACGCGCCGAGCATACCACTCAGGCACCAAATTACGGTGAAGCGCACCACCAGCGCGAGCCGCGGCACCTTGGCCGTGCGGATCGCGTATTTCACAGGAGACCGGGTGGTCAACGGTTTGTTGCGCAAACGCGATATGAGGGTAAACGCAGAGGACGATGGTCTAGACTGGTTGTACAGTGGTACTACCCTATCGAATACCAGGTTTCTAGCCCGAGGGTGCACCGTCTGAAGCGCGAGAGACGGCACGACCCAACCCCCAACCGGCTGCGTTCCCCGAAGAAATGCTGCCACCCGAAAAGAGGAGCCCCATGAAGACGAAACTCACGCCCATTGCAGCTGCCGCTGCGGTAGCGCTCGCCGGAGCCGTCGCGGCACCGGCGTTCGCGCAGTCCGCCGCCGCGCCCGCACCCGCTGCTTCCGCTTCGTCCGCCCGCAGCGCCAACGTGCAGCAAGTCGAGGTGACCGGCATCCGGGGTTCCCTGCAGCAATCGCTCACCCAGAAGCGCAACGCCGAGACGCACGTCGAAGTGATCACCGCGGAAGACGTGGGCAAGCTGCCGGACAAGAACATCGCCGATTCGCTGCAGCACGTCCCCGGCGTGACGATCAGCTCCGCGGGTGCCAATGAAGGCGGCTTCGACGAAAGCGACCGCGTCTCGATGCGCGGTACCGGCCCGAGCCTGACGCAGACCCTGATCAACGGCCACTCGGTCGCGTCGGGCGACTGGTTCGTACTGGACCAGACCGGCACCGTCGGCCGCAGCGTCAGCTACACGCTGCTTCCGAGCGAGCTGGTCGGCAGCGTCGTCGTGCACAAGTCCTCGCAGGCGAGCCTCATCGAAGGCGGCGTCGCGGGCTCGGTGGACATCATCACGCGCCGGCCGCTGGATGCCCACAAGCAGTTCAGCGCCGAGGCGAGCATCGGCGCCGTCTACGCCGACCTGCCGGGCAAGACGGATCCGCAGGCCAGCGGCCTGATCAGCTGGAAGAACGAGGCCGGCACGCTGGGCATCCTGGCGCAGGCCTTCTACGAGAAGCGGCACCTGCGCCGCGACGGCGTCGAAGAACTCGGCTATGAACAGATCAAGGCCGGCAGCCCGATCGCCATCGCCCATCCCGATCTCGCGAACGTCTGGTATCCCGAGTCGATCGGCGCCGCGCTGTTCACGCAGGAGCGCAAGCGCACCGGCGGCCTGATCGACGTCGAACTGAAGCCCAACGCCGACACGACGCTGGACCTCAACGCCTTCTACTCGAAGCTCGAGGCGACGAACTACAACCGCAACTACCTGCTCTGGGGCACGCACTTCATCAACCAGGGCCAGGGCCAGGCGCCGAACCCCGGATACATCGTGAAGAACGGCACCCTCGTCTCGGCGTCCTTCTCGCCGACGGACGCCAGCGGCGCCGCGGTGCAGCATGGCATCTACGACGAGATCTCGCGCCCCGGCGAGGCTTCGGACTCGAAGTTCATCAGCTTCGACGGCGACTTCCGCCTCACCGACAAGCTGAAGGTCGGCACGAAGCTGGGCTTCACCAACGGCGAGGGCCTCACGCCGTCGCAGGACGTGCTCGAAGCCGACATCAAGGGCACGGGCGGCCAGTACCAGTTGAACGGCGTCAACTCGGCGCCCAGCTTCTCGCTCCCCGGCGGCAACAACACGACGCCGTTCGGCGGGAACGCATCGCTCGACTGGATCTTCGGCGACCAGGACACCAAGACGATCGACAAGGAGAACTGGCAGCAGATCGACGGCACCTACGACGTCGAGATGGGCCCGCTGGTCTCGCTGAAGTTCGGCGCCCGCGCGACCGACCACCGCCGCGAGGCGCTGCACATCGTCGCCCAGGGCCCGATCAGCAACCCGACGACCGGCCTGAGCCCGTTCGACAACGCCAACTGGCCGCAGACGTTCTCGAACTACCCGAGCGACTTCGGTTCGGGCCTCGGTGGTTCGATCCCGTCGGGCATCTGGTACTACACGCCGGCGCAGCTGGCGGCGTTCGATGCGGCGTACACGAACCGCGATCCGTCCACGCGCGAGTACTACCCGCACGAGTTCTCGGTGCATGAGACCACCGACGCCGGCTACCTCCAGGGCAACCTGGAAGGCAACATGTGGGCCGGCGACTTCGGCGTGCGCATCGTCAACACCGGCGAGCATGTCCTGACGTTCCAGCCGGCCGCGGCGACGACGCCGGGCGCGCTGCTCAACTCGGCGTTCGGCCCGTTCCTGCCCGTCACGACGAACCACAGCTACACCGACGTGCTCCCGAGCGGCAACCTGAAGTTCGACCTGACGAAGACCGTCGTCGCGCGCTTCGCGGCGTCCCGCACCATGACCCGCGCGGACTATTCGGCGCTGGCCGGCACCGTCAGCCTCACGCCGCCGGCGGTGGCGGGTGGCATCGGATCCGGGACGGCCGGCAACCCCGACCTGAAGCCGATCACGTCGAACAACGCCGACGCATCGCTCGAGTGGTACTTCGCGGATCGCGCGTTGCTGTCGGCCAGCGCGTTCTACATGGACCTGACCAACTACATCGGCTACGGCCAGGTGCAGAAGACCTACAAGACCTTCGACACGAACAATCCCAACGGCGCCAACGTCGACTACCTGCTCTCGCTGCCGATCAACAGCAAGGGCAAGGTCAAGGGACTCGAGTTCGCCTACGAGCAGCCGCTGTTCGGCAACTTCGGCGTGAACGCGAACTACACGTACACGGACGCCAAGGAAAACGGCGGCGGCGCGCTGGTGGGCGCCTCGAAGAACACCTACAACCTGGGTGCCTACTTCGAGAACGACCTGCTCAACGCGCGGGTGGCGTACAACCACCGCTCGTCGTTCTACAGCGGCCTGGACCGCGAGACGGCGTTCTACCAGGCGGCGGTGGGCGATCTGTCGGCGTCGTTGGGCCTGACGGTCTCGAAGAACCTCAGCTTCCAGATCGACGGTCGCAACCTGAACAATCCGAAGCTGAAGTACTACGCGCTGAACACGGACCAGCCGCGCTCGATCTACGAGAACGGCCGCCAGTACTACGTGTCGATGCGCTTCAAGTACTGAAGCGCGAGCTCGGATGACGCCCGCACGCGCGGGCGATCACAACGGCGGTGGCCTCGCGGCGACCGCCGTTTTCTTTTGTGCAGGCGCCGCGCCGCGGCCTGGCGACTATTTGCCGAGCAGCTTGAGCAGTGCCGCGCGCGCGTGGGCGTGCTGCTCCGGCGTCATCGTCCCCAGCAGGCTGCGGCGTTCCTCCGGAATGTGGCCGGCGACGTCGCGCTCGGTGTCGAACACGTAGTGCTCGAAGACCTCGCGCCACGCGCGTCGCTGCGCCGGCGGCAGGCCGCGCAACGCGGCGACCGCGTGCAGCAGGCTGGGCAGCGCGAAGGGCGGCGTCGCATGGCCCGGCGCGGCGCGCACCCACCAGTAGTTCACCAGCATGTTGACGCGCTCGAGTGACTGCACGTGATGCCACCAAAGCGGCGGGATGTAGATCGCGTCGCCGGGCTCGAGCACCGCGGTGCGCGCGTGCGCCAGCGCGTCACGCGCACGCGGGAAGCGCTGGAAGTCCGGGTGGGCGAAGTCGACCAGCGACAGCGGCGTGCCGGCCGGGGCGTGGTCGATCGGGCCGACGTACAGGTTCTCGACCTGCGCCGTCGGGAACAGCGTGAAGCGACGGCGGCCCGCGACGCAGCACGCGACGTTGTGCGACTCGTCGAAATGCGCGGGCGTCGTGATCGCCGTGCCGAACCACAGGCGCGGCGCGACGTCCGCATCGAGCAGCGGCATCACGTTGTCTTCCGCGAAGCCGGGCAGGCAGGCGGGGATCAGCGCGCTCTGCACGGCCACCGCGGGTGCGCGCTCGAAGCGGGCATAGCGCAGCACCTGCTCGAGCACCTGCGTCACGGGCAGCTCGTTGCGCAGGAAGTTGAAGCCGGCCATCGACGCGTCGTAGAAGATGCGGCCGTCCTCTTCCGGCCGCGTCATCAATGCCGTGACCGGCGTCGCGTTGTCGAAGTCCGCGAGGTACTGCGCGATCGCCATCGGCGATTCCCGCCCGCGCACCACGGCCGGCCAATGCGAAACGAGGCCGCGTATCACGCCCGGTTCCTCGCTGGCGATGACTTCGGCCTCGAACCGCGAGCGGTCCACCGCCTTCCATTCGCGCAGCGCAGGGAGTGTCGAAAGCAGGTCGGGCATGGACGAGGGTGAATGTGCGCCGACGCTGCGACGGCGCGCCAGGATGGCCCTATGATACATAGAACCACTAACGTACCAGCGACGCGCGCCATGGAAGAAACGTCCACGTTGTTCAACCAGAACCTCGCCGCGTCCGCACGGCCGGCAGGGCCGCTGCCGGAACCGCCGATCCGGCACGTCGTGGTCGTCGGCGGCGGCACCGCAGGCTGGATGACGGCGCTGCTGCTCGCCAACTCGATCTACCGCGAACGCCTCCAGGTGACGGTCCTGGAATCGCCCACCGTCGGCATCATCGGCGTCGGCGAAGGTTCGACGCCCTGGCTGCGCGGCTTCTTCGACGGCCTGGGCATCGAGGAGCGCGAATGGATGCCGGCCTGCAACGCGACCTACAAGAGCGGCATCACGTTCGAGGGCTGGTCGACCCGCCCCGGCTACGAGCGCTACTTCCACCCGTTCGCGTCGATGCTGGACAACCTGACGATGCCGCAGTTCGTGCACAACGTGCACGCGCGGCTGAACGACGCCGACGTCCCCGCGCACCCCGACCCGTACTTCATCGCCGGCACGGTCGCCCGCAAGGGCCTCGCGCCGAAGCCGCAGCGCAGCTTCCCCTTCGACATCTGGTACGGCTACCACTTCGACTCCGCGCTGCTCGGCGCCTTCCTGCACACCAAGGCGCTGGAACGCGGCGTTCGCCATGTCGCCCGGCACATGAACGCGGTGACGCAGGACGAGCACGGCGACATCCGTGCCCTCGAACTCGACGGCGGGGACACCCTGGCCGCGGATCTCTTCATCGACTGCACCGGCTTCGCCTCGCTGCTGATCGGCAAGGCGCTGCGGACGCCGTACGTGCCGTTCGCCGAGAACCTGTTCAACGACGCGGCGATCGCGATGCCGACGCCGATCGACGGGCCGATCCTGCCGCAGACCGTCTCGACGGCGATGCGCCATGGCTGGGCCTGGAAGATCCCGCTCACGAGCCGGTACGGCAACGGGTATGTCTACAGCAGCGCGCATTGCTCGGCGGACGAGGCCGAGACCGAGCTGCGCACGCGCCTCGGGCTGCTCGATGCGGACGTGCCGGCGCGCCATCTCAAGATGCGTGTCGGCCGCATGACCAAGCACTGGAACCGCAATTGCGTCGCCGTCGGGCTGTCGCAGGGTTTCATCGAGCCGCTCGAGGCGACCGCGCTCCTGTTCGTGCAGCGCACCGCGGCGGCGTTCGTCGAAGCGCTGGAAAAAGGCGACCTGGGCGAGACCGCGCGCACCGCCTTCAATGACCGCGTCAACGCGCAGTTCGAGAACACCCGCGACTACATCGTCACGCACTACAAGACGAACACGCGCACCGACACCGAGTACTGGCGCGCCAATGCCGCCAACACGAACCTGTCGGAGCCGCTGACGCGCCTCCTGAGCACCTGGCTCGCGAGCCGCCCGATCGCGCCGGGACTCGAGAACGGCACGTTCGGGCGCGGCTATCCGGCGATGTCGTGGTACTGCCTGCTCGCGGGCGTCGGCCTGTTTCCGGAGGACGAGCGCCTGCGTGAGCCGACGCCCAAGGAAGCGAAGTACGACCTGGCCAGCATCGACAACCTGCTCGAACGCAGCGCCCTGAACTTCCCCGATCACCGCGCGTGCCTGGCCGACATCCCGGCCAAGATCGTGGAGCGATCGCTGCAGATGTACATGTGGTGAACGCGGGCGCGCGCGCCGCGATGCGCCGAGACGTCGGACGAAACGGCCAGGGCTGACGACGTCGGCGCGCCTCGCGCGCACCGGATTTCCTGCATGCGTGCGCCGGTTTCGGGCGCGCGGTGGTCGATTGTTCGGTCGCCGCGCGGGCCGTGCGCTCGGACCATTGCAACGCGCGTTTCACGGAAGCGAAACATCAGTGAAAACCATCGATGGGTTTAAGGGTCGCCGTCCTATCATTATTAAATCAACTCATTTGACTTGACTGGAAGCAGCGACATGATCCTCAAGCCCCATCCGATCGCCGCTGCTGCGGCCCTCGCCCTGCTCGGCGCGTTGGCGCCGACCGCGGGCTTCGCGCAGGCCGCGGCGACGCCCGCCGCGCCGGCGTCCGC
>JASLEM010000586.1 GCA_030151165.1 Burkholderiaceae bacterium
CCCGTGCTCGACCTGCACTTCGGCCACAGCGCCGTCATCGGCGACCGCTCGTTCCACCGCGACGCCCGCATCGTCACGATGCTCGCGCGCAGCCTGATCCTGGGCATGCGCCAGGCCGGCATGGCGCACTGCGGCAAGCACTTCCCCGGCCACGGCTTCGTCGCGGCGGACAGCCACGTCGACGTGCCGGTCGACCTGCGCAAGCTCGACGAGATCCTCGCCGACGACGCTCGCCCGTACGAGTGGCTGTCGACCTCGCTCGCCAGCGTGATGCCTGCGCACGTGATCTACCCCGACGTCGACGACAAGCCGGCCGGCTTCTCGCAGCCCTGGCTGCAGGACATCCTGCGCGAGCGCCTCGGCTTCACCGGCGCGATCTTCAGCGACGACCTCAGCATGGCCGGCGCCCGCCAGCTCGCCGGCGCCACGCTCGGCTACGCGGAGGCCGCCGTGCTCGCGATGAACGCGGGCTGCGACCTGGTGCTGCTGTGCAACCAGAGCGTCGGCCAGGGCGAGCCGCTCGACGCGCTGCTCGACGGCCTGCTGGAGGCGCGCGAGAAGGGCACCTGGAAGCCTGACGCGCTCGGCGAACGCCGCCGGCTGAACCTGCTGCCGCAGACCGAGCCGCTGGCGTGGGACGACCTGATGCACGACGCGGCGTACATCCGCGCGCTCGAGAAGCTCTGAGGCGTCGTGCGACACCCGCGCTCATCGATTCGACACCGCCGGCCATGAGTCGCCCCGTCCCCGCGCGTCGCGCCGCCACGCGCGGTGTCGCCGCCCTGCCTTTCCTCGCGCTGGTCGTGTGCGCGGGGCTGTACGTCGCCTGGTCGAGCCAGGCGCTGCCCGCGACGGTCGCGTCGCACTTCGGCGCCGGTGGCGTGGCGAACGGCTTCATGCCGCGCACGGCGTACCTCGTCGCCATGCTCGCCGTCGTCGTGCTGGTGCCGGCGATCGTCGGGCTGCTGCCGACCCGCTTGCTCCGTGCCGGTGGCCTGCGTCCCAACCTGCCCAACGCCGACTACTGGCTCGCGCCCTCGCGGCGCGAGGCCTCGATCGAGCTGCTGTCGCGCCAGCTGCAGCGCTTCGCGATGCTGCTGCTGGCCTTCCTCAGCTACGTGCACGGCCTCGTGGTCGAGGCCAACCAGGTGACGCCGCCGATCCTGCCGTCGCCCTGGTTCATCGGCGGCCTCGTCGCCTTCCTGGCCGCGACGCTGGTCTGGGTGCTGTCGCTCGTCACGCATTTCGGCAAGGTGCCGCGCTGAGTCGCGGCAGCACGGCGTTCACAAAACGCCCATGAAAAAGGCCGCCGTCCTGCGGGGACTGCGGCCTTCGTTGTCTGGCGATCAGCGGGCTATTTCACCGACGCCGCCGGCCCCGTCTGGCACGTCTTCGCCTCGCAGTGGCCCCCCGGGTCGGCGAGCATGAAGCAGGCGGACACGCGGTGCGACGCGCGTGCCTCGGCCATGCTCAGGTCGCGCTCCTTCTGCGCGAGATCGGGGATGCCGCTCGCGCCCGGACCCTTGTCGGAATAGGCGCGATAGGCCGTCGGGCCGCCGCAGGCCTTGCCGCCCGTGGCGACGGTCCGGCACTCGCTGTCGGAGGTGCACGCCGCCGCGCCGGCCAGCAGCGATTCGAGTTGCGACCGCGTCGACGCCAGCGCCGCCGCGGACGCCGAGCCGGACGGCGCGGGCGCGTTGACGGGCGTCGTCATCACGCCCTGGATCTGCGGCGGTGGCGGCACGTCGGCGACGACGGGTCGCTGCACCGTGGGCGTGCTGGCGGCGGTGCTGGTGCCGGCGGCGGCCAGCGCGACGGGTGCGCCAGCGTCGTCCCTGCACGCCGCCAGCGCGGCCACGCCAGCGACGAAAACGGCGACGCCCGCCGCTCCCGCCACCCGCGCCAGGGCGTGTGAACGTTGGCGGGGTGTCGGAAGAGGCGGGCGTCGCATGACTTACTCCGCGGCGGGGGCGGGGGCCGGGTCGGCCGCAGGGCGCGGGGCGTTCGCGTCGAACGGCAGCTTCAGCTGGCTGAGATCCTTCTTGGTCTCGACCAGCACCAGCGGGCCTTCGTCGATGACGACGGCCGGCGGGCGCTCGCGCGGCACGTGCACGGCCTTCGGCGCGTTGGCGATCGCTTCCTGCGCGGTGCGCACGCGGTCGGCGTCCGAGTGCACCCATTCCAGGCCCGCGGCGCCGGCGAGGGCGTTCAGGTCGGAGACGGGCAGCTCGAACTTCTCGACGACGGGCGCCGGTGCGGGAGCCGGAGCCGGGGCGGGCACCGGCGCGGCGACGGGCTCGGCCGAGAACGCACGCGACTCGAACGGCTTGGCGACGCGCGCCAGCGATTCGTCGGCGCTCGGGGCGAGCACGTCGGCGTGAGCCTGGGCCTCGACGGGCGTTGCACGCTCGGCTTGCGGCGTCTGCGGCGTTTGCGCCTCGTCGGTCACGGCCGGAGCCGCGCCGGCGGCGGCGGTCAGCGCGCCGTTGCCTTCGAGGCCTTCGGTCGCGGTCTCGCCGCTGACGTCGCCCATGCCGTCTTCACGACGCGGACGGTTGCGATCGCGACCGCGGCCGCGGCGGCGGTTGCCGCCTTCGCCGTCCGCCGGGGCAGCGCCTTCGGCGCCGACCGTGGGTTCGCCACCGACTTCGCTGGTGCCGGCCGCGCCTTCCAGCGCTTCGCCGCGTTCAGCGCGCGGCGCACGTTCCTGGCGTTCGCCGCGCTCGCCACGTTCGGCGCGCGGAGGGCGATCGCCGGCGTCGGCGCGGCCTTCCGGCTCGCCGGCGTCGCCGTCGGCCAGCGTTTCGGCGCCTTCGACGCCGCCTTCGGCGCCCGCTTCGTCACGGCCACGGCCGCCACGGCGACGGCGGCGGCGACGGCCGTCGCGTTCGCCGTCGGCCGACGGGGTGCCGTCGCCGGCGTTGAGGTCGGTGCCCGGGGGCGTGTCGCTCAGCTCGCCCTGCTCGCCGAGTTCGCCGTAGCCGGTCGGCGCTTCGCCGGCGGCTGCGGTCGTCGCCGGAGCCGGACGACGCGGGCCACGCTCGCCGCGGCTTTCGCGGTCGCGCGACGGTGCGGCGTCGGCGGTCATGCCTTCGGCGCCGTCGACCTGGGCCGGACGCTCTTCGCGCGGGCCGCGTTCACGGCGGCCTTCGCGGTCGCCACGGCCTTCGCGCGGGGCGCCGTCGGCACGCGGGGCGCCGTCGACGCGCGGCTCGCCGCGGCCTTCGCCACGACGGCCGTCGCGGCGGCCTTCGCCTCGGTTTTCTCCGTTCTCGGCCGTGACTTCACGGCGTTCGCCGGCGCGGTCGCCGCGCTCGCCGCGACGCGATTCGTCGCGCGGCGGACGAGCCTCGCCCGCCTTGCGGTCGCCGCCACGGCCTTCGCCGCCGCGTCCACCGCGGTCGCCACGGTCACGCGACGGTGCGGCCTCGGCAGTCATGCCCTCGGCGCCGTCGACCTGTGCCGGACGTTCCTCGCGCGGGCCGCGGTCGCGGCGGCCTTCGCCGCGCTCGCCACGGCCTTCGCGCGCGTCGCGCGGTGCACCGTCGACGCGCGGCTCGCCGCGGCCTTCGCCACGGCGTCCGTCGCGGCGGCCTTCGCTGCGGGTCTCGGCGTTCTCCGCGGTCGCTTCACGGCGTTCGCCGGCACGGTCGCCGCGCTCGCCGCGACGCGATTCGTCGCGCGGCGGGCGGGCCTCGCCGGCCTTGCGCTCGCCGCGGCCACCGCGGTCGCCGCCGCGTTCGCCACGGTCGGAACGCTCGCCGCGTTCGCCGTTGCGTCCGCCGCGGCGCTTGTCGTCGCGGCGTCCGC
>JASLEM010000588.1 GCA_030151165.1 Burkholderiaceae bacterium
GCTCTCGGGCGCCGCCGCCGGCCGTGAAGTCAGCCTGACCAAGGTCGTCACCACCGTCGGCAAGCCCGGCGTGCAGGTGGCGTCGGTCACCAAGCGGCCCGGCGGCTACGTGCTGTCGCATGTCGAGGGCGCGCGGCGTCCGAGCGTCAACGGCCAGACCGTCGGCGAAGACTCGATCTCGCTGAAGCACGGCGACATCATCGACCTGGCCGGCACCCAGATGCAGTTCGTCCAGAACTGATCCCGGGCACCCGTTCGCCACCCGTCGATCTTGCCGATCCCGCGTCCGCGATCCCGCTGAAGGCGCGGCGTGCCGACCCCGCCTGACCGGGATCCGGCGCCCGCGCTGCCCGCCGACGCGTCGCCGCTGGCGCGCGCCTGGCGGTTCGTGCGGCGCTGGCACCCGACGGTGCGCATCTCCGCCGCGGCCGTCGCGCTGTGGCTCATTGGCGCCTGGCATGTCGCCGTCGTCCCGTTCACGCCGCTGACGCGCCTCGACCTGGCGCTCGACGACATGCGCCAGTCGTACGCGCTGCCGCCGGTGAGCGCGCCGCGCGACGACATCGTCATCATCGACATCGACGACGCCAGCCTGCGCGCCGTCGGCCGCTGGCCCTGGCCGCGCGATCGCCTCGCGCACCTCGTCGACACGCTGTTCGACGACGACCATGTCGCAGCGCTCGGCATCGACCTCGTGCTGGCCGAGCCGGACGAGCAGGGCCGCGCGGTGCACGACGCGCTCCGTTCGCTGGACGAGCTCGCGGTCGGCGACGCCGCGCTGCGCAGCGGCATCTCGCGCTGGCAGGGCACGCTCGAGGCGCGGGCCGACCACGACGCACGCCTGGCGCAGTCGCTGGACGGCCGCGCCGTGACGCTCGCATACCACTTCAACCATCGCGCGGATCCGGTGGCGCCGGGCACGCGCTCGGTGGCGCCGTCGAAGGACGCCGCCGGCGTCGCGCCGGCGTTCGCGAAGGACCTGCCGTCGCCGCTCACCGAGCCCGACGTGCTGCCGGCCAGCGCGCTCGCGATGACGCCGTGGCAGGGCATCGAGGTGCCGGTGCCGGCGCTGCTGCACGCCGCCTCCGGCCTGGGTTTCATCAACGAGCTCGCGGATGCCGACGGCCAGCTGCGCTCGACGCCGCTCGTGACCGCGTACGACGGCGCGGTCTACGAATCGTTCGGCGTCTCGCTGTGGCGCCAGTGGCATCGCGTCGGCGCGGCGCGGCCGGTCGTCGCGCGCGGCTCCGCGGGCGGCCCGCCGCGGCTGACCGGCCTGCAGCTGAGCGACGCCAGCGGCGAGCCGATGCGCGCGCTGCGGGTCGACCCGCGCGGCGCCGTGACGCTGCCGTACCGCGGCGCGCTGCATCCCGGCAACTCGCCCGGCACCGGCCGCTTCCGCTACATCCCGGTGGCCGACGTGCTCTCGCACCGCGTCGGGCCGCGCGAGCTGCAGGGCCGGCTCGTGCTCCTGGGCAGCTCCGCGCCCGGCCTCGCCGACCTGCGCGCGACGCCCGTGCACCGGTCGCTGCCGGGCGTCGAGGTCCACGCGCAACTGCTCGCCGGCCTCGAGGACAACGACCTGAGCGTCCAGCCCGACTGGACGGCCGGCTTCGAGCTGCTGCTGCTCGCACTGGTGCTCGCCGCAGTGACGACGGCCGTGCGGCGTCTCGCCGGCCCCGTGGCGCTGCTCACGCTCGCGGCGATCGCGGCGGTGCTCGTTTGCGGCGACGTGCTGGCGCTCGTGTGGCGCGGCTGGGCGCTGCCGATCGCCGCGCCGCTGGTGGCGGGCGTGCTGCTGGGCGGCGGGGGCGTGGTCGCCAACTACCTGAGCGAATGGCACTCGCGCCGCTCGCTCGCGCGCCTGTTCGGCCACTACCTGCCGCCCGAGCGCGTGCGGGCGATGGCGAGCGATCCGGATCGCTTCCTCGACGTGGCGAGCAGCGCCGAGAACCGCGAGCTCACCGTGCTGTTCTGCGACCTGCGCGGCTTCACGCCGATGTCCGAGAAGATGCCGCCCGAGCGCCTGCGCGAGCTGCTGAACCTCTACTTCTCGCGCATGAGCGAGATCGTCCACGCGCACCAGGGCACGCTCGACAAGTTCATCGGCGACGCGGTGATGGCGTTCTGGGGCGCGCCACAGCCCGACGACCAGCACGCGCTGCACGCCGTGCAGGCCTCGCTCGCGATGGTGGCGGCGGTCGAGCCGCTGAACGCCGAGCTCGCCGCGCGCGGCCTGCCGCCGCTGGCGCCGTGCATCGGTCTGGCGACGGGCGTGGTCTGCGTCGGCGACCTCGGCTCCGCGCTGCGCCGCAGCTACACGGCGGTCGGCGACGGCGTGAACCTCGCCGCGCGCATCGAGGGCATGACGCGTGTCTACGCGGTGCCGCTGCTCGTCGCCGACGTCACGCGGGCGTCCGCGGGCGAGGTGCCGGGCTGCGAATGGGTGGAGGTCGACGAGGTCGCCGTGAAGGGCCGCAGCCAGCTCGTGACGCTCTATGCGCCGCTGCCGATTCCGCAGGTGAGCGGCTACTCGTCAGCAATGGTAACGGCGGGGGAAAACGCCGCATTTCATGAACAACTTGGCCTTTGGCGCCTTGCACAGGAGGCACTGCGAGGGCACCATGGCAAACCGCAGTCGGCCGATGGGTCGTCTGCGCGTGCAGTCGCGAAGGCGCGGCTGACCGAGTTGCTGGACGCTCGGCCGGCGGTGCCTCCATTGCACGCCCTGGCCGCCCGGCAGCTCGCGCTCCTGTCGGCCTTGGACACCGAAGAACAAGAACCCAGCCAAGACCCTCCAGAGTCACATTCCGCGTGATCCCCGCATGAAAATCCAGGTCCTCGGCTGCTCCGGGTCGATCGCGCGCGACTGCCGCACCACCAGCTTCCTGCTCGACGAGGATGTGCTGATCGACGCCGGCACCGGCGTCGGCGACCTTTCGCTCGACGCCCTCGAGCGCATCGACCACATCCTGCTCACGCACTCGCACCTCGACCACGTGCTGGGCGTGCCGCTGCTCGCCGACAGCGTGCTGCGCCGCCGCCAGGCGCGCCGCGCCGCGCCGATCGAGGTGCACGCGCTGCCCGAGACGCTCGCCGTGCTGCGCGACCACCTGTTCAACAACCAGCTCTGGCCCGACTTCACGCGCCTGCCCACCGCCGACTATCCGGTGCTGCGCTTCGTGCCGTTCGGCGTCGGCGAGACGCTGGAGCTGGCCGGGCGCCGCATCGAAGTCCTCAGCGCGCGCCACTCGGTGCCCGCCGTCGGCTTCGCCGTGCACTCGAACGCCGCCGGCCGCGGCGCCTGGGTGTTCAGCGGCGACACCGGCCCGAACCCGCCGTTCTGGGAGCGCATCGCCGCGTTCCCCGTCGCGCACGTCGTCGTGGAAACCGCCTTCAGCGAGGCCGAATGCCGCGTCGCGCAGGCGAGCGGCCATCACTGCCCCAGCTCGCTGGCCGCCGAGCTGGCCGTCGCGCCGCCGGACGCCCGGATCTACATCACCCACATCAAGCCGGGCGAGATCGACGCCGTCATGGCCGGGTTGCGGGCGCTCAAGAAGGAGCGGCCGTTGATGGAGCTGCTCAAGGGCGACACCTTCGAGCTGGGCTGAGACACGCCGCGGGCCGGGAGGCTCGCCGTGGAGGACACGCGCCGGATCGACGAATCCGCGCCTTTCCGTGCATATTTCCCATGTCGCGTCCGGACGTGGCCCGAATCTCGCATTCAGTCCTGGGCAAGCTTGTCGAAGCTGTCCTTTTCCTCTGCTCTGCCCCCAGGAGGCTGAATGAAGCGCACCGTTCAACAGGGTTTCACCCTGATCGAACTGATGATCGTCGTCGCGATCATCGGGATCCTCGCCGCCGTCGCATTGCCGGCATACCAGACCTACACCATCAAGGCGAAGCTGTCCGAGGTGGTGCTGGCCGCGTCGGCCTGCCGCACGACGGTTTCCGAGGTCTACCAGACCGCCAACTCGGCGCCGCAGGGCGGCAGCTGGGGCTGCGAATCTTCCGGCCAGACGAGCCGTTACGTGCAGTCCGTCGCCACGGACGGCATCGGCAACATCACGGTCAAGGTGTCGGGCGACACGTCGCTGCCCACCGAGGTCCGCAACACGTTCCTGACGTTGCTGCCCCAGTCCAGCAGCGGCGGCGCGCCGACGTTCGGCACGCCGATCGGCCGCTGGATCTGCGGCAGCACGGGCACGACCATCCCGTCGAAGTACCTGCCGGGCACCTGCCGCGGCTGATGCGCGCAGGCGGGTCGACGGGTGACACTTTTGAGCTTGGGTGACAAAATTTGTCAGTCCCGGCCAGCCGATCAACGCGGCTTGTCAGACAGCACTGACACGATGCGTCACTTTCCGGGCATAAGTCACGCGGCCGTCGATCCGCAACCTGCGGTCCCGGCTGGCACGGCTTTCGCATGAGTCCTTTCGCGAATATCCCGATTCGAGTCCTTTCTCCCATCTTCCTTCCCAGGAGCTTTCCATGAAGCGCACCGTTCAAAAGGGTTTCACCCTGATCGAACTGATGATCGTCGTCGCGATCATCGGTATCCTTGCCGCCGTCGCACTGCCGGCCTACCAGACCTACACGATCAAGGCCAAGATGTCTGAAGTCGTGCTGGCCGCCTCGTCGTGCCGCACGACGATCTCCGAGGTCTACCAGACCGCGAACTCGGCTCCGCAAGGCGGCAGCTGGGGCTGCGAGTCGACTGGCCAGACCAGCCGCTACGTGCAGAAGGTCGACACCGACGGCGTCGGCAACATCAAGGTCACCGTTTCCAGCGACACCTCGCTGCCGACGGAAGTCCGTGGCACGTTCCTGACCCTCCAGCCGAAGGCTTCGGATGGCACGTCCTCGCCGACGTTCGGTGGCACGGTCGGCAGCTGGGTCTGCGGTAGCTCCGCTGCCGGCACCACGGTGCCCCAGAAGTATCTGCCGGGTTCGTGCCGCGGCTGATAACGTCTAGCGACGTGTGAAAAAAGGGTGCTCCGGCACCCTTTTTCTTGTCCATTTCGCATTGGTCCCCGGGGGATCATCACCAGCGTGATGCGACAATCCCTGCCTATACAACAAGGAAATTCGTCGGGCGCCGCGTGGCGTACCGATCCGGTCGGGCAGCGTGCACGGCGCCGGTTCAGAAGCCGGCTCGATATCTGTCGGATGGCGCGTGTCATCCCCCCGTGACGGCGCCGGATCCCGCGTCGTGATCGTCGAGATGCGACGGCCTGGCCGGTCGCGATACGCCGCCGTCCTCCGATCGACCTCGTCGAGGCATCCCGAACCTGCCGCCGCACATCGATCGCGGCGCTCGCCAACAAGCGCGGTCTGCGAGCCGCCGCAGCATGAACACGTTCTCGACAACCCAGGAACTGCCCCTCACCGCCGCCGCGCCGCGCCACTGGCGTGACCGCACGCTGTCGGCGCTGCTGTGGCTGCTGATCGCCGCGCTGTGGGCCTGCGCCCGGCCCTACCGCGGCATCCGCCACGACGCGATCCTCTATTCGGCGCAGGCCGCGCGCAAGCTCACGCACGCGTTCGACAAAGACCTGTTCTTCCAGTACGGCTCGCAGGACAACTACAGCGTCTTCTCCTGGGTCTACGGACGCCTCTACGGCGCGTTCGGCTTCACGCCGGTCGCGCTGGTGACGCTGCTGGTCGCGCAGGTCGCGCTGTGCTTCGGCCTCGGGCGCCTGCTTCGCAACATCGGCATGGCGCGCTGGCAATGGCCGGCGCTGCTGATGCTCGCGTCGTTCCCTCACATCTACGGCGGCCTGGGTGTCCTGGCCTTCGCCGAACCCTTCGTCACCGCGCGGACGATCTGCGAGCCGATCGTCGTGTGGGCCCTGGTCGCGCTGGTCGAGCGCCGCTGGATCCTCGCCGTGCTCGGCGGGGTCGTCGCGCTGGCCTGGCACCCCATCATCGCGCTGCCCGTGCTCGTGGTCGGCTGGATCTACCTGATCATCGGCGACCGGCGCTGGGCGTGGCTCGCGCTCGCGCTGCCCGTCGGCGTCGCGCTCGGCTTCGCGGGTGTCGGCCCGTTCGTCCGCCTCGTCCAGCGCTACGACCCCGAGTGGTGGGCGGTGGTGAAGGCCTACAACGGCCTGACGATGGTGACGACATGGGGCGTGGGCGACCTGCAGAGCATGGCGTTCGACTTCCTGCTGCTGTACCTCGCGACGCTGGTGGTGGACGCGCAAGACTGCCGTCGCCTCGTGGTCGCGTCCCTGATCGCCGGCGGCTCGTTGATCGCGATCACGATCGTCGGCGGCGACCTGCTCCACATCAGCCTGATCCTGCAGGCGCAGCAGTGGCGCGTGATGTGGTGGATGCACCTGTGGACGCTGTTGATGTTCCCCGTCGTGCTCACCGCGCTGTGGCGCCGCGGCGGCATGTGGCGCGTCAGCGGCCTGCTGTCGCTGGTCGCGCTCGTGGCCATCAGCTCGAACTGGACCGCCGGCTGGGCGTTCGTCGGGTTGATCCCCCTCGCGCTGCTCATCGCGAAGCGCAAGGTCGCCATTTCCGCTTTCCTGCTCAACGTGCTCGCGGGCGTGCTGATCTTCGCGGCGGCCGCGATCACGCTCGTCCAGTTCCAGATCGACGTCACGGCCATCAGCGTCAGCCGCATCAACATGGCGGAGATCGGCTGGTACCGCGTCATGTTCGCCGTGCCCATGGTGCCGCTGGGCATCGGCCTGCTGCTGCTGACCGCCTACAAGCGCGGCGCCGTGCTGCTCCTGGCGAGCGCCGTGGCGCTGCTGTTCGTCAACGCGGGCATCGGCTACGACCAGAGCTCGGCGTGGGTGAAGTTCCTCGACGCGCCGATCGACAAGCCGCCGGCGATCCCGTTCACCGCCTTCATCCCGGAAGGCGAGTCGGTCTACTGGGACGAAGACATCAAGCCGACGTGGTTCGGCCTGCGCCGCCCGAGCTACTACTCCGCCTACCAGGCCGGCGGCCTGCTGTTCAACCGCGAGACGGCGCTCGAATACCGGCGCCGCGCGCAGAGCCTGTCGCCGATGATGGTGCAGCGCGAGATCTGCAAGCTGATGAGCTCGATCGAGGGTGAAGCGGCCGGCGTCGACGACTGCGCGCCGACGCTGGAGATCCTGCACGACGTCTGCAAGGGCGCCATGCCGCTCGGCCTGCATTTCATGGTCGCGCGCTGGCATGCGCCGCAGGGGCTCGTGTCGACGTGGCATTTCGCCCCGGCCGATCCCGCGGAAGACCAGAATTTCTACCTCTACGACTGCCGCAAGATCATGGCGACCGCATCATGAGCGATGCCCGCCAAGAACGCCGGGCACTCGATGCCGACCGGGCCGCCCGCCCGCTCCTCGCCCTTTCCGGACGACTCCCATGACCGCAACGAGAACCGACTTGAGCACCGATCGATCACCGCGCGCCTGGGCCCTCATCGAGTTCCTCAGCTACTTCCTGTGCAGCGTGGTCGCGCTCGGCGTGGACACCTCGCTGTACTGGCTCTCGCTGCGGCTGGGCATCGCGTACCGCGGCGCCGCCGTCCTCGGCTTCGTGGGCGGCGTGGCGACGGCCTACGCGCTCAGCGTGCGATGGGCCTTCCGGCGCCGCACGGTGAGCGACCACCGGCTCGAATTCCTCATCTTCCTCGGCATCGGCATCGTGGGGCTCGCGGTCACGGAGATCCTGCTGTGGATCCAGATCGACGCGCTGCACGTCGGCCCGATGACGGCCAAGCTGGCCGCGGCCGTCGGCGTCTTCATGTTCAACTTCACCGCCCGCAAATTCATGCTGTTCACCCGCCGCCGTTCGGCAATCAAGGCCTTCTCATGAGCGCAGACCTCTCCGCTGACACCGTCATCATCGGCGCCGGCCCCGCCGGCCTGACCGCCGGCCTCGAGCTGATGCGCGCCGGCAAGCGCGACGTGCTCGTGCTCGAGGCGACGAACGACATCGGCGGCATCTCCAAGACCGTCAACTTCAAGGGCAACCGCATCGACATCGGCGGCCACCGCTTCTTCTCGAAGTCCGACTGGGTGATGAACTGGTGGCGCGAGATGCTGCCCGTCGCGATGCCGCCGGGCGCGATGGCCGAGAAGCAGTTCCGCGTCACGTACCAGGGCGCGTCGCGCCTGCTGGGCGCCGCCGACATCCACGCGACCGAGGCCGACGAGGCCGTGATGCTGCTGCGCAACCGGCTCTCGCGCATCTACTTCAACGGCGCGTTCTTCAACTACCCGCTGTCGCCGGGCCTGGACATGGTGACCAAGCTGGGCATCGGCAAGTGCACGCAGTTCGCGCTCAGCTACGGCCGCTCGCACCTCGCGCCGATCACGCCCGAGCAGTCGCTGGAAGACTTCTTCATCAACCGCTTCGGCCGCGCGCTGTACCTGCAGTTCTTCAAGTCGTACACCGAGAAGGTGTGGGGCGTGCCGTGCAACGAGATCAGCGCGGCCTGGGGCGCGCAGCGCGTCAAGAGCCTGAACATCGGCAACATGGTCGCGCACGCGCTGAAAAAGCTCGTGCCGGGCGGCAAGAAGGGCGGCGAGGAGCAAACCTCGCTGATCGAGAACTTCCTGTACCCGAAGTTCGGCCCCGGCCAGATGTGGGAGACCGCCGCGAAGCGCTTCGAGCAGATGGGCGGCCGCATCATCCGCAGCGCGAAGGTGGTCGGCATCGACCGCGTCGGCGATCGCGTGACGTCGGTGACGGCACAGGTCGAGGGCGGCGACACGCTGCGCGTCGCGACCAACAACGTCGCCTCGACGATGCCGATCAAGGACCTCACGATCGCGATGCAGGCCGACATGCCCGACGCGATCGGCGGCATTGGCACCCAACTCCAGTACCGCGACTTCATCACCGTCGGCCTGCTGTACAAGAAGCTGCGCAAGACCGCGGCCGCGATCGACGCGAAGACGAACCTCGTCGCCGACAACTGGATCTACATCCAGGACGCCGGCGTGAAGGTCGGGCGCCTCCAGATCTTCAACAACTGGAGCCCGTACATGGTCGCGGACCCGGACACCGTCTGGGTCGGTCTCGAGTTCTTCGCGAAGGACGACGACGACCTGTGGGCGCTGTCCGAGCAGCAGCTCAAGGCGCTCGCGCTGCGCGAGATGCAGCAGCTCAAGCTGGCCGACGAGGCCGACGCGATCGACGCCGTCGTCATCCGCCAGCCCAAGGCCTACCCGGGATACTTCGGCAACGCGTACGAGCATTTCGACGAACTGCGCGAGTACCTCGACGGCATCAAGAACCTCTACCTGATCGGCCGCAACGGCATGCACCGCTACAACAACCAGGATCACTCGATGCTCTCGGCGCGCTACGCGGCCGAGGCGATCCTGGCCGGCAGCGGCGACAAGTCGGCGATCTGGGGCGTCAACATCGACGACGACTACCACGAGGAAGCCGAGAAGAAGTGAGCGGCGGCGCGGGCCGACCTCCGCACCGCGCCGACGCGCGCTCCGCGATCCGTTGCGGGCGCGCGTCCTGCATTCGGGCCGGGGAAATGCCGCGCGCGGCGCTTCAGCTCGCCGGAAGGTCGCCCCGGCGCGGCGGCCGAATCGCGGTACCCTACGCACCGATTTCCCGCGCGGCGCCGGCGTGCCTGCCCGCGATGCGCCGCGTCCCTCTCCTTCCAGTGCAATGACCAGCCAAACCTCCTTCGACAACACGTGGACGCGCCTTGCCGTCTACGGGCTCGCGATCGTCGTGCCGTCCCTGTTCGCCTTCAGCGGCTGGCAGCCGTCGCCGACGCTGCTGAACGAGCTGCTCGCGGTGGCCGGCTGGGGCGGCTGCCTCGTGCTGCACCAGCGCACGCCGCCGTCGGGCGCGCGGCGCTACGCGGTCGTCGTGCTCGGCGCGGCGCTCGCGGTGATGGCCGTCGCGGTGGTGGGCTCGTGGACGCTCGGCTCGCTGCCGACCTCCCTCGCGTTGCCGCCGCTGGGCCTGCTGATGGTGGCGTGCGTGGTGGCGTCGCTCGGCGCGCGCGTCGCGCAGGAGGCGGGCACCGAGGGCCTGCAGGCGTTCGCGCCGTTCGCCATCGCGATGGTGGTCGCGGGCGTCGCGAGCGCGGCGATCTCGGTCGTGCAGGTGTTCTGGCCCGACCTCCCGGACGGCAACGTCATCGCCCGCTCCGGCCTCGTCGGCCGCGCCGTGGGCAACCTGCGCCAGCCGAACCATCTCGCGAGCCTGCTGGTGTGGTCGGTGATCGCGCTGGTGCCGCTCGTGGAGTGGCGGCGCGTGCCGCGCTGGCTGGGCGCGCTGCTCGCGGCCTTCATCATGTTCGGCGTGGTGCTCAGCGGCTCGCGCACGGGCCTGTACGGCGGCACGGGCGTGCTGGTGCTGTGGGGCCTGTTCGACCGCCGCCTGTCGGGCTTCAGCCGCGCCATGCTGGTCTGCGCGCTGCTGTTCCCGCTGGGCGTGTACGCGTGGCGCTGGATGACGACGCACCTGTTCGTCGCCACCCACGTGCTCGGCGCCGCGGAGCGGATCTCCGAAGGCGACAGCTCGCACTTCGCGATCTGGCTCAACGCGCTCGAGATGGTGCGCCAGCAGCCGCTGCTGGGCGTCGGCTGGGGCGAGTTCAACTTCGCGTGGACGCTGACGCCGTTCCCGCATCGCCCGACCGCCTTCTTCGACCACACGCACGACCTGCCGCTGCAGCTCGCCGTCGAGCTCGGCGTCCCGTGCGCGACGCTCGTGCTGGGCTTGCTGGTGTGGGCGCTGGCGCAGGGCGCGCGGCGCGCCTGGGCTTCGGGGGGCGACGCCGGCCACGGTGCGCGAGCGGCCTGGGTCATGATCCTGATGATCGCGGTGCACAGCCTCGACGAATACCCCTTGTGGTATGCCTATTTCCTGCTGCCCGCGGCCTGGGCCTGGGGCTTCACGCTCGGCTCGGGGCCCGCGCCGCGGCCCGACGCGCTGAGCGGCGTCGCCGGCGGCAGCCGCAGCGTCGACAGCGGCGCCACGCTGATCCGCCTCAGCAGCGAGGGCGTCGCGCTGCGCTGGATCGGCGCGCTGATGATGCTGGTCGCCTGCATCGCGACGTGGGACTACTACCGCGTCTCGACCATCTTCTCCGACCGCGAAGGGCTCGACCCGCTCGCCGAGCGCATCTCCGCCGGCGAGAGCAGCCCGCTGTTCGCGCACCACGCCGACTACGCGGACGCCACCACCGCCGAGCCGCCGTCGCGCGCGCTCAGCGCGCTCGAGCGCGCGACGCATTCGCTGCTCGACACCCGCCTGATGATCGCGTGGGCGACGGCGCTGTCCGAGAGCGGCCAGCCCGACCGGGCGCGCTACCTCGTCGGACGGCTGCGCGAGTTCCACAAGGAGAAGGAAGAGGCCGCCGAGTTCTTCGCGCCGTGCGACGACGCGACGATCGTCGACAAGCCCTTCCAGTGCCAGCCCGAGCCGAAAGGCTTGAACTGGCGCGACTTCCGCTGAGCCCCGGCATGAACGAGCGCCTGCCGAATCGACCCCCGGTGCCCCGCGCATGATCCTGCCGCGTGACGACGCTGCCGTGGCGCGACTGACGCTGCTCGACGGCCTGATCTGCGCCTTCCTGGTGCTGCCGGTGCTGCTGTTCTGCGCGTGGTTCAAGTGGCCCGTCGCGGTCGGCTTCGCCGCGCTGCTGGTCTTCAGCGCCCGCGAAGCCCTGGCCGGTTGCTGGCGTGGCGGCTTCGAGGTGCGCGGGAAGGCGGTCGCGCTGATCGGCATCGTCGCCCTCGGCTGGACGGCGCTGGCCGGCATCGGCCACTTCGTCTATGCGAACGAGGACTGGGTGGTGCGCGACGCCGTGCTGCGCGACCTGACCGCGACGTCGTGGCCGCCGCAGTACGAGACCTTCGGCGACTACCTGCTGATCCTGCGCGCGCCGGTGGGCTTCTACCTGCCCGCCGCGGCCGCGGGCAGCGTGCTGGGGCTTCATGCCGCCGACCTGCTGCTGTATCTCTGGACGGCCCTCGGCTTCGCGTTGTTCCTGTGCGCCACGACGACGCTGTTCCCCACCGGCCGCCAACGCCTCGTCGCCTGCGGCCTGATGATCGCCTTCGGCGGCCTCGACCTCATCGGCTACACGGCGCTCAACGGTGCGTTGCCCTATCTCGGCCAGCACATCGAGCGCTGGGCGCCGAGCGTCCAGTACTCGTCCAATTCGACGCTGATGTTCTGGGTGCCCAACCATGCGCTGCCGGCCTGGCTGGGGCTCGTGCTCGTGCGGCGCCACTGGCGCCGCCCCGAACTCGCGCGCATCACGCCGCTGTTGGCGGCGGCCATCCCGCTCTGGTCGCCGCTCGCGGCGGTCGGCCTCGCGCCGTTCTTCGTCGCGGCGATCGACTGGCGGCGCGACATCCGCCTGCTGTTCACGATCCGCAGCAGCCTGCCGTTCCTCGCGATCGCCTTCGTCATCGCGCGCTACATCACGATGGACACGCACATGCTGGCGCACGGCTGGTCCATCGATCAGTTCCCCACGCCGACCAGCTTCTGGCTCCATTACGCGGCGTTCTGCCTGCTGGAGTTCGGCCTGCTCGCGCTGGTGCTGATTCGCATGGGAGCGTTCAGCCTGCCGCTGGCGGTGGCCCTGGTCATCCTGATCCTGCTGCCGTTCTATCACTTCGGGCCGGGCAACGACCTGGCGATGCGCAGTTCGATCCCCGCGCTGGCCGTGCTGGCCTTCGCGGCGGTGCGGCCGCTCGCGGATGGCGGGCGCTCGGGCTGGCGCTACGCGCTGATGGCCATCCTGGGCGTCGGCGCGCTCGGGGCCGCGCAGGAGCCGATGCGCGCGATCCTGGAGCCGCGCTGGCCGCTGACGGGCAAGACGCTGGGCGAGATCTCGCTGATGAACCCGTCGAACCCGTCGAGCTACATCAACATGCTGCCGACCAACTACGTCGGCAACCTCAACCAGCCGGGCCTGCTCATGCTGCTGCGCGATCCCGGCATGGTGCGGCCGTATCGCGACCGCGCCAAGGCGGCCGACTAGCCGACGACCCCGCGCGTCGCCGCCGGCGACGGGCTCCCCGCGCGCTCAGAAATCCCGGCGCGGCGCGGGCGTGTCGACGTCGAAGTTCACGCGTTTCTTCTCGACGACCCACGGATTGCGCTGCTGGCGCAGGTGGATCGCGGCGACGTATTCGCCGATCAGCCCCATGATGAGGATCTGGACGGAGGCGAACAGGAAGATGCCGATCAGCAGCGGCGCCTGGCCGAGCGGGAACGAGTCCCAGAACAGCAGCTTCGCCAGCAGGTAGGCCGCGGCGATCAGGAAGCCGAACGCCGACAGCACCAGGCCGGTGATGGTGGCGATGCGCACGGGCGCCTTGCTCATCGAGGTCAGGCTCAGGACCGCCTGGTCGATCAGGATCAGCAGGTCGTTCTTCGTCGCGCCGTACTTGCGCGGCGGCTTGTCGTAGGCGACGGTGGTGGAGGGCAGGCCGATCTCGGCCACCATCGCCCGCGGAAACGGATTGGGGCCACCCATCTCGCGCATGTGCTCGACCACCCGGCGCGAGTAGAGCCCGAAGCCGGTGAAGGCCTCGATGATCGGGGCCGAGTCGCTGACCTTGCCCATGATGCGGTAGTACGCGTGGCGGCAGCGCCGCATCACGAACCCGTCGGCGCTGCTCTTGTAGACGCCGGCGACGACGTCGAATCCGCGCTCCCAGTTCGAGACGAAGTCCGGGATCAGCTCGGGCAGGTCCTGCAGGTCGCTGGCGAGGTAGACGCACGCGTCGCCGGTGGCCTGCATCAACGCGTGGAAGGGCGAGCGGATCGGCCCGAAGTTGCGCGCGTTGACGATGAGCTTCACCCGCGGGTCGCGCCGGCACCAGGCGTCGACGAGATCGGCGGTGCGGTCGGCCGAGGCGTTGTCGATCCAGATGATCTCCAGCGCGTAGCGCGTCGCGAGGCCCGCGCAGGCGGCGAGGACGCGCTCGAACCATTCGTCGACGTTGCCCTCTTCGTTGAACGAGCCGGTGACGATGCTGAGCGTCTTTCGCGGGGGTGGGGCGGTGGAGTCGATGGACATGGGCTCGACGTTGGACGGGGCGCGGACGACGCCCGGCGTGGCGATAAGATGCGAGCCGTCGCGACGACTTGCGCGGTCATTATCGACGCCGGCGCCGCGCCTGGCCGCCGGCCCACCCCTTTCGCCGCGGCTCGAGGCTGAACGCAATGGATATAGGACGGTTCGTCAGATCGCTGAGCGATGTCCAGTTCTTCCGCTTCTTGCTGACCGGCGTCGTCAACACGCTGTTCGGCCTGTCGGTCTACGTCGGATGCGTCTTCGCCGACTTCCCGTCGTGGCTGGCGCTGGGGGTGGCCACCATCGCCGGGATCACGTTCAATTTCTTCTCGCTCGGGGCCTACGCGTTTCGCGACCGGTCGCTGCGGCGGCTGCCGCGTTTCGTCGGCGGCTACGCGATCACGTACGGCGTGAACCTGGCCGCGCTGGGCGCGCTGCAGTCGGTCGTCCACGACCGGATCTGGGCCCAGGTGCTGCTGACGTTGCCGATGGCCGCGTTCTCGTACCTGGTGATGTCGCGGCTGGTGTTCCGCGGCGCGAAGTCCGGCTGAACGGCCAGGGCTATTGACGCGGGGCGTATGCTGCGCCGTTCTACCAAAGGAGCCCCCATGGCCATCAGCAAGAGCAAGCAAGCCGCATTGAACAGCAAGATCAAGATCGCGAGCCGCAAGCTCCGCAACGCGAAGCTGGACGCCGGCCGCAAGGGCAAGGCCGCCGGCGCCGACGTGCGCGTCAAGACCCACGAGGCCAGCATCGCGCGCCTGTCGTCGCTGAAGGGCGGCAAGGCCCCCGTCGCCGTGCACAAGTAAGCGTAAGCGCCGCGTCCCCCCGGCACGAAGAACGAGGCCCGCGCGATGCGGGCCTTTTTCATGGCACGGACCAATCCCCCGACTTCCCGCCGTGCTTCTCCAGCACCCGCACGCCGTCGATCACCATGCCGCGGTCGATCGCCTTGACCATGTCGTAGACCGTCAGCAGGCCCACCTGGACGGCCGTGAGGGCCTCCATCTCGACGCCGGTGCGGCCCAGGGTCTCGGCCTGCACCGTGCAGTGCACGGCGTTCGCCACGTGGTCGAGCGCGAACTCGACGGCGACGTGCGTCAGCGGCAGCGGATGGCACAGCGGAACCAGCTCGGCGGTGCGCTTGGCGGCCTGGATCGCGGCGATGCGCGCGACGCCGATCACGTCGCCCTTCTTCGCGCTGCCGCCCGCGATCGCCGCGAGCGTGGCCGGCTGCATGCGGATCGTGCCGGTGGCGCGCGCGACGCGGTGCGTCTCGTGCTTCGCGCCGACGTCGACCATGTGCGCGCGGCCCTGCGCGTCGAAGTGGGTCAGGCCCGCGGCGCCCGGGGCGTTCGGGGCGGCGGATTCTTCGGGGTCGTTCATGGAACCTTGAGGGGGCGAAGACGGTCGGACGAGGCAGCGCTACATGGCCGATACACGGCGATGTCATCATAGCGACCGGCGCGCGGCCGTTCTCCGCGCCGCACGCCCCCGACCAGCTCGCCCGGAAAGCTCTTGCCCTTGCGTCCGAAACTCGCCACCCTCGCGCTCGCCGCGTCCTTCGCGCTCAACTTGTTCGTGGCGCCGATGCCCGCGTACGCGCAGGTGCGCCTGCCCGCGCTCGGCGAAGCCGAATCGGACTCGTTCAGCATCGACGACGAACGCAAGGTCGGCGAGGAGATCATGCGCGAGATCCGGCCGGATCCGGACGTCGTCGAGGATCCGGTGCTGTTCGAGTATGTCGACAACATCTTCCAGCGGCTGCATGCGGCCGCGCGGCGCCGCGGCGACATCAGCGACGAGGCCGAGGAGGCCTTCGGCTGGGAGCCGTTCCTCGTGCGCGACCGCACGTTCAACGCGTTCGCGCTGCCCGGCGGCTACGTCGGCGTGCACCTGGGGCTGATCGCGGCGTCGGGCTCGCGCGACGAGATGGCGTCCGTCCTCGGGCACGAGCTGTCGCACATCACGCAACGCCACATCGCGCGCAGCATGGTGGCCAACAAGCACCAGAGCCTCATCACGATGGCCGCGATGCTGCTGGGCCTGCTCGCGTCGGCGCGCGTGAAGAACGGCGGCTCGGACGTGCCGGCCGCGGTCATCATGAGCGGCCAGGCGGCGATGGCCACCGGCCAGCTGACGTTCTCGCGCCAGATGGAGATCGAGGCCGACCGCTTCGGCGAGAACGTGATGACGGATGCGGGCTTCGCGCCGTCGGGCATGGCCGACATGTTCGGGCGCCTGGAGGAAGCGAGCCGCCTCAACGACGACAACTCGTACCCGTGGCTGCGCTCGCACCCGTTGACGATCGACCGCCTCGCCGAGGCGCGCCTGCGCGCGCGCCAGGTCGCGCCCCCGGATCCGGCCAAGAGCCACATCACCGAGCATTCGCTGATGCGCGCGCGGGCCCGCGGGCTGATGGACACCTCCGAGCCAGCGCTGCGCCGCATGCAGGGCCAGGCGCGGCTCGCGATCCCGCTGACCGACGCGGAGCGGCTGGGCAACCTCTACGGCGCGGCGATGGCGTCGACCCAGCTGCGCGACTTCGCGGCCGCGGAGGCCGACCTCGCCGCCGCGCAGCAGCTCCTCGCGCAGCACGCGGCGCTGGTGGCGGCGCAGGCGCAGGGCCACTTCACGCTTCCGGCGTCCGTGCCCGCGGACGCCGACCCGACGAGCACGCTCCAGCGCGTGCAGGTCACCGGCACCACGACGCTCTATCCGATCGAGCCGGAAGTCGCGCGCGATTTCGCGCTGCTGCGTGTCGAGGAAGCCGTCGCCAAGCGATCGGTGCCCGACATCATCGCCGCCACCAACGCCATCGGCGACGACCGCGCGCGGCCGGTGATGATGGCGCGGGCGCAGGCGGCCGTCGGACGCGCCATCGCGCGCGATCCCTCCGCCGGCCCGGCGCTGCAGCGCGAGACCGAGGAGCTGCAGACCTGGGTCGCCGAGCATCCGAAGGACTCGCTCGCGTGGGCGCTGCTCGCGCAATGCGCCGAGCCGCTGGGCGACCGGCTGCGCGCGATCCGCGCCGAGGCCGAGGCCTACGCGACCAAGGGCGACCTGACCGGCGCGATCGACCGGCTGCACGCCGGGCAACGCCTCACGCGCTCGGGCCGCGTCGACTTCGTCGAGGCGTCGATCATCGACACGCGCCTGCACGAACTCGAGGCGCTGCGGCGCGCGCTCAACCAGGAAGAGCGCGAGCGCTGACCGGCCGGGGGCGTCAGTCCTCGAACAGGTGCTCGATCGCGACGTCGATGATCGTCGACGCGATGCTGTAGATCACCGAGCCGATCAGCGCGGAGCCGAAGCTCGCGACGTGGAAGCCGTCGAGCAGCCCGGCCGCGGCCCAGAACATCAGCGCGTTGATCACGAACAGGAACAGGCCCAGCGTCAGCACCGTGACGGGCAGCGTCAGCAGCACCAGCAGCGGCCGCACGAGCATGTTCAGCAGCCCGAGCACGAGCGCCGCCACCAGCGCGGCGCCGAAGCTCCTGACCGACACGCCGGGAGACAGGTGCGCCACGAGCAGCAGCGCGGCGGCCAGCAGGAGCCAGCGGACGATGAGTTTCATGGCGGGCGGCGGTGGGTTGCGGTGAAGGTTCCGGTGCCGATTGTGCGATATCGACGCGACCTCGCGCCGACGCGCTCGACCCCGCGGGCCGCACGATGCGGCCGGCCCGCGCGATCGGGAAATCCTGCGGAGGACGCAGGATGCTGCAGGCGGCGTGCCCGCGCGCGAGGTGTGACACGACGTGTATGCGAGCGGCCGCCACGCATGCGGGAGAACCCGCGCGACGGCGTCGCGCGCGCGTCGCGGCAGCGCTTCGGAGCGGTGCGGACTCCCCGGAATTCGGGAGGCGCATGCCTTTCGAAAATACCTCCTGGGGTATACAATCCGCACGTCGATTCCGCCTGCGCGGCCCCGAATGACGCCTGCGTGCGACAAAAACATGCGTTTACCTCGTGAGAATCATGATTTTCATAGGTAAGACGGCTTCTCACGCCCTGCTGCAGGCAGTACCATTCGCTTCGCTGTGGTCTGTAGAGAAATGAGGGTTCATGCGACGCTCACCCAGACCCTGCACATCAATGACCTCTTGATGGAGAGAATCGACATGGCAACTGCAACGAAGAAGGCCGCTCCGGCCAAGAAGGCCGCTCCGGCGGCGAAGAAGGCTGCACCGGCAAAGAAGGCCGTGGCGGCGAAGAAGGCAGCTCCGGCCGCCAAGAAGGCGGCGCCGGCCAAGAAGGCTGCCGCTCCTGCGAAGAAGGCCGCTCCGGCCAAGAAGCGCACTCCCAACGCCGCGTTCATGAAGGCGATGACGCCTTCGCCGACGCTGGCGGCCGTGATCGGCTCGACGCCGATCCCGCGCACCGAAGTCACCAAGAAGGTGTGGGAGTACATCAAGAAGAACGGTCTGCAGGACAAGGCCAAGCGCACGATGATCAACGCCGATGCCAAGCTGAAGGAAATCTTCAAGAAGGCACAAGTCTCGATGTTCGAGATGAC
>JASLEM010000591.1 GCA_030151165.1 Burkholderiaceae bacterium
GCTGATGATCAGGATCTCGCGGATGCCCGCCAGCAGCAGCACGCTGAGCGGGTAGTAGATCATCGGCTTGTCGTAGACCGGGATCAGCTGCTTGCTGATCGCGAGCGTGGCCGGATGCAGCCGGGTGCCGGAGCCTCCGGCCAGGATGATGCCTTTGCGGTTCACGCGGACTCCTCGAAATTCAGGCGGAATGGGCGGGCAGGATCTCGTCGAGCATGCGGCGCACGCCCGACTCCCAATCCGGCAGGTGCAGGCCGAAGCGCTCGCGCAGCTTGCGCGTGTCCAGGCGCGAGTTCAGCGGCCGCGGCGCGGGCGTCGGGTAGGCGCTGGTCGGGATCGGGCGGATCGCGTCGGCGGGCACGCTGATCGGCACGCCGCGCGCGCGCGCCGTCTCGATCACCAGCTTCGCGTAGCCGTGCCAGCTCGTCGCGCCGGCGGCGACCGCGTGGTACGTGCCCGCGAGCGCGGGCGTGGCGCGCGCGGAGCGGATCATCAGCGCGGTGAGGTCGGCCAGCAGGTCGGCGCCGGTGGGCGCGCCGACCTGGTCGTCGATCACGTTCAGCTCCGTCTTCGAGCCGGCCAGGCGCAGCATGGTCTTCGCGAAGTTGCCGCCGCGCGCCGCGTAGACCCAGCTCGTGCGCAGGATCAGGTGCTGGCAGCCGCTCGCGCGGATCTGCTCCTCGCCGTCGAGCTTGGTGCGGCCGTAGACCGACAGCGGGCCGGTGGGCGCCAGCTCGTCGCGCGGCTGGTCGCCGCTGCCGTCGAAGACGTAGTCGGTGCTGTAGTGGACGAGCCACGCGCCGGACGCCGCCGCCGCGCGCGCGATCACGCCCGGCGCGTCGGCATTGATCGCCTGCGCCAGCGCGGGTTCGGACTCCGCCTTGTCGACCGCGGTGTGCGCGGCCGAATTGACGATGAGGTCGGGCCTGACGGCCGCGACGGTCGCGGCGAGCGCGTCGGGCTTCGAGAAGTCGGCGGCGAACTCGCGGCTCTGGAAATCGAGCGCGACGACCTCGCCCAGCGGCTGCAGCGATCGCTGCAGTTCCCAGCCGACCTGGCCGTCGCATCCCAGCAGGAGGATCTTCATGGCGTCAGGGCTTCGCGTATTGGGTCGAAACCCAGTCGCGGTAGGCGCCGCTCTGCACGCCCTCGACCCACTCGGTGTTCGCGAGGTACCACTGCACCGTCTTGCGCAGGCCGGTCTCGAAGGTCTCCTTCGGACGCCATCCGAGTTCCTTCTCGAGCTTGGTCGCGTCGATCGCGTAGCGGCGGTCGTGGCCCGGGCGATCCTTGACGAAGGTGATCAGGCGATCGCGCGCGCCGGCCGGGTCGGGGCGGAACTCGTCGAGCAGCGCGCAGATGCCGCGCACGATCTCGATGTTCGTCTTCTCGTTCAGGCCGCCGACGTTGTAGGTCTCGCCGACGCGGCCGCTCTCGAGCACGGTGCGGATCGCCGAGCAATGGTCCTTGACGTACAGCCAGTCGCGCACGTTGAGCCCGTCGCCGTAGACCGGCAGCGACTTGCCGGCCAGCGCGTTGACGATCACCAGCGGGATCAGCTTCTCGGGGAAGTGCAGCGGGCCGTAGTTGTTCGAGCAGTTGGTCGTCAGCGTCGGCAGGCCATAGGTGTGGTGCCAGGCGCGCACGAGGTGGTCGCTCGCGGCCTTGCTGGCCGAGTACGGGCTGTTCGGCTCGTACGGGTGCGTCTCGGTGAACGGCGCGGCGTCGGGCGTCAGCGAGCCGTAGACCTCGTCCGTGCTGACATGCAGGAAGCGGAACGAGGCCTTGTCGTCGCCCTCGAGCGTCGCGTAGTACGCGCGCGCCGACTCGAGCAGGTTGAACGTGCCCTCGATGTTCGTCTTGAGGAACGCCCCCGGGCCGAGGATCGAGCGGTCGACGTGGCTCTCGGCCGCGAAGTTCACGATCGCGCGCGGGCGGTGCTCGGCGAGCAGCCGGTCGACAAGCGCGCGGTCGCCGATGTCGCCGTGCTGGAACACGTGGCGCGGGTCGCCCTTCAGGGGCTCGAGGTTGGCGAGGTTGCCGGCATAGGTCAGGGCGTCGAGCGTGAGGACGTGCTCGTCGTGGTTCTCGAGCCAGTCGAGGACGAAATTGCTGCCGATGAAGCCGGCGCCGCCGGTGACCAAGATCATGTGATTTCCTTGTGCAATGCACGCTCCAACTGGTGCATCGTGCCGCGCTTTGGCGCGCTCCAGTGTCGTCGATGCGGCATTATGGTCTGCCGCCGGACGCCAACGCGGCGATGGCATTCAGTGTGCCAGCCCGGGCGGCCGATGCGTCGACCGGGCCGCCTCCCGGAGCGCGCCGGCGGGGCAGGTAGCATGGAGCCCCGCCGCACGCCGCGCCCACCGCCCCTGGCGCGGCTCGTGCATTGTGGCGGCGGGTGCGCGCACGCGCGGACATTGGACAACATCACGCCGGCAGGGCGAAGGATTCCTCGGATGATTGCGCAGGATCGAGCAGGCAAGACCTACCTGACGCTGGACGGCGCGAGAGGCGTGGCCGCCCTGTTCGTCGCCATCTTCCACACCGAGAAATTCTGGGGCCCGGTGGCTTTCTGGCACAGCTACCTCGCCGTCGACCTCTTCTTCGTGCTGAGCGGCTTCGTGATCGCGCATGCCTACGGCCGCAAGCTGCGCGACGGCCGGATGTCGTCGGGCAAGTTCATGCTGGTGCGGCTGATCCGGCTGTATCCGATGTATGTCATCGCGACGGCGATCGCGGTGTCGCTGGTGTCCTTCCACGGCCGCAGCGACACCGCCGCCCTGTGGCGCGCGATCGTGCTCGCGTTCGCCTTCCTGCCGGCCAGCCTGCCCGGCAACCTCTATCTCTACCCGTTCAACCACCCGTGCTGGTCGGTGTTCTACGAGCTGGTCTCCAACCTCGTCTACGTCCTGAACCGGTCGGTGCTCGTGGGGCGCGTGATGGTCGCGACCATCGTGACGCTGGGCCTGGGCGTGATCGCGCTGGCGCTGCTGCACGACGGCGTCGCCGCCGGCGTGACCTGGCGCGCGACGTCCATCGTCTCCGCCAGCGTACGCGCCTGCTTCGGGCTCCTCTTCGGCATCTTCATCTACCAGCACCGCGACTGGCGGTCGCACCTGCGGGTACCGGCGCTGGCCGTCATCGCGGTGATCGCCGGCGTTTTCGCGATGCCCTCGCTCGGGCCGGTCAACGGCGTCTTCGACGCGCTGTGCTGCTGCCTGGTGTTCCCGGCCTGCGTGCTGCTCGGCGCGCGGGCCACCCCGGGCGTCCGACTGGGCCGCGCGTTCGAATTCGTGGGGCGACCGAGCTACACGATCTACCTGATCCACGGCCCGGTGGCCACGTGGGTCGCCATCGCGCTCGGGTCGCAGGTCGAACGGTATGCGCCGTTCAGCGGCGTCGCCTTGTTCGCGCTGATCTTCGCGTTGGCGACCTTGTTCGAGCGCCTGCTGGAACTGCCGGTGCGCAACTGGCTGCGCGATCGGCTCGAGAGGAGCGGCGGGCGTGTTCGGCCCGTCCGGAACGCCCACCCCTGAGCACCGAGGCGCCGGGCCTCACTGCGCGGGAGGCGCGGAGCGGATCACGGTCAGCAATCGGCGGGCGAGCAGCTCGTTGGCGGCGAGGGTGTAGTGCCCGTCCGGCTGGAAGTTGCGCGGGTCGTCGGCCGAGAACAGCTCGTGGGTGCTGATGACCTCGATGTGCGCGGCGTCCAGGGTGGGGCGGAGGGCGCGGTTCAGCGCATCGCCATAGCCCTGGTCCTGCTCGAGCAGCACGATCAGCCGCTGCCCGCGCGCCTTCGTGCGCCGGCCAAGGTCGGCCAGGATCGCCTTCAGCACCTGGATCTGGCCCGCGTCCGACGCGAAACCGGCGCGCGCGTCGTAGATGCCGTCGCCGTAGTCCTGCGAGTGCGCCACCCAGCCACGCCGCAGCAGCAGCGCGATCTGCGACTTGTCCCATCCCGTGCGATCGAAAGTGAGCGGATCGAAGCCGCGATCGTTGCGCAGCAGCTGCGCCTTGTACTGGCGCCACGCGTCCGAGTTAGCGGCGAACGCCTCACGGAAAGCCTGCTCGGTCACGAACACCGGCACCTCGGGCTCGAGCCGGCCGTCCTTCAGCGTGTAGCGCGGGTAGGTGAACGGTGCCGGGTGCTCGAAGGTCCAGTCGGCGCCCGACATCGCGCCCATGTGCGACACCGCCGACGCCAGGATGCCGACGACGACCACGTCCGCATTCGCGTTGCCGTCGTCCGCCAGGTACGCGGCATACGAGTGATCGGGCGGCGCGGCGGGGCCGCCGATGCGGCGCAGCGTGAGATGGCCGTCGAGGCGGGCCGTCTCGCGCGTGGCGTTGAACGCGAACGACTGGCCGTAGACCGCCACCAGCTTGTCCGCGCCCGGCTCGGGACGCGTGGGCAGCGAGCGCCATTCGACCGGGTCGAGCCAGCCGGCCGACAGGATCATCGCGTCGGGCGCGGTCGGCGCGAGGCGCGTGGTCGCATCGAGCTTGGACTCGATCGACAACCCGTATTCGAAATAGCGCACCAGGCCGGCGTCGGGATGATGCGCCGCGACCCGCGAGACGACGGCGCGCGTCCCGACATCGAGCGCGATCAGCCAGACCAGCATCCAGGCGAGCGACAGGAGCACGACGCGAAGCGGACGGACAGGCGCGAGCGGCAAGGTGGGCGTCATCGTCAGAACTGGAAGTAGATGAAGGCGCTGCGCGCGTTCGCGAAGCCCATGATCATCACGAACAGCATCACCGCATAGAGCGCCGAACGCACGGGCACCGGCCACGCACGATAGAAGGTCGCGCGCTCGCTGCGGTAGGCCATGAAGTCGTAGGCCACCAGCAGCACGACACCGATCATCGTGGCCAGCGACGGCTTGAGCAGCGTCGGCGCGACGTGGTAGCCACCGGTCGCGAGCTGCCTCGTGAAGGCCGCGATCTGCGCGAACGAGTGCGCGCGGAACAGCAGCCAGCCATAGCACACGAGCTGGAAGAACAGGAACGTCGAGACGATCGTCACGGCCTTGCGCGCGACGCCGTCCGGCAGCACGCGCGGCTTCATGCGCTGGCCCACCAGCAGCGCGCCCTGGTAGCCGCCCCAGGCGACGAAGTTCCATGCCGCGCCGTGCCACAGGCCGCCCAGCAGCATCGTGATCATCAGGTTGACGCGCGTGCGCGCCTCGCCGAGGCGGTTGCCGCCCAGCGGGATGTAGAGATAGTCGCGCAGCCACGACGACAGCGAGATGTGCCAGCGCTTCCAGAACTCGCTCGGGCCGGACGAGAAGTACGGGAAGCGGAAATTCTGGCTGAGCTCGATGCCGAACAGCTTGGAGACGCCGCGGGCGATGTCCGTGTAGCCCGAGAAATCGCAATAGATCTGCAGCGCGAAGGCGTACACGCCGAGGGCGATGTCCGGCGCGCTGGGCGTGGTGGACGTGTTGAAGACGGAGGCGACCGTCGGCGCGAGGCCGTCGGCGATCACGATCTTCTTGAACAGGCCCAGCAGGATCAGGAACAGGCCGCGCGTGAAGCCGTCGATCGTGACGACGCGCGGCTGCTGGATCTGCGGGATGAGCACCGCGGGCCGCTCGATCGGGCCCGCCACGAGCTTGGGAAAGAACCCGATGAACAACGCGTAGTGCTTCAGGCGCGTGGTGGCGGGCAGGTGGCGTTGGTAGATCTCGATGACGTAGCTCAGCGACTCGAACGTGAAGAACGAGATGCCCGCCGGCAGCAGGATGCCCAGGCGCACGAGTTCGACCGGGATGCCGAGCGCGACGAGCCCCGCGCGCGCCGAATCGATGAAGAAATCGAGGTACTTGAAGATCGCCAGCACCGTCAGGCTGAAGATCGCGTAGGCGATGAGCACGCGTTTGCGTTGCAGCGGATCCTCGGAGCCACCGATGAGGCGCCCGGCGAGGAAGCTGACGCCCGTCACCGTCCAGATCAGCAGCAGGAAGCGAGGGTCCCAGCAGGCGTAGAAGTAATAGCTCGCCACCAGCATCAGCGTGTTCCGGTGCTCGTGCCTTCGCAGCAGTGCGTTGGCGCCGAGCAGCAGCACCAGGAAGCATCCGAATTGAAGCGAGGCGAAATTCATCGTGAGGTCAGGACTCGTGGGCGAGGCGCGCCTCGGGAACGGCGATGGATCGGGGCGAGCGGGCGCATGCAAGATGCGGTCCGTCGCCTGCGAGATCGCGGCGATGCGCGAAACGTCACTCGCTCGCGCGCGCCGCGCCGAGACGCGCGTCCGGCGCAGTCAGCGCGGCAGGCCGGTCAGGCGGCGGCGTAGTATCGCCGATACCACTGCGCGAACCGGTCGATCCCGACCGCCAGCGGCGTGCGCGGCGAGACGCCCGTCCACGCGCGCAGCGCCGACACGTCGGCATGCGTGGCCACGACGTCACCCGGCTGCATCGGCTTGTAGACCTTGACCGCCTCGACGCCCAGCGCGTGCTCGATCGTCGCGATGAACTCGCCGAGCGCCACCGGATCCTGGTTGCCGATGTTGAACACGCGATACGGCGCGCGCGAGCTGCCGGCGTGCGGCGCGAGCGGGTCGAACGCGGGATCGGGCGCGGCGGCCTTGTCGAGCGTGGCGACGACGCCGTCGACGATGTCGTCGATGTACGTGAAGTCGCGCATCATCTTCCCGTCGTTGTAGACCGCGATCGGCTGGCCGGCGAGGATGTCGCGCGTGAACGAGAAGTAAGCCATGTCGGGCCGGCCCCAGGGCCCGTAGACCGTGAAGAAGCGCAGGCCCGTCGTCGGGAT
>JASLEM010000462.1 GCA_030151165.1 Burkholderiaceae bacterium
GCACGACCCGTACGGCGGCGAGATCGTCGACGGGCAGTTGTACGGGCGCGCGTCGGCCGTGAGCAAGAGCGACTTCGCGACCTACACCTTCGCCACGCGCGCGCTCGAGACGTTGCGCGGACGGCTGCGCGGCGGCGTCGAGCTGTACTTCACGTACGACGAGGAGTTCGGCGGCACGCTGGGCCCGGGCTGGCTGCTGGCGCAGGGCCTCGCGCGCTGCGACCTGCTGATGGCCGCCGGCTTCAGCTACCAGGTCGTGACCGCGCACAGCGGCTGCCTGCAGATGGAAGCGACGGTGCACGGCCGCATGGGCCACGCCGCGGTGCCGGACACCGCGATCGACGCGCTGCAGGGCGCGGTCGCCGTGCTGAACGCGCTGTATGCGCGCAACGCGGCGTACACGCAGGTGCGCTCGGGCGTGGCGGGCATCGTGCATCCGTACATCAACGTCGGCCGCATCGAGGGCGGCACCAACACCAACGTCGTGCCGGGCACCGTGGTGCTCAAGCTCGACCGGCGCATGATCCCCGAGGAAGACCCGGCGGCCGTCGAGCGCGAGATCCGCGACACCATCGCCGCCGCGGCCGCGAGCTACCCGGGCGTCAGCGTCGACCTGCGCCGCCTGCTGCTCGCGCATCCGCTCAAGCCGCTGGCCGGCAACGCGGTGCTGGTCGAGCCGCTGGTGCGGCACGGCACGGCGCTGTTCGGCGAACCGATCCCGGTCTGCGGCACGCCGCTCTACACCGACGCGCGCCTCTTCAGCGAGCGCGGCATCCCGGCCGTGATCTACGGCGCGGGGCCGCGCACGGTGCTGGAGTCCAACGCGAAGCGGGCCGACGAGCACCTCGACCTCGAGGACCTGCGCCGCGCCACGAAGGTCGTCGCGCGCACCTTGTTCGACCTGCTGGCCGTCGACCGCGCGGCCTGACGGTCGAGCGGTCGCCGACATGGCCGCCGTCACGGCGGGCACCGCTTGAGGTAAAAAGGACGCTCTCAACGTTTCAAGCGCAGGAGCCAGGGCCATGAGTCGAATCCGTGTGGGCATCGGGGGCTGGACGTTCGAGCCGTGGCGCGAGACGTTCTACCCGGACAAGCTCCCCGCGAAGCGCGAGCTCGAGTACGCGAGCCGGCAGGTGACGGCGATCGAGGTCAACGGCACGTACTACAGCACGATGAAGCCGTCGGCGTTCGAGCGCTGGCGCGACGAGACGCCGGACGACTTCGTCTTCGCGCTGAAGGCCAACCGCTTCGCGACCAACCGGCGCGTGCTCGCCGAGGCGGGCGAGTCGATCGGGCGCTTCATCGACAGCGGTCTCGCGCGCCTCGACCACAAGCTCGGGCCCGTGCTGTGGCAGTTCGCGCCGACGAAGAAGTTCGACGCGGAAGACTTCGAGGCCTTCCTCCGGCTGCTGCCGCCCGACGTCGAAGGCCGTCCGCTGCGCCACGTGCTGGACGTCCGCAACGACAGCTTCATGGTGCCGGGCTTCCTCGACCTCGCGCGCAAATACAAGGCCGCGGTGGTGATCACCGACTCGCCCGACTACCCGTCGTTCGCGAACCTCACCGCCGACTTCGTCTACCTGCGCCTGATGCGCGCCGAATCGCACAACCCCACGGGGTATGCGCCCGACGTGCTCGCCGCCTACACCGCCTGCGCGCAGGCCTGGGCCGCGGGCGGCGAACCGGCGGGCCTGCCGCTGGTGCCCGGCGACACGGGCGCGCCGGCGGCGGCGTCGCGCGACGTGTTCATGTTCATGATCAACGGCGCGAAGGAGCGCGCGCCGGCGGCCGCGATGGACGTGCTGAAACGCCTCGCGGCCGGCTGATCACAGGCCGAGGTCGCTCAGGCCGGGATGGTCGTCCGGCCGGCGGCCGAGCGGCCAGAAGAACTTGCGGTCGCCTTCCGCGATCGGCATGTCGTTGATGCTGGCGAAGCGCCGCATCATGAAGCCGTGCTCGTTGAACTCCCAGTTCTCATTGCCGTAGCTGCGGAACCAGTGGCCGGAGTCGTCGTGCCACTCGTAGGCGAAGCGCACCGCGATGCGGTTGCCGTCGTGGGCCCACAGCTCCTTGATGAGGCGGTAGTCCAGCTCGCGCGCCCACTTGCGCTCCAGCAGCTCGCGCACGGCCGCGCGGCCGACCGGGAACTCGACGCGGTTGCGCCAGCGCGTGTCTTCGGTGTAGACCAGCGACACGCGCGCCGGATCGCGCGAGTTCCAGGCGTCCTCCGCGCCGCGCACCTTCTGCCGGGCGGTCTCGAGGGTGAAGGGCGGCAGCGGCGGCTTGGTGTCCATGGTGTCTCTTTCTGGAAGGGTGGCGGAGGATGTGGTCGTTGTAGACAGATCCGTCTACATGGGTTGCGAGTCTAGGCCAGGTGAACAGGTCTGTCTACAATGTGGGCATGCCCGCCACCGCCCCGCCTGTCCGTCGACGCCGATCCGCAGCGCCGACGTTGCCGCCGCCGCCGCGCGACCGCATCCTCCTCACGGCACACGATCTCTTCTACCGCGACGGCGTCCGCGCGACCGGCATCGACCGCGTGATCGCGGAGTCGGGCGTCGCCAAGGTCACGTTCTATCGCCAGTTCCCGAGCAAGGACGACCTGATCCTGGCGTTCCTCGACTACCGTCACGATCGCTGGATGGCCTGGTTCACCGGCGCGCTCGCGCGCCACGGCGGCACGCTGGCGGCCGTGGTGCCGGCGCTGTCCGAGTGGCTCTCGAGCGACGAGTACCGCGGCTGCGCGTTCCTCAACAGCGTCGGCGAGCTGGGGCCGGTGCTGCCCGGCGTCGTCGACATCACGCGGCGCCACAAGCAGGACATGACCGACGCCGTCGCAGCGCTGATGCGCGCGTCCGGCCGGCGCGACGAGGTGGCGCGCGCGGTGGCGCTCGCGATCGACGGCGCGATCGTGCAGGCGCAGTTCCTCGAGACGCCCGCCGCGGCGCTCGACGCGCTCGCGACCGTGCTGAAGGCGTTGCGGCCGAACGCCGCCTGACGCGCCGGCCGCGCGCATTGGCGCACGCGCGTGGGCTTTACGTCGGCGCGCGCCGGGTCGCCGCCGCGCGCTGAATTAACATGCGTCGCCCGCTGCCGGGCAGGTGTCGCGTCGCGGTCGACGTGCGCTCGCGGCGGACGGGCACCCCAGCCGCGGCACGGCCGCACGAACACGCAGGACACGAATGATTTCACGCAAGACCTCGGCCTTGGCCTTCTCGATCGCGCTGCTGGCCTCGGCCGCCGCGCTGGCGGCCACGCCCGCGCCGAACGCGGCGTCGACGCACGACCGCCTCACGGCGCTGTCGCAGGAGATGGTCCGCACGCAGGGCCACCTGCACCCGATGCAGGCGACGGCGCTCGGCCTGCCGGGCCTGGACGGCGACCTCGAGGTGCCCAGCGAGGCCGGTCGCGTCGCCTACATCGGCTGGCTCAAGGGCTGGACGAAGCAGCTCGAGGCCATCCAGCACGACGCCGGCCCGGGCATCTCGCTCGTCGACGGCGACGACGCGAAGCTGCTGCGGGCGCAGATCGGCGGCGAGCTCGACGACCTGCTCGTGACGCAGTCCGACCGCAAGGACTACGCCGGCCCCGCGCTGGCCGTGACGGGCGCGATCTTCTCGCAGTTCCTGCACCTGCCCGTGCCGGGCCGCGACGGCGCGACGCAGGCCGATCTCGACAAGGCCTGGGCCGACATCACGAGCCGGCTGTCCAAGGCGACGGCCTACATCGTCGCCGGCCAGAAGCTGGTCACGCACCCGGGGCACCTGCAGGCCGTCGCCGGCATCCAGCAGATCGCCGGCGCGCCGGACTTCCTCGGCGGCGCGCTGAGCGACGCCGCCAAGACGCAGCTCGCCGGCGACCCGGCGGCGTTCGAGCGCTTCGTCGCGGCCCGCGAAGCCGTGATCGCGACGCTCGCCGACACCGGCGCCTGGCTGAAGGCGCACGTCGACAAGCTGCCCGAGAACTTCGCGATGGGCAAGGTCGCCTACAACAAGATGCTGCACGACCAGATGCTGCTGCCGTACGACTCGGGCGACCTCGACCAGATGGCGCGCGACGAGCTCGCGCACGGCTGGGCGGAAGAGGCGTGGCTGAAGAACCTGTCGGCGCAGCGCAAGCAGCCCTTCGGCGCCGAGAGCGGCGGCGGCATGGCGCCGGACGGCGAGGCGCTGGTCGGCTACTACCGCGAGCGCATCGCGCAGCTGCGGGCGTTCGTCGAGGCGCAGGACCTCGTCACGATCCCGTCGTGGCTCGGCTCGATGGAGGTCGTGGAGACGCCCAAGTTCCTGCAGCCCGTCTCGCCCGGCGCGTCGATGGACTCGCCGCGGCTGTTCGACAAGTCGTCGACCGGCTACTACTTCATCACGCCGCCGGCGTCGCTGAAGGAGGCCGCCGACCGCCTCGACATGAACGAGGACTTCGACCGCGACCGCATCCTGTCGACCGGCGCGCACGAGGCGATGCCGGGCCACTTCCTGCAGCTGTCGATCGCCCGCCGCCACCCGGACTTCGTGCGCAAGACGCAGTTCTCCGGCGTGTTCGCCGAGGGCTGGGCGTTCTACGGCGAGGAGATGTTCGTGCGCCTCGGGCTGTACGGCGACGACCTCGACGCGCGCCTGTTCACCGCGCGCTGGGAACGCGTGCGCGGCGCGCGCGTGGTCGTCGACGGCAAGATGGCCACCGGCGAATGGACGGTCGCGCAGGCCGCGAAGTACTTCGAGGAGCAGACCGGCTTCACGAAGAGCGCGTCCGAGGCCGCGGTGGCCGGCTACGCGCTGCGCCCGGGCTACGTGATCGCGTACACGGTCGGCCGCCTGCAGCTCGAGACGCTGCTGGCCGACTACACGCGCCAGGCCGGCGACAAGGCCTCCCTGCACGACTTCCACGACCGCCTGCTGTCCTACGGCTGCGTGCCGTTCTCGATCGTCGGGCCGGAGCTGCTGGCCGATCTCGGCAAGCCGGCCGCGGACGTCCGCGCGGCCGCAAATTACTGATCGACGACGGCGGTCGCGCCGCGGCCGCTAGGAGTCGATCCCGTCGATCGCCCGGTTCACGTCGAGCCGGACGACCGATTCGGCGGTCATGCCGAGCCCGGTCTCGGCGTGTTCGGCGGGCAGCTCGATGCCGCCGCCGCTCAGGCTCCAGCCCTTGCTGCCGCACTTGACGCGCGCTTCCCACGTCACGTCGCGGCCGGCGACGACGTAGGTGGCCGCATAGTCGTAGACCATGTTCGTCTGGCGGTGTCGGTGGGCGCCGGTGAAGCGATGGGGCATGCGGGGCTCGCCGTCGCGGGGCTGGAGGCGCGGCGCATCTGCCGCAGCCACGACTGTACCGCCGACCCGGCGCGGCGCAAACGGCAAGCAGGGGATGGCGGCCGGCGTTCGAGCCAGCCGCCAGGGCGTGTCAGATCCGCGCGAACCCGTTCTCGAGGTCGGCCTTGAGGTCGTCGAGGTTCTCGATGCCCACCGACAGCCGGATCAGCGTGTCGCCGATGCCCAGCTTCGCGCGCTGCTCCGCCGGGATCGATGCGTGCGTCATGATCGCCGGGTGCTCGATCAGGCTCTCGACGCCGCCCAGGCTCTCGGCGAGCGCGAAGAGATGCACCGCCTCGAGGAAGCGGCGCGAGCCGGCGAGGTCGCTCTTCAGGTCGACCGAGATCATCCCGCCGCCGCCGCGCATCTGGCGCTTCGCGAGCGCGTGCTGCGGGTGGCTTTCGAGCCCGGGGTAGTGCACACGCGCGACCTTCGGGTGCGCCTCGAGCCACTGCGCGAGCGCCAGCGCGCTCTGGTTGTGGCGCTCCATGCGGATCGCGAGCGTCTTCACGCCGCGCAGCGCGAGGAAGGAGTCGAACGGGCCGGCGATCGAGCCGACGGCGTTGTGCAGGAACGCGAGCTGCTCGGCGAGGTCCGCGTGGCGCGGCTCGCGGCCGACCACCACGATGCCGCCGACGACGTCCGAATGCCCGTTGAGGTATTTGGTCGTCGAGTGGGCGACGATGTCGAAGCCGACCGCCAGCGGGTTCTGGCCCCAGGGGCTCGCGAAGGTGTTGTCGGCCACGGCGATCAGGTTGGCCTCGCGCGCGATCTTCGCGACGGCCTCCAGGTCGATCAGCTTGAGCAGCGGGTTGGACGGCGTCTCGACCCACAGCATTTTCGTGTTCGGCCGCAGCGCGGCGCGGATGGCCTGCGGGTCGGTCATGTCGATGAAGCTGATCTCGTGGCCGGCGCTGCGCTTGCGGACGCGCTCGAACAGGCGGAACGAGCCGCCGTACAGGTCGTCGCTGGCGATGATGTGCGAGCCGGCGTCGAGCAGCTCGAGCACCGTCGACATGCCGGCCAGGCCCGACGCGAACGCGTAGCCGCGCTGGCCGCCCTCGAGGTCGGCGACGCAGCGCTCGAGCGCCTCGCGCGTCGGGTTCTGGCTGCGCGAGTACTCGTAGCCCTTGTGCACGCCCGGGCTCGACTGCACGTAGGTCGAGGTCTGGAAGATCGGCGGCATGATCGCGCCGGTCGACGGGTCGGGGAACTGGCCGGCGTGGATCACGCGGGTCTCGAAGCCGGCCTGCTTGCGGGCCTTGTCGGTCTGGTCGTTGCTCATTCGTTTCCTTGTCGATATTGTGTGACGCGTCGCTGGCCGGCGAGCGCTCGGCCGCTCCGGAGCGAGCCGGCCGTTCGTGAGGCGTACACCAGTCCACTGGACTGTCGTATGTCCACACGAACCCCTCGGGGGCGGTGAGCGGAGCGAGCCCGGGCGGTCATGACTCAGGCGAGCGTGCGGCGCAGGTAGTTCAGCAGGTCGAAGCGCGTGATCAGGCCGTGGAAGCCGCTCGAGTCGGCGACGACCGCGACCCAGCCTTCCTGCAGCGTCGTGATCAGCGCCTGCAGGCCGGCGTTCGGCGCGAGCGTGCGGATCTGCCGGTTCATCGCGCGGCCCACCGGCTGGCGGAAGCGCTCGGAGTCGCCGCTGACGTGCAGCAGCAGGTCGGACTCGTCCAGCAGCCCCGCGAGCTTGCCGTTCTGCAGCACGGGCACCTGCGAGATGTCGGCCGCGCGCATGCGCTGGAACGCGGTCAGCAGGGTGTCGTCGGGCGAGACGCTGATCACGGCCTCGTCGACCACGCGGCGCGAGATCAGGTCGCGCAGGTCGCCGACGCTGGAGCGCTGCAGCAGGCCCTGGTCGAACATCCAGCTGTCGTTGTAGACCTTGGACAGATACCGGGTGCCCGTATCGCAGACGAAGGTGACGACGCGCTTGGGCGTGGTCTGCGCGCGGCAGTGGCGCAGCGCGGCGGCGAGCAGCGTGCCGGTCGACGAACCCGCGAGGATGCCTTCGCGCTTGAGCAGCTCGCGCGCGGTGCTGAAGCTCTCCTCGTCGTCGACCGTGTAGGCGGTGCGCACCGTGCTCAGGTCGGCGATCGACGGGATGAAGTCCTCGCCGATGCCCTCGACGGCCCACGAGCCGGCGGTGCCGAGGTGGCCGGTGGCGATGTACTCGGCGAGCACCGAGCCCTTCGGGTCGGCGAGCACCATCTCGGTCTCGGGCGATACGCGCTCGAAGTAGCGCTTCAGGCCGGTCAGCGTGCCGCCCGAGCCGACGCCGCAGACGATCGCGTCGATGCGGTGCCCCATCTGCTGCCACATCTCGGGCGCGGTGCCGGTCTCGTGCGCAAGCGGGTTGGCGGGGTTGTTGAACTGGTCGATGTAGAACGCGTCGTCGCCCATCTCCTGCTTGAGGCGCGCCGCGACGTCCTGGTAATACTCGGGATGGCCCTTGGCGACGTCCGAGCGCGTCGTGTGCACGTCGGCGCCGAGCGCCTTCAGGTGCAGCACCTTCTCCGACGACATCTTGTCCGGCACGACCAGCACGACGCGGTAGCCCTTCGCGCGCGCCACAAGCGCGAGCCCGAGGCCCGTGTTGCCCGCGGTCGCCTCGATGACGGTGCCACCCGGCCTGAGGCGGCCGTCGCGCTCGGCGGTCTCGATCATCGCGAGGCCGATGCGGTCCTTGATCGAGCCGCCGGGGTTCTGCGACTCGAGCTTGAGGAAGAGCTGGCAGCAGCCGGTGTCGAAGCGCGTCACCTCGACCATGGGCGTGTTGCCGATGAGGTCGAGGACGGCGGGGCGGGCGGGTTGTTCCGCGGCGGTGGTGACGGGGTGGGTCATGTCTCGTGAGGGCGGCGTCCTGCTTGTGGCCGGGCCGCTCGTAGTTGGCGGTGCGGCAGGATAACGGAGCTTGTTGCCGGTCACCATATGCAAACTCCTCATGAGGAAAACGAGCCCCCCCGGGGTCGATGGCGGGGCGCGCGCAAGCTCGGATTCATCGACCCTCCCGGAGGTTGAAGCAGAATGCCGGGCACGGCAACGCTTACCCAGGGGACGATGATGGCAATGGACGTGGTGGACTACCTGATCAAGGGCGCGGAGATGCAGTACGTCGAGATCGAGCTCGACCCGGGCGAGGCCGCCGTCGGCGAGGCCGGCAGCATGATGTACATGCAGGCGGGCGTCGGGATGGACACGATCTTCGGCGACGGCTCGCAGCAGAGCTCGGGCCTGCTCGGCTCGCTGCTCGGCGCCGGCAAGCGCCTGCTGACCGGCGCGAACGTGTTCACGACGGTCTACACCAACCAGTCGAACCAGAAGCGCCACGTCGCGTTCGCGGCGCCGATCCCCGGCAAGATCCTCGACATCGACCTGCGCAGCGTCGGCGGCGTGCTGATCGCGCAGAAGCAGGCCTTCCTGTGCGCGGCGCGCGGCGTGTCGATCGGGCTGCAGTTCGCGCAGCGCCTGGGCACGGGCTTCTTCGGCGGCGACGGCTTCGTCATGCAGCGGCTCGAAGGCGACGGCATGGCCTTCGTGCACGGCGGCGGCAGCGTCGAGCGGCGCGAGCTGCAACCCGGCGAGACGCTGCTCATCGAGCACGGCTGCCTCGTCGCGTACACGCAGGGCGTCAACTTCGAGATCCAGTTCGTCGGCGGCGTGAAGACCGCGCTGTTCGGCGGCGAAGGCCTATTCCTCGCGAAGGTCTCGGGCCCCGGCTCCGTCTGGATCCAGAGCCTGCCGTTCTCGCGCCTGGCCAGCCGCGTGTTCGCGGCCGCGCCGCAGAACGGCGGCAGCAGCGACCGCGCGAGCGGCGGCGCGGGCGCCGGGGCCGGCGTGCTGGGCGGCCTC
>JASLEM010000464.1 GCA_030151165.1 Burkholderiaceae bacterium
GTACGCGGGCGAGGACGGCCGCGGCGGCGCGTTCGACGTGCTCAGGTTCGGCAGCGCGATGACGGTGGGCATCGCGCTGATGACGCAGATGGGCGAGCAGGCCGACTACCTGCGCTTCATGCCCGCGCGCACGGCCGCGAACCGCAAGCGCTGGTGGCTGGGCGTCGCGATCGGCGGCCCGGGCTGGGTACTGCCCGGGGTATTGAAGATGCTGGGCGGCACGCTGCTCGCGTGGATCGCGATCGGCCACTCGGTGCCGCTCGACCGCGCGGTCGACCCGAACCAGATGTACCTCGCCGCGTACGACACCGTCTTCAGCCGCCCCGCGCTGTCGGTCGCGGCGACGGCGGCGTTCGTGATCCTGTCGCAGCTCAAGATCAACGTGACGAACGCCTACGCCGGCTCGCTCGCGTGGTCGAACTTCTTCGCGCGGCTGACGCACAGCCATCCGGGCCGCGTCGTGTGGGTCGCCTTCAACACGGCGATCGCGCTGATGCTGATGGAGCTCGACGTCTTCACGGTACTCGGCAAGGTGCTGGGGCTCTATGCGAACCTCGCGATCTCGTGGCTGATGGCGGTCGTCGCGGACCTGGTCGTCAACAAGCCGCTCGGGCTGTCGCCCCGGGGCATCGAATTCCGGCGCGCCTACCTGTTCGATGTCAACCCGGTCGGCGTCGGCGCGATGGGCGCGGCGTCGGTGCTGAGCATCGCCGCGCACCTCGGCGCGTTCGGGCCGCTGGCACAGGCGTTCTCGGCGCTGATCGCGCTCGTCACCGCGTTCGTCGCGTCGCCGCTGATCGCGTGGGCCACCAAGGGCAGGTACTACCTCGCCCGCGCCGCCGAACCGGTGCCGCCGCCCGCGCAGGGCCGCTATCGGCTTCTGCGCTGCACGATCTGCGAGCGCGAGTACGAAGGCCCGGACATGGCGCACTGCCCGGCCTACCAGGGCCCGATCTGCTCGCTGTGCTGCTCGCTCGACGCGCGCTGCGGCGATCTCTGCAAGCCCGACGCGCGCCTGGCCGCGCAGGCGCGCGCCGCGATGCACACCGTGCTGCCGCGCCGGCTGTGGCCCGCGTTCGACGGTGGGCTGGGCGGCTGGCTGGCGTTGATGGTGCCGGTGTCGGCGTTGCTGGCGGGCGTGTGCGCGCTGCTCTATCAGCAGGAGCTGCACGCTCTCGGCGACGCGCCGACCACGGCCGCCGCCGCGACGCTGCGCCAGTCCTGCGTCAGCGTCTTCGCGATGCTGCTGCTGGCGAGCGGCGTCGCCGGCTGGTGGGCCGTGCTCACGCGCCAGAGCCGGCGCGTGGCGCAGGAGGAGAGCAATCGCCAGACGCAGGCGCTCGGCGCGCAGACGCTGCGGCTGACGCGCGAGATCGACTCGCATCGCCGCACCGACGCCGAGCTGCAGCGCGCGAAGGCCGCCGCCGATGCCGCGAACCAGGCCAAGAGCCGCTACATCTCGACGCTGAGCCACGAGCTGCGCACGCCGCTCAACAGCGTGATCGGCTACGCGCAGCTGCTCGACGACGACCCCGCGCTGCCCGCGCACCGGCGCCAGGCCGTCAGCGTGATCCGGCGCGGCGGCGAGCACCTGCTGTCGCTGATCGAGGGCACGCTGGACCTGGCGCGCATCGAGAGCGGCAAGGTCTCGCTCGCGGTGACGACGATGCATTTCCGCGAGGCCGTCGACCAGCTCGCCGACCTGTTCGAGCTGCAGGCCAGCGCGAAGGGCCTGCGCTTCCGGCGCGACGTCGACGCCGCGTTGCCCCACTGGGTGCGCGCCGACGAGCGCCGCCTGCGCCAGATCCTCATCAACGTGATCGGCAACGCCGTGAAGTTCACCGACCGTGGCGAGGTCAGCCTGCGCATCCGCCATGAGCGCGAGATGGCGTACTTCGAGATCGAGGATACGGGGCCCGGTATCCCCGAACGCGATCTCGAGCGGATCTTCGAACCCTTCGCGCGCGGCACGTCGGCCGGTCGTGCGAGCCCCGCGCCGCAGGACGCCGGCGGCACCGGCCTGGGCCTGACGATCGCCAAGATGCTGACCGACCTGATGGGCGGCGAGATGACCGTCGCGAGCACGCCGGGCACCGGCACGCGCTTTCGCATCGTGCTGTTCCTGCCCGAGCAGCGCGCCGGCGCGCCGGTCGCGCGGCCGGCGCCGGCGCGGCGCGCGGGCTACGCGGGCGCGCGCCGCCGGCTGCTGGTGGTCGACAACGAGGACGTCGACCGCGAGCTGCTGCGCCAGCTGCTGGAGCCGATCGGCTTCGCGGTACGGCTCGCCGCGTCGGGCGAAGAGGCCTTGCGCGTGCTGCGCGACGACGGCGAGCGGCCCGACGCCATCCTGATGGATCTCGCGATGCCCGGCATCGACGGCTGGGAGACGATCCGCCGCCTGCGCGCGGACGGGCTGAGCGACGCGCCGGTCGCGATCGTGTCCGCCAACGCGTTCGACCGCCGGCTCGACAACGACGTCGGCATCGGCGCCGAGGACTACGTGCTCAAGCCGGTGCGCGGCGAGGAGTTGCTGGATTGGCTGGGTCGCGTGTTGGAGCTGGACTGGCAGGTGGCGCCGATACGGGCCTCCCGTATCGGCCACGATGACGCGGCGGCGGTCGCCGGGGCGCCCGCGGCGCCGTCTGGCTCCGAGTCGATCGAGGCGGGCCTCGCGGCGCTGCCCGCGCTCACGTCGCTGCACGCGCTCGCCGAGCAGGTGCGCGTCGGCTACCCGCGCGGGATCCACCGCTGGCTCGACCACATCGACGCGACCGAGCCCGGCTGCGCCGACTTCACGGAGCGCCAGCGCGCGTTCGCGAGCCGCTTCCAGCTCGACGCGATGGCCGCCGACATCGCCGTCGCGCTGCGGCGCCGGGAGGTCGAGCATGGCTGAGTGGATGCAGGAGCCGCCGGGCACCGCGAGCGGGTCGTCGCGCGCCGCCGCCGGCGAGTCCGCGGGCGTGGTGCTGATCGTCGACGACATCCCCGACAACCTCGCCGTGCTGCACGACGCGCTCGACGAGTCGGGCTACACGGTGCTCGTCGCGGTCGACGGCGCGAGCGCGGTCGCGCGTGCCGCGCAGGCGTTGCCCGACATCGTGCTGCTCGACGCGCTGATGCCCGGCATGGACGGTTTCGAGGTGGCGCGCCGGCTCAAGGCCGACCAGGCGACCGCGCCGATCCCGATCGTCTTCATGACCGCGCTGACCGACACCGAGCACGTGCTCGCCGCGTTCGCGGCCGGCGGCGTCGACTACGTCTCCAAGCCGATCCGTCCGCGCGAGGTCGTGGCGCGCATCGGCGCGCACCTGCAGAGCGCGCGCCACGCGAAGCAGGCGCGCAACGCGCTCGATGCGTTCGGCCACGCGTCGATCGCGCTGCGGCCCGCCGACGGCCGCGTGCTGTGGCAGACGCCGCTCGCGCGCGACCTGATGCGCCGCCACTTCGGCAGCGGCGCGCCGGTGCGCGCGGGCGTCGGCTCGGCGGGCGCGAGCGGCGGTCCGTCGCACGCGCCCGCGAGCCTGTGCGACTGGGTGCGCGCGCGCGTCACGCCCGCGCGGGACGTCGGGGCCGGCACGGACGGCGCGACGGAAAGCGGCGAACCGGGATCCGCAGCGGACAAGGCCGCGCCGCCGTCCGTCGCCGACACCTGGTCCTGCGTCACCGGCACGCAGCGCCTGCACTGCAGCCTGCATCCGGCGAGCGCGGAGGACGAGTGGCTGATCGTGCTGACGGAGAGCTCGAACGGCGCGGCCGTCGAGGCGTTGTCGCTGCAGTTCCGGCTCACGGCGCGCGAGGCCGAGGTGCTCTACTGGGTCGCGCAGGGCAAGACGAACCGCGACATCGGCGACATCCTCGGCACGCGGCCGAAGACGATCACCAAGCACCTCGAGCACGTGTTCGAGAAGCTGGGCGTCGAGACGCGCACCGCCGCCGCGGCGAAGGTGCTGGGGGCGTTGCCGGAGCTGATGCGCGGGCGGTGACGGGCGATGGCGGCCGGGGCGCCTCAGGCCGGGCGGCCCGATCGGCTGGCCTGGAAGTCGAGGAAGCGGATCGCCGACTCGCGCACCGACTTGTCGGCCTTGGGGTGCGACGTGACCACGGTGAGCCGCTGCAGCCAGGCGGCGCGCTCCTCGCGCGGCAACGGCGAGTTCAGCAGCCGGTTGGCCATCCAGCCGCCCAGCTCGGTGGGCTGGCGCTGCAGCGAGTCGGCCAGCAACGCGGGGTAGGCGGGCAGGCCCTCGAGCGCGCGCACGAGCGGCGCGGGCGTGCCGAAGTCGGCGCCGGGGTGGCGTTCCAGCAGGTCGAACAGCGCCCGCGCGACGTCGTCGCAGCGCGCGAGGCCGGCAAAGCCTTCGACGGTCTCGTTGAGCCAGTGCACGTTGTCCGCGCCGTCGCTCGTCGGCTCGAACGCCTGCATCGCGGCGATCATTTCTTCGCAGGAACGGGTCATGGGCGGTGGCTCATCAGCAAGGTGAGACCGCAGCGTAGCCGTTCGGGCGGGGTGGGGTCGGCGCGGCGTCCAAGCCACTTCGGCCCGAGGGGGTAGGCGCGGCTGCCGCTGAAGGCCGGGCGCGATGGTGGCATGCACCGGCGGCGGCGAAGTCGCCGCCAGGCGCGGCGGCGCTAGTTGCCGGCGTCGATCTCGGCGCGTTGGTCGTCCTCGGCGCCGTCGGCGTCGTTGGCGCCGGTCGCGCCGTGCAGCGCGGACATCGACGAGCCGATCGCGGCCGGCTCGTCGGCCAGCATCGCGGCGTCGATGCCGGCGACGAGGAAGCGGGCGAGGCGCGCCTGGTCGTCGATGCGCGCGTTCTCGGGCGCGCTCGCGCGGGCGAGGCGGAACAGCCGCTTCGAGCCGACGAGGAATTTCAGCAGCGTGGCGCTGACGTAGAGATAGGCCGACGCCGCGGCGTAGCGCGTCGCGTTCGGGTAGCACTGCTGCAGCGCGTCGATGAAGATGAGGGCGGCGTCGTCGAGCTTGTCGCGCACGACCTGGACGGCCTCTTCGGAGGAGTCGTCGATCACGCGCACGACCAGGCGCAGGAACATCTCGCCGTCCTGGTCCTGCGCGGTCTCGAACGCGATGCGGATCCAGACCTCGATCAGGTCGGCGACGGTGAAGGTGCCGGGGCCGTCCGCCATCACCGCGAGGAGCGCGGTGGAGCGCTCGTCGAGCATCGCCCGGTGCGAATCGATCACCGCGGCCAGCAGCTGGAACTTGCTGCCGAAGTGGTGGTTCAGCAAGGTCAGGGAAACCCCGGCGTCGCGCGCGATGTCGCGCAGGCTGGCGCCACGGAAACCGTGATGGGCGAAGTGATGATTGGCTGCGAGAAGGATCGCGCTCTTGCGTTGCATGGGAAGTTGTTCTTGTAGGCCCCATCCACGTCCGCGGTGCCTGTTTCGCACGCGCGGACCTCGAATCGGCGACCGGTTTGTAGGGCCATCTTGCGCCCTGTGCTGTGAACAGCCGTTCAGCTGTACCACTCCGCCGTTACACGGCAAATGGCCTGCCCGGGTACGGCATGTGTCGTATTCCGCTCGACCGCGGGGCTCGTTACGCTTCGTGCAACGTCACTGCAGCTTCCGCAGGGCTTTATCCAGGAGCGAACTCGAGATGACCACTTCCCGCCGTGCCTTCAGCCTCTCGTTGGGTGCGCTCGCCGCGCTCGCCGCGATGGCGCCGATCACTCCCGCCTTCGCCGCCGACACCATCAAGGTCGGCATCCTCCATTCGCTGTCGGGCACGATGGCGATCTCGGAGACGGTGTTGAAGGACACCGCGCTGATGACCATCGCCGAGATCAACGCCAAGGGCGGCGTGCTGGGCAAGCAGCTGGAGCCGGTGGTCGTCGACCCGGCGTCGAACTGGCCGTTGTTCGCCGAGAAGGCGCGCCAGCTGATCACGCAGGACAAGGTCGCCGTCGTGTTCGGCTGCTGGACCAGCGTCTCGCGCAAGTCGGTGCTGCCGGTGTTCGAGGAGCTGAACGGCCTGCTGTTCTACCCGGTGCAGTACGAAGGCGAGGAGCTCAGCAAGAACGTGTTCTACACGGGCGCCGCGCCGAACCAGCAGGCGATCCCTGCGGTCGAATACCTGATGTCCAAGGACGGCGGCTCGGCCAAGCGCTTCGTGCTGCTGGGCACCGACTACGTCTACCCGCGCACGACCAACAAGATCCTGCGTTCGTTCCTGCACAGCAAGGGCGTGAGCGACGACGACATCATGGAGGAGTACACGCCGTTCGGCCACTCCGACTACCAGTCGATCATCGCCAAGATCAAGAAGTTCTCGAGCGAAGGCAAGAAGACGGCGGTGGTCTCGACCATCAACGGCGACTCCAACGTGCCGTTCTACAAGGAGCTCGGCAACCAGGGCCTGAAGGCGACGGACGTCCCGGTCGTCGCGTTCTCGGTCGGCGAGGAGGAGCTGCGCGGCGTCGACACCAAGCCGCTGGTCGGCCACCTCGCGGCGTGGAACTACTTCATGTCGATCAAGAACCCGACCAACGCGGCGTTCATCAAGGAGTGGTCGGACTACGCCAAGAAGAACAATCTCGCCGGCGACAAGGACAAGCCGCTGACCAACGACCCGATGGAAGCCACCTACATCGGCATCCACATGTGGGCGCAGGCGGTGGAGAAGGCCAAGTCGACCGACACCGACAAGGTGATCGCGGCGATGGCCGGCCAGACCTACAAGGGCCCGGACGGCTTCCTGATCACGATGGATCCGAAGAACCACCACCTGCACAAGCCCGTGTTCATCGGCGAGATCAAGGCCGACGGCCAGTTCAACGTCGTGTGGAAGACGCCGGGGCCGGTCAAGGCGCAGCCGTGGTCGCCGTACATCCCCGAGGACAAGGGCAAGAAGGACGAGCCCGAGAAAAAGTGAGCCCCACGGCCGCTGTCCCCCAAGGGGAGGCTTCGC
>JASLEM010000594.1 GCA_030151165.1 Burkholderiaceae bacterium
GGCATCGAGATCGTCAGCGAGCAGTACACGAACGACAAGGCCACCGACTTCATGTCGATCCTGACGGCCATCAAGTCGAAGAACCCGGACGGCATCTTCTACGGCGGCATGGACCCGCAGGCCGGCCCGATGCTGCGCCAGCTCGAGACGCTGGGCATGACCAACGTCAAGTTCTTCGGCGGCGACGGCATCTGCACCGAGAAGCTGACCGAACTCGCGGCCGGCGCGAAGACGCTCGGCAACGTGGTGTGCGCGCAAGGCGGCGTCTCCATCGCCAAGATGCCCGGCGGCATCGAGTGGAAGAAGCGCTACGACGCCGAGTTCCCCGGCGACTTCCAGGTCTATTCGCCGTACACGTACGACGCGACCATGGTGCTGGCGGACGCGATGGAGAAGGCCGGCTCGACCGACCCGAAGGTCTACCTGCCGTTCGTCGCCAAGACGAACTACAAGGGCGTGACGACGACGGTTCAATTCGAAGCCGACGGCGAACTGAAGAACCCGGCCATGACGTTCTACGCGTACAAGGACGGCAAGCAAGTCGCGCTGAACTGATCGACGGATCCATCCGTTCATCGGCCCGCGAGGGCGAGGAGGGCACCGCGAGGTGCCCTTTTTCGTGGGCGATCGGACGACGCCCGTCCGCCCGCAAACCCCTAGCCGGGAAGCGGTCGTCGGCGCTACGATAGGGCGTGGAATCAACCTGCTGCGATGCGCCGTGGAGCGGTCGCGAAGGAGAAACGCAATGACCGGATCACGCGATGTCGATGCCGTTTCACACGCCGGCGGCGAGCCGTCCCCGGAGCCCGGCGCGGCCGTGCCGCGACGCGGCCACCCGCGCATCTCGGCCGCGAGCTTCTACCTCGCCTGCGGCGTCACCGGCGTCTTCGCCGCGGTGATCGTCGCGGTGCTGTTCCACGAGACCATCGGCGAGCCGATCGGCCTGCTGCTCGCCTGCTCGGTCTCGGCCGGCGTGGTGACGTCGCTGCTGCTGTACCAGGTCGCCAAGCAGCGCTTCTGCGACCGCGCGATCGTGATGGGCGGCGGTCTGGTCTCCGCGGTGATGTGCTCGATGATGTTCCTCGACTGACGGCGCGCCCGTTCGCGGGGTGCAACGTCTTGCAAGCGCGGGGCGCCGGCGGTCGAGCGACGTGGCAACATCGGGGATGGCCTCTCGCGCACGCAACCGCTCCGACATGAACAAACGCCTCCGCTCTTTCGCCTTCCTTTCCCGCGCGCTCGCGTGCGCGTTCGCGCTGTCGCTCGGTGCCGTCGGCGTCGCGCACGCCGCCTCCGACGTGATCGCGCCGGCCAGCAGCGCGGCGATGCCCGCGTCGCTGGGCGAGCCGGTGCCGCGCGAGGCCGCGTCGACGCCGCGCGACGCGTTCGTCGAGTGCGAGTCCGCCGTCAGCCGCTCGCTGCGCGAGATCCGCGGCAGCGGCGTGCAGGCGCTGCAGTTCGCCGCCGAGGGGCGCACGGCGAACGCCGAGGGCGATCACCTCGACGTCAAGGGCAGCGGCCACTACCGCCGCGGCGCCGGCGCGCCGATCGAGTTCCGCTACAGCTGCGCCTACGACAGCGCGAGCGGCAACACCTCCGGCGTCGTGCTGCACGAGTCCGACGGCCACGCGGTCGCGGCGTTGCCGGTCTGGCAGGCCGACCTCAGCAAGATCTCGCCCGAGGCCTGCGAGAGCGCCGTCGCCGGCCACCTGCAGGCCACGCACGCCCGCGCGAGCGGCATCGTCTTCGACGGCGGCAGCCGCAAGCTCGAGCCCGCGACGGACGGCCGCACCGCGCTCGCCGGCACCGGCCGCGTCGTCCGCGCGCCCGGCATGCAGCCCGGCCCGTTCCGCTACCGCTGCGAGTTCGACGCGACCGGCCGCCTCGCCACCGCCTCGGCCGACTGACCCGATCCCCGCGACCTCGCCGATGGCCACCCCCCTCCAGATCAACCAGCTCACCTTCGCCGCGCTCGATCCGCGCGACGTCAACTGGTACAAGCAGCGCAAGACCTGGGAGGAGACGACCTCCGCGCTCTATCCGCTCGCGCGCCAGGCTGGCTACGCGCACTTCCTGGACGTCGGCGCCAACCACGGCATGGTGGGCATCATCGCGGCGAAGAACGGCTTCGAGGTGCTGTGCGTCGAGGCCGACCCGCGGCTGATCCCGGCGATCGAGCGCCACTTCGCCGACAACGGCGTCGCGCCCGTCGCCATCGTCAACGCGATCGCGGGCGCGCGCGCCGACGACGCGACGACGTTCTCGTTCAACCCGTCCAGCACGCTCGACAACCGCGTCGACATGCCGAACTGGACGAAGGTGCCCGTGCCCACGATCGCGCTGGCCGACCTGCTCGCGCGGCACGGCTTCGACCAGCAACCGCTGTTCGTCAAGATCGACACCCAGGGCTTCGAGGCCCACGTGCTCGCCGGGCTCGGGCCCTTCCTCGATCGCCGCGACGACTGGACGATCAAGATGGAGTTCGCGCCGCACTGGCTCGAGTCGCAGGGCACCGTGTCGCTCGAGCTGCTGCAGTCGCTGCTCGCGCGCTTCGAGGTCGCCGAGTTCCCCGAGCGCATCACCTGGGGCACGCCCGCGCTGTCGGCGCTCTTCGCGACGCCCGTCCGCGCGGAGGACGCCGCGCGCTTCCTCGCCTACGTGCGCAACCTCAACCGCGACGATCGCGGCTGGGTCGACCTGCTCGTGCGCCCGCGCAGGGCCTGAGGCCGGCCCGGTCGGCGCTCAGGCGTCGACGGTCAACCCCGGCCAGACCCGCTCGCCTCCGACGGCGAAGCAGGTCGACCCCGCCGGCGGCGCCTGCGGGCTGGCGCCGGTGAACGCGCCGAACGACGGCAGCACCAGCAGGTCCCCCACGCGGCAGAAGCACGGCAGGCGCGCGTGGTCGTGTGCGCGGCCGCGCAGCGTCATCGCCGGATGCCAGTGGCCCGCGAGCGTCGCGTGCGCATCGACGTGCTGCGGATGGTGGCAGGCCAGCACGCCATCGAGCCCGGGGATCGCCCAGGGCTCGTCGACGACCTCGATGCCCAGCTCGCGCGGCGGGTCGCCGGCGTGCGAGTCGTGGTTGCCGCGCACCAGCACGCACCCGAGCGACGGGTGCGCGTCGCGCCAGCGCTGCAGCGGCTCGATCACGCTGCGCCGCTGCGCATGGACGGCGTGCAGCAGGTCGCCGAGCACGACGAGCCGCCCGGCCCCGTGCGCCGCGACGAGCGCGGCGAGCCGCGCGAGGTTGTCGCGCGTCGTGCCACTGGGCACCGGTTGCCCGAGCGCGCGAAAGCTCGCGGCCTTGCCGAGGTGGACGTCGGCGACGAACAGCGTGCGCGACGCCGGGTGCCAGGCGGCGCGGCCCGGCGTCAGCCACAGCACGTGGCCACCGAGTTCGATTGCGACCGACGACGCGAGCGGCGGCGCGGCCGTCATCGCGCGACTCCCGAGGGCGGGCGCGCGCGCGTGCGGCCCCGCGTGCG
>JASLEM010000005.1 GCA_030151165.1 Burkholderiaceae bacterium
CGACCTGCCGCCCTCGGGCACCGCGGCGGATCGCGCCCGCGCGCAGGCCGAGGCGCAGGCGGTGCGCGACGCGCTCGCCCGTGTCGGCCAGGAAGCGCGCCAGCGGCAGGCGATGTCGTCGGTGTTCCTCGACGAGGTGGAGGATGTGCGCCGCCAGGTGCTGGTCGCGTTCTCGGTGATCGTCGCGATGCTGGTGCTGGTGGTCGCGCTCGCCGCGCAGTGGGTGCTGGTGGCGCGGCGCGAGCGCGCGAGCCGCGGACGGGCCGAGCACCTGGCCGAGGTGGCCGAGTCCGAGCGGACGCGTGCCGAGACCGCCGACCGCGAGAAGGGCCGTTTCCTCGGCATGCTGAGCCACGAGCTGCTGACGCCGTTGCAGTCGATCTGGAGCACGATCGACGTGATCGAGTCGCGCGGGCGGGTCGAGGCGAGCGACGCGTCGTTCCGCCGGCTCAAGGAGGCCACGCGCGCGCTGCGCGGCCGCATCAGCGACCTGCTCGATTTCGCGAAGATGTCGTCGGGCCGGCTGGAGACGCGCATCCGCGGCTTCCAGCTGGACAAGCTGATCGACACCGCGCTGCGCGACGTGGAGGAGGCGCTGGCCGAGCGCAACCTCGACGTGCACTGGGAGGCCGGCCCCGAGCTGGCCGAGCGCCTCTATTCCGACCCGGCGCGGCTGCGGCAGGTGCTGGACAACCTGCTCACCAACGCGATCAAGTATACCGAGCGCGGCGGCATCACGATCACGGCCGAACTGCTGCGCGACGCGGGCGTGATGCACATCGAGATCGCCGACACCGGCGTCGGCATCGATCCGGCGGCCATGCCTCGCCTGTTCGAGCCGTTCTACCGCGCGCCGTCGACCGCCGCCATGGCCGAAGGCAGCGGGCTCGGGCTGGCCGTGGTGCGCAGCCTGGTCGACCTGATGGGCGGGACGATCCGCTTCGATTCGACGGTGGGGCAGGGCACGGTGGCGATCGTCGAGGTGCCGATCACGGACGGCGCCGACGGCCTGGTCGTCGACGCGCCGCCGCGCATCGATGCGCGCCTGCCGGCGCTGGTCGTCGACGACTCGCGCGACGCGCGTCGGGCCATCGCCGACGTGATCCGCTCGCTGGACGTCGAGGTGGTGGAGGCGGCCGACGGCACCAGCGGACTGGCCGCCGCGGAGGCCGCCGACTTCCAGGCGATCTTCCTCGACCTGCAGATGCCCGACCTCACCGGACTGCAGGTCGCGCGGCGGCTGCGCGCGCCGGGCCACCGGCACGAGAAGACCTTCCTCGCGCTGGTCTCGGCCTACAACGACCTCGACGACGCCACGCTGGACGCGCTGTTCGACGCGCGCATCGACAAGCCGGTGGGTCGCAAGGAACTGATGGCGGCGCTGGGCCGGGCGGCGCAGCCGCGCGGCTGAACGCCAGTCGGCACTCGACGCACGGCACACGGCACACGGCGGTCGGCGGTCGTCTCCGCGATCGGCAAAGGCGCCTCCGTCAGCGACAGGCGTCCATCAGACGCCAGCGGCCGAGACGCAGACGCCGCGCGACCGCGTCAGCCGTGCGGCTGGTCGCTCGCCGACGCCCCGTTGCGCAGCACCTTGGCCACGCTCAGCTGCAGCACCCGCGCGTCGCTGCTGGCGCGGTGGCGCCGCAGCTGCAGGTTGCGCGCGACGATCTCGCGGGTGTCATCGAAACGCTCCGCGGCGTTCTCGCTCATCAGCTCGCGCAGGTGGCGCAGCTTGAAGCTGGGGCTGATGTCGGCCGACTCGAACAGGCGCGCGAGCCAGGCGTAGTCGTGGGCCCAGTTGTCGCAATAGACCGTCTGCCCCGACAGCCGCTGGTTGAGTTCGACGGCCACCTCGTGCGCGCTGCGGCCGTGGCGCTGCAGCAGCGAGCGCGAGATGCCGTGCACGCGCTCGGCGTCGCCGTCCCAGTGCGTCCAGCTCGCGTCCGGGACGATCAGCGTGCAGTACGCGGTGCCGTCCGGCAGCACGAAGCCGATCTCGATCGGATAGCTGCCGCGCCCGAAGCCGGAGGCCTCGATGTCGAGCACGCACGGCAGCGGGGCGTGCGCGGGGGCGCTGTCGGCGGCAGGGTCTCGATCGGCTGGTGTGGCCATGAAGGGCTTCAGGAAGCGCGAGATGCACTTCACTAGCAATTTCCGGACGATACCGGACAAACGGCGCCTGTCCCCACTGTGACAACCCTGCTCGGGGCTCGCACTATGGTGCGCGCCGGGTCCGCGAAGTAGGCTGGGGCTTCGATCGCCGCAGGCTCGCTGCGGCGCAGCAAACGAGCGTGGCCGGCCGCCGCAGGGCCGGCGCGCGAAGGATCCCGATGTCCGCGTCCGAAACCCCCTCCCGCCTGTCGCCGATCGACCCGTCCCTGGTGGACACCAACGCCGGCGACGTGCCGCCGGACCGGCCGCACTTCGCGTTCTGGCCGAAGCGCCTGGCGCGCACGGTGACGGTGCCCGAGACCTCGCTGTGGCACAACCTGGAGGTGGCCGCGCACCGCTATCCGGCCAAGGCGGCGACGCTCTATTTCGGCCGCACGAAGAGCTACGCCACGCTGCACGCCGAGGCCGAGCGCGTCGCCGGCTGGCTGCAGGCGCAGGGCGTGCGGCGCGGCGACCGCGTGGCGCTGTTCATGCAGAACTGCCCGCAATACCTGGTCGCGTACCACGGCATCCTGCGCGCCGACGCCGTCGTCGTGCCGGTCAACGCGATGAACAAGGCCGAGGAATTCGGGCACTACATCGTCGACCCGGGCACCAAGGTGGTGATCTGCAGCGCCGAACTGGCGTCCATCGTGGCCACGGCCAACGCGGCGCTGCCGCCGTCGCAGCGCGTCGCGCGGGTGCTCGCCACGCGCTACGCCGACGAACTGCCCGACGCCTTCGAGGACGACCTCGCGCCGCCCGCGGCGATGCGCGACTGGCTGCTCGCCGACCCGCCGCTGCCGTCCGGCACCGTGCGCTGGCGCGATGCGCTGGCCGAGGGCCACGTGCCCCGCCCGACCGTCAGCGGCCCCGACGACCTCGCGCTGCTGCCCTACACCTCGGGCACCACGGGCCTGCCCAAGGGCTGCATGCACACGCACCGCACGCTGATGGCCAACGTCATCGGCGGCGCCGAATGGGGCTCGGGCAGCGCCGAGAGCATCGTGCTGGGCGTGGTGCCGATGTTCCACATCACGGGCATGCTCTATGGCGTGATCTCGCCGATGTTCGGCGGCTCGACGGTGGTGGTGATGCCGCGCTGGGATCGCGAACTGGCCGGCCGGCTCATCTCGCGCCACAAGGTCTCGCACTGGACGTGCATCCCCACGATGATCATCGACCTGTTCGCCAGCCCGAACTACCGCAGCTTCGACCTCTCGAGCCTGCGCTGGCTGTCGGGCGGCGGCGCGGCGATGCCGCAGGCGGTGGCGCAGCGCCTGCTCGACGAGTTCGGGCTGCGCTTCTGCGAGGGCTACGGCCTCACCGAGACGGCCGCGCCCAGCCACGCGAACCCGGCCGAGCACGCGAAGCTGCAGTGCCTGGGCATGCCGTTCTTCGGCGTCGACTCGCGCGTGGTCGACCCGGTGACGCTGCAGGAGCTGCCGCCCGGCGACGTCGGCGAGATCGTCACCCGCGGCCCGATGGTGTTCCGCGGCTACTGGAAGAACCCGGAGGCGACGGCCGCGGCCTTCGTCGACATCGGCGGGCGCAAGTACTTTCGCACCGGCGACCTCGGGCACATGGACGCCGACGGCTACTTCTTCATCACCGATCGCCTCAAGCGCATGATCAACGCGAGCGGCTTCAAGGTGTGGCCGTCGGAGGTGGAGCTGCTGCTGTACAAGCACCCGGGCGTGCAGGAGGCCTGCGTCATCTCGGCGCAGGACGCCTACCGCGGCGAGACGGTCAAGGCGATCGTCGTGCTGCGCGCCGACGCGAAGGGCAAGGTGCTCGAGCGCGACATCGTCACC
>JASLEM010000018.1 GCA_030151165.1 Burkholderiaceae bacterium
GCCGTAGCCGAGGTACTGGCGCGAGACGGACACGACGAGCCGCAGGTGGGACATCACGAGCGCGCTGGCGGCCGTGAGGTCGTCCTCGTCGCGCAGCTTGGTGGCCAGGCGCGTCTCTTCCTCCTGCGACAGCAGGGGCAGCCGGTTGATGGCCGAGATGTAGGCGTCGAGGTTGCCCAGCGGGGGAACCAGACTCCAGGGATCACGGACTGAGAGAGCAGTGGTGGCTTGAGTGGTGGTCATGTGCTTTGTCTGATCGGATTCCGATCGTTCGGTTCCACGAATATTAGCACTCTCGTTCGCCGAGTGCTGATGTCGTCGGATGGCCGCGTTGACCGGTGTGGATGACGATATTTCGGGTTCTTTGCAAATAGTGTTCACTCACATACAAGCAATTCTCGAGCAATTGCGTATCGAGCGTTACAAAAAACTTTGAGCATCGAAGCCGCGGAAAAGTTCACTCCACGGCAGATCGGCTCGCCGCTCGGCCTTGGTTTACGCGATCTTTATCCCCCGCCCCGGCGTTTTATCGACGTCTTGATGCCCCGTTTCCTACGATGCCTCCATCCCTTTTGGAGAGTCGGATGGACTTCATCTACATCGCGCTCGGCGCGGTTTTCTGGGCCCTGATCGCGGCGATGGCCCGCGGCTGCGAAGCGTTGCGGGGGCGTCGGTCATGAGCGGGTTGACGATCGTCTCGGCCATCGCCGCCGTCGGGCTGCTGGTCTATCTCGTCGCGGCGCTGCTGCGGCCGGAGAGCTTCTCGTGAGCGCCGGCGCCTGGGGCCTGCTGGCCGCCTTCCTCGCGGTGCTGCTGGGCCTGGCCTGGCCGCTCGGCCGCTTCATCGCCACGCTGATGGAGGCGCCCGCGGGGCGGTCCCGCGTCGGGGCGGCGTTCTACCGGCTGTGCGGCGTCAAGGCCGACGAGCCGATGGGCTGGCTGCCCTACGCGCTCGCGCTGGTGCTGTTCAACGCCATCGGCGCGCTCGCCGCGTACGCGATCCAGCGCACGCAGGCCTGGCTGCCGCTGAACCCGCAGCACTTCGCCAACGTCTCGCCGGATTCGGCGTTCGACACCGCGCTGAGCTTCGTCTCCAACACCGACTGGCAGGACTACGCCGGCGAGTCGACGATGAGCCATCTCACGCAGATGCTCGCGCTCGCGGTGCAGAACTTCTTCTCGGCCGCCACCGGCATCGCGGTCGCGATCGCGCTGATCCGCGGCTTCGCGCGCCACAGCGCGAAGAGCCTCGGCAACGCGTGGGTCGACCTGACGCGCATCGTCGTCGGCCTGCTGCTGCCGCTGTCGATCTTGTTCGCCGTGTTCCTCGCGAGCCAGGGCGTGGTGCAGAACTTCGCGCCGTTCCGGTCGGTCGCGACCCTGGAGCAGACGCCGTACGACGCGCCCGTGCTCGACGCCGCCGGCCAGCCCGTGAAGGACGCCAAGGGCAACGCGGTGACCACGAAGGCGGTCGCGAAGACCCAGACCCTGCCGATGGGCCCGGTCGCGTCGCAGGAAGCCATCAAGATGCTGGGCACCAACGGCGGCGGCGTGTTCAACGCGAACTCGGCGCATCCGTACGAAAACCCGACCGCGCTGACGAACTTCCTGCAGATGCTGGCGATCTTCCTGATCCCGGCCGCGCTGTGCTTCACCTTCGGCCACCTGACGAAGGACATGCGCCAGGGCTGGACGATCCTCGGCGCGATGACCGCGCTGTTCCTCGCCGGCGCGATCGCCGCGATGGCGTTCGAGCAGCAGGGCAACCCGCAGCTCGCGGCGCTCGGCGTCGACCAGCACGCGAGCCTGCTGCAGGCCGGCGGCAACATGGAAGGCAAGGAGACGCGCTTCGGCATCGCGGCGTCGGGCCTGTTCGCGGCGGTGACGACCGCGGCCTCGTGCGGCGCCGTCAACGCGATGCACGACTCGTTCACGCCGCTCGGCGGGCTCGTGCCGCTGGTCAACATGCAGCTCGGCGAGGTCGTCTTCGGCGGCGTCGGCTCGGGGCTGTACGGCATGCTCGTCTTCGCGATCCTCGCCGTCTTCATCGCCGGCCTGATGATCGGCCGCACGCCGGAGTATCTCGGCAAGAAGATCGAGGCGTACGAGATGAAGATGAGCTCGATCGCCATCCTCGTGACGCCGCTGCTCGTGCTGCTCGGCACCGCGGTCGCGGTGCTGGCCGATGCCGGCAAGGCCGCGATCGCCAACCCCGGCGCGCACGGCTTCTCGGAACTGTTGTACGCGCTGACCTCGGCCGCCAACAACAACGGCAGCGCCTTCGCGGGCGTCTCGGTCAACACGCCGTTCTGGAACGTGCTGCTCGCGGTCGCGATGTGGTTCGGCCGCTTCGCCGTGATCGTGCCGGTGCTCGCGATGGCCGGCTCGCTCGCCGGCAAGAAGAAGCTGAGCCCCGGCGCCGGGACGATGCCCAGCCACGGGCCGCTGTTCGCGTCGCTGCTGGTCGGCGTCGTGCTGCTCGTCGGCCTGCTGAACTACGTGCCCGCGCTCGCGCTGGGCCCGGTCATCGAGCACCTCCAGCTCTGGAACTGAACATGACAAGACAGAAGACTTTTGCCTGGCTCGACCAGTCGCTGCTGAAGGCCGCGGTCGCCGACGCCTTCCGCAAGCTCGACCCGCGCGTCCAGTGGCGCAACCCGGTGATGTTCGTCGTCTACGTCGGCAGCGTCATCACGACCCTGCTGTGGATCGACGCGCTCCGCGGCCACGGCGAGGCGCCGACGGGCTTCATCCTGGCCATCGCGCTGTGGCTGTGGTTCACGGTGCTGTTCGCCAACTTCGCCGAGGCGATGGCCGAGGGGCGCAGCAAGGCGCAGGCGGCGTCGCTGCGCAACCTCAAGCAGCAGACCTGGGCGAAGAAGCTCGAGCAGCCGGCCGTCTCGCCCGAGCGCGGCGGCAAGTGGTTCCCGATCGAGGCGTCGAACCTGCGCAAGGGCGACGTGGTCTACGTGATCGCAGACGACGTCGTCCCCGCGGACGGCGAGGTGATCGAAGGCGTCGCGACCGTCGACGAAAGCGCGATCACCGGTGAATCGGCGCCGGTCGTGCGCGAGGGCGGCGGCGACTTCTCGGCCGTCACCGGCGGCACGCGCGTGCTGTCGGACTGGATCGTGGTGCGCGTCACGGTGAACCCGGGCGAGACCTTCGTCGATCGCATGATCGCGATGGTCGAGAACGCGAAACGCCAGAAGACGCCCAACGAGATCGCGCTGACGATCCTGCTGGTCGCGCTCACGATCGTGTTCCTCGGCGTCACCGTCACGCTGCTGCCGTTCTCGATCTTCGGCGCCGACCTCGCGCGCTCCGCGGGCGTCGCGGGCGCGATGCCGGTGAGCGTCACGACGCTGATCGCGCTGCTGGTCTGCCTGATCCCGACGACGATCGCGGGCCTGCTGTCGGCGATCGGCGTGGCCGGCATGAGCCGCATGATGCAGGCCAACGTGATCGCCACCTCGGGCCGCGCGGTGGAGGCGGCGGGCGACGTCGACGTGCTGCTGCTGGACAAGACCGGCACCATCACGCTCGGCAACCGCCAGGCCGCGTCCTTCGTCGGCGCGCCGGGCGTCGGCGAGCGCGAGCTGGCCGAGGCTGCGCAGCTCGCGTCGCTGGCCGACGAGACGCCGGAAGGGCGCAGCATCGTCGCGCTCGCGAAGCAGAAGTTCGGCTTCACCGGCGATGCGACCTCGTTGAAGGCCGAGTTCATCGCGTTCACGGCGCAGACGCGCATGAGCGGCGTCGACCTGCCCGTCAACGACGGACTCTCGCGCCGCGTGATCCGCAAGGGCGCGTCGGACGCGATCCGCCGGCACGTCGAGTCGCTCGGCGGCAGCTTCCCGCCGGCGCTGGTCGCCGCGATCGAAGCCATCGCGCGGCGCGGCAGCACACCCCTGGCCGTATCCGACGGCGCGCGCGCGCTGGGCGTCGTCGAGCTGAAGGACATCGTCAAGCCCGGCATCAAGGAGCGCTTCGCCGAGCTGCGCCGCATGGGCATCCGCACGGTGATGGTGACCGGCGACAACCCGTTGACCGCGACCGCGATCGCGGCCGAGGCCGGCGTCGACGACTTCCTCGCCGAGGCCACGCCCGAGCAGAAGCTCGCGCTGATCCGCGAATACCAGGCCGAAGGTCGGCTCGTCGCGATGACCGGCGACGGCACCAACGACGCCCCGGCGCTCGCGCAGGCCGACGTCGCCGTCGCGATGAACACCGGCACGCAGGCCGCGAAGGAAGCCTGCAACATGGTCGACCTCGACTCGAACCCGACCAAGCTGATCGAGATCGTCGAGACCGGCAAGCAGATGCTGATGACGCGCGGCTCGCTGACGACGTTCTCGATCGCCAACGATGTCGCCAAGTACTTCGCGATCATCCCGGCCGCGTTCGTCACGACCTACCCGCAGCTCGCCGCGCTCAACGTGATGGGGCTCGCGAGCCCGTCGTCGGCGATCCTGTCGGCGGTGATCTTCAACGCGCTGGTCATCGTGTTCCTGATCCCGCTCGCGCTGAAGGGCGTGCGCTACCGCGCGATCGGCGCGGCCGCGCTGCTGCGGCGCAACCTCGGGATCTACGGCGTCGGCGGCGTGATCGTGCCGTTCATCGGCATCAAGCTGATCGACCTCGTGCTGGTCGCGACGCATCTCGCCTGACCCGGCTGACCTCTCATTGCATCGGACAACGACATCATGAAGACCCTCCTCCGCCCCGCGCTCAGCGTGTTCGTCGCGCTGACGCTGCTCACCGGCCTCGCGTACCCGCTGCTCGTGACCGGCATCGCGCAGCTCGCGTTCGCCGACGCCGCGAACGGCAGCGTCGTCACGCGCCACGGCGTGGCCGTCGGCTCGTCGCTGATCGGCCAGAGCTTCCAGGACAACGGCCATTTCTGGAGCCGCCCGTCGGCCACGTCGCCGATGCCCGACAACGGCGACGCGTCGTCGGGCTCCAACCTCGGCCCGACGAACCCGGCGCTGGTGGACGCCGTCAAGGCGCGCGTCGCCGCGCTGCGCGCCGCCGATCCGGGCAACGCGCAGCCGGTGCCGGTCGACCTCGTCACCGCGTCGGCCAGCGGGCTCGACCCCCACATCAGCGTCGCCGCCGCGCGTTACCAGGCGGCGCGCGTGGCGCGCGCGAAGGGCCTGCCGCTGGCGCAGGTCGAGGCGCTGGTCGACCGCCACACCGAAGGCGCGCTGGGCGGCTGGCTCGGCGAGGCGCGCGTGAACGTGCTGCTGCTGAACCTCGACCTCGACGCGCTCGTGGCCCACGGATGACATTGCGCACCCCTGGGCGGCGCGGCCCCGATACAGTGGCGTCCACATGACCGACGACGACCGCCCCGACCCCGAGGACCTGCTTGCGCAGGCGCACGAGGCCGAGCGCGCGGCGCGCCGCGGCCATCTGAAGATCTTCTTCGGCGCGTCGGCGGGCGTCGGCAAGACGAGCGCGATGCTGATGCAGGCGCGGGCGCAGCGCGAGCAGGGCGTCGACGTGCTGATCGGCGTCGTCGAGACCCATGGCCGCGCCGAGACGGCGGCGCTCGTCGGCGCGACGCCCGTGCTGCCGCGCCGGTCGATCGAGCACGGCGGCCGCGCGTTGCCCGAGTTCGACCTCGACGCCGCGCTCGCCCGCCGGCCGGCGCTGGTGCTGGTCGACGAGCTCGCGCATTCCAACGTCGCCGGCTCGCGCCACCCGAAGCGCTGGCAGGACGTCGAGGAGCTGCTCGCGGCCGGCATCGACGTCTGGACGACGATGAACGTCCAGCACCTCGAGAGCCTCAACGACGTCGTCAACGGCATCGCCGGCATCCGCGTGTGGGAGACGGTGCCCGACCACGTGTTCGACGGCGCCGACGACGTCGTGATCGTCGACCTGCCGCCCGACGAGCTGCTGCAGCGGCTCAAGGAAGGCAAGGTCTACCTCGCGCCGCAGGCCGAGCGCGCGGCCGCCAACTTCTTCCGCAAGGGCAACCTGCTCGCGCTGCGCGAGCTCGCGCTGCGGCGCACCGCGGATCGCGTCGACGTCGACATGCTCAGCTACCGCCGCGGCCTGAAATCGGCCGCGGTGTGGCCGGCGCGCGAGGCGCTGCTGGCGTGCATCGGGCCGGGCGGGCAGGGCGAGAAGCTGGTGCGCGCGGCGGCGCGGCTCGCGGCGCAGCTGGGCGCGCCGTGGCATGCGGTGTACGTCGAGACGCCCGCGCCGCAGCGCCTGCCGAGCGCGCGCCGCGACGCCATCCTGCGCGTGCTCGCGCTCGCCCAGGATCTCGGCGCGCGCACCGCCACGCTCGCGAGCGACGCGCCCGCCCCCGCGCTGGCGCGTTACGCGCGCGAGCACAACCTCGTGCGCGTGGTGCTCGGCCGCCGCGCCGCGAGCGCGGCGTGGTGGCGGCCGCGCGATACCGGCCCGCGCCTCGCCGCGCTCGCACCGGATCTCGAGATCGTGCAGGTCGCGCTGCCCCGCGTCGACAAGCCCGCCGCCGCTGCCGACGCCCGCGCCGTCGACGACGCGGCACCCGCGCGCGCCTGGCCCGCCTACGCGAAGAGCGCGGCGCTGTGCGCGGCCGTCACGCTCGCGACGACGCCGCTGCTGGGGCTGCTCGAGCTGTCGAACATCGTGATGCTGTTCCTGCTCGTGGTGGTCGTCGTCGCGCTGCGCTACGGCCGCGGGCCGGCGGTGCTCGCGGCGTTCGTGGCCGTTGCGTCGTTCGACTTCTTCGACGTCCCGCCGCGCATGACCTTCGCGGTCGGCGACGTGCAGTACCTCGTCACCTTCGCCGTGATGCTGATCGTCGCGCTCGTCATCGGCCAGCTCACCGCGGGGCTGCGCTGGCAGGCGCGCGTCGCGGCGCTGCGCGAGGATCGCGTGCGCGCGCTGTACGAGCTCTCGCGCGAGCTCGCCGCGGCGCTGATGCCCGAGCAGATCGTCGAGATCGGCACGCGCGTGCTGCAGGCCGAGTTCGAGGCGCGCGCGACCTTCCTGCTGCTCGATGCGGACGACCGGCTCGTCGTCAACCAGCACGCGGGCGACGCGCTGCCCGTCGACCCCAGCCTCGCCGCGTGGGCGCTGGCGCACGCCGAGCACGCGGGGCAGGGCACCGGCACGCTGCCGGCGAGCCCGATGCTGTACGTGCCGCTGAAGGCGCCGATGCGCGTGCGCGGCGTCGTCGCGCTGGCGTTGCGCCATCCGCAGCGGCTGATCGTGCCGGAGCAGCGTCGCCTGCTCGACACCTTCGCGTCGCTGCTGGGGGTCGGGCTCGAGCGCATCCACTACGTCGAGGTCGCGCAGCACACCACCGTGCAGATGGAGTCCGAGCGGCTGCGCAACGCGCTGCTCGGCGCGATCTCGCACGACCTGCGCACGCCGCTCGCGGCGCTCGCCGGCATGGCCGACTCGCTGCGGCTCACCGCGCCGCCGCTCGCGCCCGAGCACGCCGAGATCGCGCAGGCCTTGCGCGAGGCCGCGCTGCGGATGAACGCGCTGGTCAACAACCTGCTGGACATGGCCCGGCTCGAGTCCGGCCGCATCGCGCTGAACCTGCAGTGGCAGCCGCTCGAGGAAGTCGTGGGCAGCGCGCTGCGCGGCCTGGCCACGCTGTTCGAGGGCCGGCATCCGATCCGCGTGCAGCTGCCGCCCGACCTGCCGCTGCTGAACTTCGACGCCGTGCTGATCGAGCGCGTGCTCGCGAACCTGCTCGAGAACGCCGCGAAGTACACGCCGGCGGGCGCGGCCATCCTGATCGGCGCGGCGCCGACGAAGGAATCGGTCGAGGTCTGGGTCGCCGACGAGGGCCCCGGCCTGCCGCCCGGCCGCGAGGAGCTGATCTTCGAGAAGTTCGAGCGCGGCCGCAAGGAGAGCGCGACGCCGGGCGTCGGCCTCGGGCTGGCCATCTGCCGCGCGATCGTCGCCGCGCACGGCGGCACGATCCGCGGCGAGACGCGCCCGCAAGGCGGCGCGCGCTTCGTGTTCACGCTGCCTCGCGGCGAGCCGCCGGCGCTCGACGTGCCGGTGGAAGACATCGGCAGCCCCATCGACCACCCCATCGACGACCCCATCGACGAGGATCGCGTCGTGACCCGACAAGGAACGCCCGGATGAGCCACCCCGAAACCCCGCCCGGCAAGGTGCTCGTCGTCGAGGACGAGGCCGAGATCCGGCGCTTCATCCGGCTGTCGCTGCAGGCCGAGTCGCTGGTCGTCTCGGAGGCCGAGGGCGTGCAGCGCGGCCTGATCGAGGCCGGCACGCGGCGGCCCGACCTCGTCGTGCTCGACCTCGGGCTGCCGGACGGCGACGGCGTCGACTTCATCCGCAGCCTGCGCACGTGGTCGGAGATCCCGATCATCGTGCTGTCGGCGCGCACGATGGAGGCCGACAAGATCGCCGCGCTCGACGCCGGCGCCGACGACTACCTCGTCAAGCCCTTCGGCACCGGCGAGCTGCTGGCCCGCGTGCG
>JASLEM010000024.1 GCA_030151165.1 Burkholderiaceae bacterium
AACGCGACGATCGCGCCGCTGTCGATCTTCGCGCGCAAGAACTACTTCTACCCCGACCTGCCCAAGGGCTACCAGATCAGCCAGTACGAGATCCCCGTCGTGCAGGGCGGCCTCGTGCCGTTCACGCACAACGGCGAGCAGCGCCAGCTGCGCCTGACGCGCGCGCACCTCGAGGAGGACGCCGGCAAGTCGGTGCACGAAGGCCACGACAGCTTCTCCGGTATCGACCTCAACCGCGCCGGCACGCCGCTGCTCGAGATCGTCACCGAGCCCGACCTGCGTTCGTCGACCGAGGCCGTCGACTACGCGAAGGCGCTGCACGCGCTGGTCGTCTGGCTGGGGATCTGCGACGGCAACATGCAGGAAGGCTCGTTCCGCTGCGACGCCAACGTCTCGGTGCGCAAGCCCGGCCAGCCGTTCGGCACGCGCCGCGAGATCAAGAACCTCAACAGCTTCCGCCACCTGCAGCAGGCGATCGACTACGAGATCAGCTGGCAGATCGACGAGATCGAGGAAGGCCGCGAGATCGTCCAGGCGACCGTGCTGTTCGACCCGGACACCGGCGAGACGCGCATGATGCGCACCAAGGAAGATGCGCAGGACTACCGCTACTTCCCCGACCCCGACCTGCCGCCGCTGGTGATCTCGCGCGAGTGGGTCGAGCAGGTCAAGGCGCAGATGCCCGAGCTGCCGCGCGTGATGGCCGAGCGCTTCCAGCGCGACGACGGCCTCGCGCCGGCGGACGCCGCGATGATGACGCAGTCGCTCGCCACCGCGCGCTTCTACGAGGCCGCGCGCGATGCGGGCGCGCCGGCGAAGCTGGTCGCGAACTGGGTCATGGGCGAGATCTCGCGCCGGCTGAACGCCGACGGCAGGGAGATCCTCGAGAGCCCCGTCGACGCCGCGCTGCTGGCCGCGCTCATCCAGCGCATCCAGGACGGCACGATCTCCAACAACGCCGCGCGCCAGGTGTTCGACGCGCTGTGGACGCGCGAGTCGGGCACGGCCGGCAACGTCGACGTGCTGATCGACACGCTGGGCCTGAAGCAGATGAGCGACACGGGCGAGCTCGAGGCCATCATCGACGGCGTCATCGCCGCGAACCAGAAGTCCGTCGACGAGTTCCGCGCCGGCAAGGAGAAGGCGTTCCAGGCGCTCGTCGGCCAGGCGATGAAGGCGACCAAGGGCAAGGCGAACCCGGCGCAGGTCAACGAGATGCTCAGGAAAAAATTGTGAGCGCCACGGTCGCTGTCGCTCCCTGCCCCCGAGGGGCCGGCCGCGTACGGACTGGCGGAGCCAGCTCCGTCGCTCCCTTGAACTTCTGGTCGATACGGTAGCGCCGGCGGCGGCGACGCCTCGCTAGTGCTTGGGTGCCGAGGCGGGCTCGAACTCGGACAAGGCATCCGATTTCAGGAAGCACTTCAGCGTCTCGCCGCCGTGCGTGAAGGTCATCTCGCGCTGGTACGTCACCACCGTCACGCCGGCCCGGCCGTTGACGTAGCGCGCCTCGCGCCCGCCGGGCACGCGCGTCACCGCCCAGTCCTTGCCCTCGAAGTGGATCTGGCCGTTGCGCGGGTTCAGCTCGGCCTGCAGCGGCCGGTAGCCGATGCATTGGTAGTTGACCGTCATGGCCGGCGCCGCGGCCCCCGCGAGCGACAGCGCGGCGCACAGCGCCGACCGCAGGACGAGACGCGAGGACACCGGGCGATGGGTCATGACGAGGCCTTTTTCATTGATCGATGCCGTAGCGCGCGCGGTAGGCGGCGACGGCGGCCGTGTTGGCGGCGAGCGCCGCGTCGCCGGTCGTGGCCAGCAGCTGCATCAGGTCGGCCAGCGTCGCGATCGCGATCACCTTCAGGCCCAGCGACTGCTCGACGTACTGCACGCCCGAGCGGCGATCCTCGCCCTCGTCGCGCGCGCGTTCCTGGCGGTCCATCGTGATCGCCACGCCCACCGGCTCGGCGCCGACGGCGCGGATCAGGTCGGCAGCTTCGCGCTTGGAGGCGCCGTCGGTGATGACGTCGTCGATGATCAGCACGCGGCCCTTGACCGGCGCGCCGACCAGCGTGCCGCCCTCGCCGTGGTCCTTCGCTTCCTTGCGGTTGTACGCGTAGGTCACGTTGCGGCCGTGCTTCGCGAGGCCGATCGCCACCGCGGCGGCGAGCGTGATGCCCTTGTAGGCCGGGCCGAACAGCATGTCGAACTCGATGCCGGACGCGATCAGCCGGCGTGCATAGAATTCGCCCAGGCGCATGAGCTTCGCGCCGTCGTCGAACAGCCCGGTGTTGAAGAAGTAGGGCGACTGCCGCCCCGCCTTCGTCTTGAAGTCACCGAACCGCAACACCCCGGCCTCCACCGAGAACTGGACGAATTCCTGCGCGAGCAGGTCGTTGGTGGGGGTTGCAGTCATGGAGCAGTACCTTGGGATTTCGCTTGGTGTCATTGAACCTGAACGGGATCCGTTCGGCCCACAACAAGGGGTTTCTGGCCTGGGCGGAGACCATGAAGGCCGATTGTATGGGCGTGCAGGAGGTCAAGGCGCAGCACGAGCACGTCCACGAGACCTTCGACACGCTCGACGGCATGGCCGGCCACTTCCACTACGCCGTCAAGAAGGGCTACTCGGGCGTCGGCCTGTACAGCCGCGTGAAGCCGAGCGAGATCGTCACCGGCTTCGGCGACGCCCAGTTCGACGAGGAAGGCCGCTACGTCGAGATGCGCTTCGACAAGTCCGGCGGCACGTATTCGCACCCGTTCGAGAAGCTGAGCGTGATCAGCTGCTACTTCCCGAGCGGCTCGTCCGGCGAGGAACGCCAGGCCGCCAAGTTCCGCTTCCTCGACCTGATCTACCCGCACCTGATGGCGCTGAAGGCCGAGCGCGAGTTCGTGCTGGTGGGCGACATCAACATCGCGCACAAGGAAATCGACCTGAAGAACTGGAAGGGCAACCAGAAGAACTCCGGTTTCCTGCCCGAGGAGCGCGCGTGGATGACCAAGCTGCTGACCGACGGCGGCCTCGTCGACGTCTTCCGCACGCTCAACGACCAGGCCGAGCAGTACACCTGGTGGAGCAACCGCGGCCAGGCCTGGGCGAAGAACGTCGGGTGGCGGCTGGACTACCACCTCGCCACCCCGGCGCTCGCCGCCCTCGCCCGCAAGGAACACATCCACCTCGAGCCGCGGTTCAGCGACCATGCGCCGTTGACGGTGGACTACGACTTCACGATGTAGCCCGCTGACGGGCCGCCCGGCCACGCCGGCGCGTCGGCTTGTGTCATCTTCATTATTCAACGATACTTGAATTATGGAAGAACACGACGTCATCCGCGCCCTCGCCGCCCTCGCCCACCCGATGCGGCTGCGGGTATTCCGTGCGCTGGTCGTCGTCGGCCCCGCCGGCATGGTGCCCGGCGTCATGGCGCAGGCCCTGGGCATCAGCTCGACGAGCCTCTCGTTCCACCTGAAGGAACTGGCGCATGCCGGCCTGGTGACGCAGGAGCGCGACGGGCGCAACCTCATCTATCGCGCCGCCTACGACCGCATGAACGGCGTGCTGGCGTTCCTGACCGAGAACTGCTGCGGCGGGGCCGCGTGTGCCGTCGGCGTTCCCGCGGCGGGGTGCGGTTGCTGACCATGGCGATCGCGACCGCGCGGAAATTCGCCGCCGAGGCGCTCGGCACCGCCTTGCTGCTGGCCATCGTGATCGGGTCGGGGATCATGGCGGAGCGGCTGGCCGGCGGCAACGCCGCGGTCGCGCTGCTGGCCAACACCGTGGCCACGATGGGCGGCCTGGTCGTCCTGATCGAGCTCTTCGGCCCGGTCAGCGGGGCGCACTTCAACCCGGCCGTCTCGTTCGCGATGGCCCACCGCGGCGACCTGCCGTGGCGGCAGGTGCCGGGCTACATCATCGCGCAAGGGCTGGGCGCGCCGCTCGGCGCCTGGCTGGCGCACGCGATGTTCGACCTGCCCATCCTGCAACTCTCGACGCGCATCCGCACCGGTAGCGGGCAGTGGATCGCCGAGGGCGTCGCGACCTTCGGCCTGCTGCTGGTCGTGCTGCGCGCGCCGGCGCGTCGCGTCGCCGCGATGGTGGCCGCCTGGATCGGCGCCGCGTACTGGTTCACCGCGTCGACATCCTTCGCCAATCCCGCCGCCGCGTTCGGTCGCCTGTTCAGCGACAGCTTCGCGGGCATCGCGCCCGCGAGCGTTCCCGGCTTCGTGCTGGCCGAACTCGCGGGCGCGGCCCTGGCCGTCGCGGCGAACCATTTTTTCACCAGCGCAACGCCGGCTCCCGAGCCGTCACGCGCGGATCCCTCCAATGCCTGACGTCGTCATCTTCCACAACCCGCGCTGCGGCACCTCGCGCAACACGCTGGCCCTGATCCGCCACGCGGGCATCGAGCCCGAGGTGATCGAATACCTCGACACGCCACCCACCACCGCGAAGATCCGCGCCCTGCTGGCGGCGATGGGCATGACCGTGCGGCAGCTGCTGCGCGAGAAGGGCACGCCCTACGCCGAACTCGGGCTGGGCGATGCCAGATGGACGGACGACGAGCTGCTCGATGCCATCGCGCGGCATCCGGTCCTCATGAACCGGCCCATCGTCGAAACCCCGCTGGGCGTCGCGCTGTGCCGGCCGTCCGAGGCGGTGCTGGAGATCCTGCCGGTGGGCCCGGTGCCGCCGTTCACGAAGGAGGACGGCGAGGTCGTCATCGACGACGGGAGGCGCCGTGCTCGAGCCTGACGCCACGTTGCCGGCGCTGGCCGCCGCGTCGTTCCGGGTGCCCACCCACGCGGACCTGGCGGCGCGCGAGCCGTCGCGCCACGCGCCGCGGTTCCTCATGCTCTACGGCTCGCTGCGCGAGCGCTCCTACAGCCGCCTGCTGACCTTCGAGGCCGCCCGCCTGCTGACGGCCATGGGCGGCGACGTGCGGATCTTCGATCCGACCGGCCTGCCCCTGCCCGACGGCGCGCCGGAGGCGCATCCGAAAGTGCAGGAGCTGCGCCAGCTCGCCGCGTGGTCGGAGGGCATGGTGTGGTGCTCGCCCGAACGCCACGGCGCGATGACCGCCATCCTCAAGGCCCAGGTCGACTGGATCCCGCTGTCGATGGGCGCCGTTCGCCCGACGCAGGGCAAGACGCTGGCGGTGATGGAGGTGTCGGGCGGCTCGCAGTCGTTCAATGCCGTCAACCAGATGCGCGTGCTGGGCCGCTGGATGCGGATGATCACGATCCCGAACCAGTCCTCGGTCGCCAAGGCCTTCAACGAGTTCACGGAGGACGGTCGCATGAAGTCTTCGGCCTTCTACGACCGGGTCGTCGACGTCATGGAGGAGCTCTTCAAGTTCACGCTCCTGACCCGCGACGTCGGCCCGTACCTCGTCGACCGGTACAGCGAGCGCAAGGAAGACGCCGAGGCCTTGTCCCGCCGCGTCGACCAGCGCGCGCTCTGAACCGCGTCCACACGCGACACGCGCCATGCTGATCCGCCCCGTCCGGCCCGACGATGCCGACGGGCTCACTCGTCCAGCTCGCCCGACCGCACCGCCTCCGCCCGGCTCCTGATCGCCGCGCGCTCCGCCTCGTCGACCCGCGCCAGGCTCCGGACCTGCATCCGCGTGCGCGCATTGGCCGCCAGCATCGGCTCGTGGCGCATCAGGAAGTCCCAGTACAGCGTGGTGAACGGGCAGGCGCGTTCGCCGGTGCGCTGGCCGGGGTCGAAGCGGCAGCGGGCGCATAGGCTGCCGGCGCTCATGCGCTCGATGTAGCGACCGCTGGCGATGTAGGGCTTGGTGGCCATCACGCCGCCGTCGGCGAACTGGCTCATGCCGAGGGTGTTGGGCAGTTCCACCCATTCGAAGGCGTCGATGTACACGCCAAGGTACCAGCCGTGCAGCGCCTGCGGCGACAGGCCGGCCAATAGCGAAAAATTCCCGATCACCATCAGGCGGTTGATGTGGTGCGCGTGCGCGTGTTCGAGCGACTGGCCGATGGCAGTCGCCAGGCAGCGCATGCGCGTGTCGCCGGACCAGAACCAGTGCGGCAGCGGCTCCTCGTGGC
>JASLEM010000032.1 GCA_030151165.1 Burkholderiaceae bacterium
CGACCTGCCCGCCACGCTCAAGCAGAACCCGACCTACCGCAAGGCGAACCCGGCCGACACGCCGGTCATCATCCTCGCGCTGACCTCGAAGACGCGCACGCCGCAGCAGATCTACGACGCCGTCTCCAACATCGTGCAGCAGAAGGTCGCGCAGGTCTCGGGCGTCGGCGACGTCGAGATCGGCGGCGGCTCGCTGCCGGCGGTGCGCATCGACGTCAACCCGCTCGCGCTGAACAAGCTGGGCATCCCGGCGGAGGACGTGCGCGCCGCGATCCAGGCCTCCAACGCGACGCGGCCCAAGGGCAGCGTCGAGGACGGCGTGCGCCGCCTGCAGATCTACACCGCGCAGCCGGGCCGCACGGCGGCGGACTACAAGCCGCTGGTCGTCGCGTACCGCAACGGCTCGGCCGTCAAGCTGCAGGACATCGCCGACGTCACCGACGGCCCCGAGGACGTGCGCACGCTGGGCCTGTTCAACGGCAGCCCGGCGGTCGTCGTGATCGTGACGCGCCAGCCGGGCGCCAACATCATCACGACCGTCGACGGCGTGCGCAACCTCATCCCGGAGCTGACGGCGCAGCTGCCCAACGACATCGAGCTCGACGTCGCCTCCGACTCCACCAACTCGATCCGCTCGTCGCTGCACGAGGTCGAGACCACGCTGGTCATCTCGATCGCGCTCGTCGTGCTGGTCGTCGGCGTCTTCCTGCACAGCCTGCGCGCGACGCTCGTGCCCGGCATCGCGACCATCGTCTCGCTGCTCGGCACCTTCGGCGTGATGTACCTGCTCAAGTTCAGCCTCGACAACCTGAGCCTGATGGCGCTCACGGTCGCGACGGGCTTCGTGGTCGACGACGCGATCGTCGTGCTCGAGAACACGAGCCGCCACATCGAGCAGGGCATGAACCGCTTCAACGCGGCGCTGCTCGGCGCGAAGGAGGTCGGCTTCACGGTGCTGTCGATCAGCCTGTCGCTCATCGCCGTCTTCATCCCGCTGCTGTTCATGGGCGGCCAGCCGGGCCGGCTGTTCCGCGAGTTCGCGATCACGCTGTCGGTCGCGGTGATGATCTCGCTCGTCGTGTCGCTCACGACCACGCCGATGATGTGCGCGTGGCTGCTCGATCGCAACAAGGACCAGGTCAGGAAGAAGCACAAGCCCGCGGGCTGGTTCACGCGCGTGACCGAGCGCGGCTTCGACGCGACGCTGCGCGGCTACGAGCACGCGCTCGACTGGGCGCTCGACGCGAGCGGCTCGGTCATGCTGATCCTGGCCGCGATCGTCGCGCTCAACGTCTACCTGTTCGTGCAGGTGCCCAAGGGCTTCTTCCCGCAGCAGGACTCGGGCCAGCTCAACGGCGGCCTGCGCGCCGACCAGAGCATCTCGTTCGACGAGATGCAGGCCAAGCTGCGCCAGCTCGTGGACATCATGCGCGCCGACCCGGCCGTCGCGACGGTGGTCGGCTTCACCGGCGGCTCGCGCGCGGGGGGCGGCTTCGTGTTCGTCAACCTCAAGCCGCGCGGCGGCCTGAACGGACGCAAGGAAGGCGGCCAGGCCGTGATCGCGCGGCTGCGCCCGCAGCTCGCCAAGGTCACCGGCATCAGCCTGTTCCTGAACCCGGTGCAGGACCTGCGCATGGGCGGGCGCCAGACCAACTCGACCTACCAGTACACGCTCAAGAGCGACAACCAGGCCGACCTGACGACCTGGGCGACGAAGCTCGCCGATGCGCTGAAGAACGAGCCCGGCCTGACCGACATCGACACCGACCAGGCGCAGAACGGCGTCGAGAGCTTCGTCACCATCGATCGCGACGCGGCCGCGCGCTCGGGCCTGAGCGACAAGGACGTCGACAACGCGCTCTACGACGCGTTCGGCCAGCGCCAGGTCGCGACGATCTACGACGCGCTGAACCAGTACCACGTCGTGATGGAGGCGCTGCCGCAGTTCACGAAGACGCCGCTGTCGCTCAACGACGTCCAGGTGCCCGGCTCCAACACCGGCGCCGCACCGACCGCCTCGCTCGCCGCGAGCACCGCGTTCCAGGCCGCCAGCACCGCGGTCGCGGCCAACCCGGGGTCGAAGGACTCGTCGACCGGCTCGACGGTGAACACCGCCGTGGCGACGATGGTGCCGCTGTCGACCATCGCGAACTTCACCGAGGACTCCGCGCGCGCCAGCGTCAACCACCAGGACGCCGAGCTCGCGACGACGATCTCGTACAACCTCGCCGAGGGCACCTCGCTGTCGCAGGCGCAGGAGGCGATCGAGCGCGAATCCGCCGCGATCCACATGCCGGTCAACGTGCGCGGCAGCTCGCAGGGCACGGCCGCGGCTGCGCAGCAGAACAACAACCAGCAGCCGATGCTGATCATGGCGGCGATCGTCGTCATCTACATCGTGCTGGGCGTGCTGTACGAGAGCCTCGTGCATCCGATCACGGTGCTCTCGACGCTGCCGTCGGCGGGCGTCGGCGCGGTGCTCGCGCTGATGCTGTTCGGCATGGAGTTCACGCTCATCGCGCTGATCGGCGTGTTCCTGCTGATCGGCATCGTGAAGAAGAACGCGATCCTGATCATCGACTTCGCGCTCGAGGCCGAGCGCTCGCGCGGGCTGTCCGCGCACGACGCCGTGCGCGAGGCCTGCATGCTGCGCTTCCGCCCGATCCTGATGACCACGCTGGCCGCCGCGCTCGGCGCGCTGCCGCTCGCGATCGGCTTCGGCGAAGGCTCCGAGCTGCGCCAGCCGCTGGGCATCGCGATCATCGGCGGCCTCGTCGCGAGCCAGCTGCTGACGCTGCTCACGACGCCGGTCGTCTACCTGCTGCTGGACAAGCTGCGCCGTCGCAGCCCCGACGAAAAGATGCTCAGTCGCCACGCGTCCGACGACGAGAGCGCCGACCTACCGCCCAACGCCGCCACCGCGGCAGGGGAAACACGATGACGATGGACACACCCTTCCCGCGCGGCGCACGTGCAGCCCATGCCGCGGACGCCGCGGCCCACTCGCACGCCGCCCGCGCGCGTGACGCGGGCGCCGTCCGCTTCGCCCGCACCGCCCTCGCCTTCGCCGCGACGGCCGTGCTCCTCGGCATCGCCGGCTGCGCGCTGCACGGCGAGACCGCGCCGCTGACCGCCCCCACGTCCGACAGGTTCCTCGAGACCCCGCCCGGCTGGATGGCCGCCGCGCCCGCCGACACCCTGTCGCGCGGCCCGTGGTGGACGCTGTTCGGCGACCCGACGCTCGACGCGCTCGCGCCGCAGGTCGCGGTGTCGAACCAGAACGTGGCCGCCGCCGAAGCGGCCGTCGAGGAATCGCGCGCCGCCGTGCGCGAGCAGCGTGCCGCCTTCTTCCCGACGCTGTCGCTCGACGCCGGCGTCACGCGCTCGGGCGTCGGCGGCCGCAGCAGCGGCGGCGGCGTCGCCACGACGACGGGCAGCGGCACCATCGTCTCGAGCGGCTCGAGCAACCGCACCACGCGCTACTCGCTGGGCCTCGGCGCGAGCTGGGAGCCCGACCTGTGGGGCAGCATCGCCAACTCGGTGTCGGCCGCCACCGCCACGGCCCAGGCCAGCGAGGCCGACCTCGCCAACGCGACGCTCATCGCGCAGACGACCTTCGTCACCGACTACCTCTCCGTGCGCGAGGCCGACGCCGAGATCGCGATCCTCCAGGCGACGATCGTCGGCTACCAACGCGCGCTGACGATCACGCAGAACCGCTACAACGCCGCGATCGCGCAGAAGAGCGACGTGCTGCAGGCGCAGACGACGCTGGCCAACGCGCAGGCCGACCTCGCCGCGCTCGTGCAGCAGCGCGCGCAGCTGTTCCACGCGATGGCCGTGCTCGTCGGCCAGGCACCCGCGAACTTCACGCTGCCCGCCGGCGACTGGAAGTCGACGACCGTGCCGGCCCTGCCCGTCGGCGTGCCGTCCGGGCTGCTGCAACGCCGCCCCGACATCGCCGCCTCCGAGCGCCGCGTCGCCGCCGCCAACGCGCAGATCGGCGTCGCCCGCGCCGCCTACTTCCCGTCGCTCACCTTGAGCGCCAACGGCGACCAGACCTCGTCGAGCCTGAGCAAGCTGTTCAACGCCTCGTCCTTCGCGTGGTCGCTGGGCGTCTCGCTCGCCGAGACCATCTTCGACGGCGGCGCCCGCACCGCGCGCGTCGACGAGGCCGAGGCCAACTGGAAGCAATCGGTCGCCACCTACCGCCAGACGGTGCTGACCTCGTTCCAGGGCGTCGAGGACCAGCTCTCCGCCTCCGGCTCGCTGGAGCAGCAGCAGTCCCTGCGCCGCCTCGCCTCGCAGGCCGCCGACCAGACCGAGCAGATCATGCAGAACCAGTACTCGCAAGGCCTGGTCGCCTACACCGACGTCGTCACCGCCCAGGCCTCGGCCCTCAGCGCGCGGCGCGCGTTGCTGCAGGTCTCGCTGAACCGGCAGACGGCGGCGGTGCAGATGGTGCTGGAGTTGGGTGGTGGCTGGACGACGCAGCAACTCGCCGACCTCGAAGGCTCGCCGATGGCGTCGGCGCAGGGCCCGGGCGCGAGCGCGAGCGCGTCGGGCAGCGCGGCGCACTGAAAGGCGACGCGGCATCAAGCAGGGAGTCGGCACATGGCCGCGGCCCGATGGATGAGCGGCCGCGCCACCGCACTCCCTGGTTAGAAGCTTGCCGTCCGCCCCTCGCGAGGCATCGTGGAAACCTCCGCACCTCGGGCACGGCGCCGAGCAGGCTCCGTTCGAGACACGGGCGCGCCCTGTCACACGCCCGTGCACCCGAGCGCGCTAGTCTGGCGGGTTCGCGCCCCATCGCCGCCCTGTCCATGTCTCTCGCTCCGTGCATTGAACGCCTCCGCAACGTCCCCGTCGCATCGACGCCCCGCTCCGGCCACCTCGTCGCCGGGCGCGCGGCCTCCGCGGTGAAACGACTCGACCTCCGCGGCCGGCGCGCCGTCGTCCTGGCGGTAACCGCGCTGCTGGCCGCGTGTAGCGCGATCTCCCCGCCGCCGCGCGACGCGATGGTCGCCGACGTCGTCAGTGCGCCGGCCATCGCGCCCACCCTGTCGTTCGACCCGCGCGATCCTGGCGACAAGTCGCCCTCCGGTGCCGTCGCCGCCGGCACCGAGGTGGCGTTCTCGGTCGAGGCGTCCGCGGGCGTCGATGCGGTGACGCTGGTGATCGATCGACTGCGGGCGGTCGGCGACGCCTCCGCCGAGGCCGGCGCCGGGCTCGTACGCGTCCCGCTCGTGCGCGCGGCGTCGAGCGCCGCGGACGGGCGCGTGGCCTGGCGCGCGGCCCATCGCTTCCCGTCACCGGCGATCTACGAGTACTGGTTCGAGGCGCGCATCGGCGGCCATGCGAGGGTCGTCGCGGACGACGCGCGCCGCATCGATCGCACGGCGCCTGCCGCCGGCCCGGCGGCCTCGTCGAGCAGCGTCGTCCCTTTCCACCAGACGGTCCACGCCGCCGGCCTGAAGATGCCCGACTGGGCGCAGGACGCCGTCCACTACGCGATCGCGCCCGGGCATTTCCGCGACGGCACCCTCGACGGCGTGACCGGCAGGCTCGACTACATCGCGGCGCTCGGCGCCAACACGCTCGATCTCGCGCCGGTCTTCGTGCTCGACACCGACGGCGCCGCCCACGTCGACCCGCGCCTGGGCACCGACGCCGACTTCAGGCGCCTGTGCGCGGAAGCGGACAAGCGCAGCCTGCGCATCGTCGTGGACGCCGGGCCGGCCGTCGCCGCCTCTCGCGCCGCGGCCCTCACGACGAGCGCGGCCGCCAGCGGCGTGGCCGGCTGGCGCGTGGAGATGGCGCCGACGATGCCTGGCGGGGCCGCCCGCGTGTGGCGCGCCGCGATCAAGGCGCCCAAGGCCGACGCGCTGGCCATCGCGGCGTCCCCCTCGAATCCCGCACCGTACCTGCTGGGCGACGAGTTCGATACGGCGGCGAGCGAGACCTTTGCCCGCGCGGTGATCGACTACGCGAGCGGCGGCGACGCGACGCGGATGATGGACGCACTGGAACGCGAGCGCGAGGCGCTGCCCCCGCCGGCACGCGGCGCGCTGCTGAACCCGCTGTCCACCGCGCGGGCTGGCCGCGCGCTGCGCCGGTCGGCCGATGCCGCGGCCATGCCCGCGCCGGCCGATCGCGCGAAGCAGCGCCTGCGCCTGGCCGTCTTCTTCCAGATGACCTGGCCCGGCGCGCCGGTGATCCTCGCCGGCGACGAGGTGGGCCTGGACGACGACGCCGCGGACGTCCCCTGGGCCGATCGCGGCGGCCATCCCGACGCCGCGCTGCGGGCCGACGTCATGCGCCTCGCGCGCCTGCGACGCAACCTGCCGCTCCTGCGCCGCGGCGAGCTGCTCGCCCCGCTGCATGTCGACGCGAACGTGGTCGTGCTCGCGCGCCGGCTCGGCCCCGCCTGGGCCCTGACGGCGACGAACAACGCCGATACGCCGCGCACCGTGACGGTGGCGCTGCCCGCCGACGCCCCCGGCCGCTGGGCCGACGCGATGACGCCGGGCCCCGAGCTCGCGGCCGCCCCCGATCGCACGCTCACGCTCGTCGCGCCCGCGCACTTCGGCATCGTGCTTCGCGGGGATGCCGTTCCCGCCGCCGCGGCTCCGGACGCCGTCGCTCACTGACCGAGCCGGGCCGGATCGCCGCGGCGGCGCTTGTCTGCTGGGTCGTCAGTCGCGTCGTCAACCGCGTTGCAGGTGGACGAAGAACCCGCCGATCGCCTCGCCGCGGCTCTCGCGCAGCGGGCCGCGCTCGAAGCGCAGCACGTGCAGGCCGCGCGCCGCCGCGAGGCCGCGAAGGTAGGCCTCGGAATGGTTGAAGCGCAGGCTGGGCAGCAGGTCGAAGCCGGCGTCCGCGTCGCCGGCCTCGACCGTGAACGCGAACACGCCGCCCGGCTCGAGCACCCGCGCGACGGCGTCGAAGGCCGGCGCGAGGTTGCCGAGGTAGATGAAGACGTCGCACGCGACGACCAGGTCGTGGCGCTCCGCCGTCGACGCCAGGTAGGCCACCAGCTCGCCGACGTGCAGCGCGTCGTACAGGCCCGTCGCGGACGCCGCGGCGATCATCCGCGGCGCGAGGTCGACGCCGACCAGCCGCCGCGCGAGCGGCCGCAGCAGCGGCGCCGCGAGCCCGCTGCCGCAGCCGAGATCGAGCGCGGACGCCGCCCCGTGCGGCAGCAGCGTGGCCAGCGGCGCGGTCACCTCGAGGTGGCCGCGGTAGCGGAGCGTCTCGACGAGATCGCGCTCGAAGCCGTCGGCGTACTCGTCGAACAGCGCGCGCACGAAGGCCGGCGGCGCGGCCTCGGGCAAGGCGCCCAGGCCCAGCGCGCCGAGGAAGTAGCGGTGGCTCGCGGCATCCTCGCCGCATGCGATCGCGCGCTCGAAGCAGACGCGCGCGTCGGCCAGGCGCCCGGCCTGGCGCAGCAGGTGGCCGCGCAGCGTCCAGGCGGGGCCGAGGCGCGCGTCGAGCGCGCAGGCCCGCTCGTAGGCCTGCAGCGCCTCGAAGGGCTGGCCGAGATGCTGCAGCGTCTGGCCGATCGCGAGGGGCACGCGCGCGTCCGCGGGCGTCACGCGCGCGCGCTCGCGCAGGGCCGCGAGGGCCTCGGCCAGGCTGCTCTCGCCCGCCATGCGTCGCCCGCGCCGCCCGTCAGTGCGACGACGGGGTGTCGCGCACGCAGTCGACGAAGTAGTGCTTGCGGCCGAAGCTGTCGTCTTCCGTCACGAGGCCGTGCACGTCGGTGTCGAAGCCCGGGAAGCGCTCGTTGAACTCGCGCACGAACTGCAGGTACGCGAGGATCTTGCGGTTGAAGCGTTCGCCCGGGATCAGCAGCGGGATGCCCGGCGGGTACGGCGTCAGCA
>JASLEM010000040.1 GCA_030151165.1 Burkholderiaceae bacterium
CTGCATGATGGGCTTCCAGCGCCGGTTCGACCCGACCTTCAACGACGCGAAGGAGCGCCTCGCGCGCGGCGACATCGGCAAGCCCGAGATGCTCGTCGTCACCAGCCGCGACCCCGGCGCGCCGCCCGCGCAATACCTCAAGGGCTCGGGCGGCATCTTCCGCGACATGCTGATCCATGACTTCGACATCTTCCGCTGGATCCTCTGCGGCGACGGCGACGAGGCCGCGTGGCTCACGGCCACGGGCTCGTGCCTGGTCGACCCGGAGATCGCGACGGTGGGCGACATCGACAGCTCGATCGTCTCGATCCGCACCAAGGCCGGCCGCCTCGCGCAGATCAACACCAGCCGCCGCGCGGCCTACGGCTACGACCAGCGCTTCGAGGTGCTGGGTTCTCAGGGCATGCTCCAGTGCGGCAACCACCGCGCGAGCGAGGTCGTGCAGTGGGACGCGCGCGGCGTGCACGCCGACAAGCCCGAGCATTTCTTCCTGCAGCGATACCGCGAGGCGTATCGCCTGGAGCTCGCGCACTTCTTCGAGACGCTGCAGTCCGGCGGCACCTTCCGCACGACGATCGAGGACGGCGTCGCCGCGCAGAAGCTGGCCGATGCGGCGAGCGAGTCGCTGCGCACCGGGCAGGCCGTGACGTTCTGAGGTCGCGCGCGGCGCGCGGGCTCAGCGGCCGGTGACGAGCTCGCGCACGCGCGCGTCGCGCAACGCGAGGCCGGCCCACGCCAGCGTCGCGAGCACGACGCTGACCACCGCCGGAGCGAGCACGTCCTGGCCGACGCGCACGTGCGAGCAGATCGCGCCGCCGAGATAGCCGGTGATCAGCACCGCGCCGAACAGCGACGTGCGCGGGATCGCGTAGAGCACGGTCGACGCGAGCAGCACGCCACCGAGGGCCTGCCAGAAGCCGATCGCGGCGGGAAAGCCGATCTCGGAAGCGCCGGCCAGCACGGGCGGGATCGCCAGCAGCTGGGACGCGGCATCCGCCAGCATGAAGAGCACGACGAGCGCGCTGGCGGCGGTGCCGGCGCGGCGCATCGTGGACGGGGGGAGCGACGCTCCGGATCGAAGGGCGATGGTGTTCACGGGGTTCTCTCTCTCAGGTTTTGGTGAAGACGCCGCGCCATCGAGGGCGCGACGGAGAGAACTCTAGGCATCGGCGCGCGCCCGGGGAACCGCCGTTCGACGGACGGCGCGATCGCGCGGACGGCCTGCCGATGCGCGCGACGGACCGGCCCGGCGGATCTCGTCGCTGCGCGAAGCCCGCTCAGCGCGCCCGCGGCGATCTCCTCGTTCCACGCCCGGCCACCGGGAATCACCGCGCGTTGAGCACGTCGGCGTGCGCGCGGGCGAACTCGCCGACGGTCATCGAGCGGCGGCCGGTCAGGCGTTCGACGTTGTCGTCCGCGCCGGACATCGCGCCCTTCTGGTAGTCCGCCATCGCGCCGCTGAGGTGCTGCACGACGTAGGGCGGCACGCCCATCGCGGCGATCGAGTCGGCGTACTCCTCGATCGGCAGGTCCTGCAAGACGATCTTTCTTCCGAGTGCATCGGACAACTCCGCGGCCATCTGCTCGTGATCCATTTCCACGGGGCCGGACAGCGCGATCGTCTTTCCGACATGCGCCTCGGGGCTCTTCAGGATCGCCGCGATCGCGCGGCCCTGGTCGGCGGCGGCGATGGGCGAGTGGCGGCCCTTGCCGACCGGCATGCGCAGCACGCCCTGGCGGATGAACGGCAGCTGCCACGGGTACAGCAGCCACTCGAGGAAGTAGGTCGGGCGCAGGTGGACGACCTTCAGGCCCGACCAGTCGAATACCTGCTCGGAGATGAAGGTGTCGCGGCCGGAATCGCTCTTCGAGAAGCGGTCGGCCGAGCGCTGCGACAGGTTCACGACCGTCGACACGCCGGCCTCCTTCGCGGCCTGCGCGAAGTTCACCGTCGCGTGCAGCAGGCCCGGCGCCACGGGCCAGACGAAGTAGGCCGCGTCGACGCCTTCCATCGCGGGGCGGACGGTGTTGATGTCGAGCAGGTCGCCGACGACGACCTCCGCGCCCTGCGCCGCGAGCGCCTCGGAGCGGGCGTCGTGCCGGCGCACCAGCGCGCGGACGCGCAGCCCCAGCGCGATCGATGCCTTGACGGCCGCGCGGCCCGTGTCGCCCGTCGCGCCGGTGATGAGAACAGTCCTGGTCATGATGATTTCCTTCAATGCAGTGGGTGGAGTGGAGGTCAGCGGACGGGCTGGGATCGAAGGTCGGAACTCGCTGCTGATGGACGAAAGATAGGCTTCGGGGCGGCCGGCCGGTAGCCGTCGGAAACTGCTAAGACCTATCTGGATCCAGCATGGGTAGTAGGATGCGAATGCGCTTCTTCCCGGTGAGGCGACGTGCGGAGCGGGTGCCGCCGCCGCCCGGATCATGCGAAGAGGGCATCAATTCGCCGCGACGGAGGTTCCTCGTGAAAGACATCCAATCCCTGCGTCTCTACGCCCGCGTGGCGCGTCTCGGCAGCTTTTCGGCGGCGGCGCGCGAGGCGGGGCTGGTGCAGTCGCAGGTGTCGCGGATGGTCGCGGACCTCGAGGCCGGGCTCGGCGCGCGGCTGCTGTCGCGCACCACGCGCGCGGTGACGCCGACCGAGGCCGGCGCCGAGTTCCTCGCGCGCATCGAGCCGATCCTCGCCGCGCTCGACGACGCCGAGAACAGCGTGCGCGAGAGCGGCGAGCTGCATGGCGTGCTGCGCATCGCGATGCCGACGACGATGGGCACGCGCGTGGTGTTGCCGCGGTTGTCCGCGTTCACGCAGCGCCACCCGGGGCTGCGCGTGGAGGTGATGCTCGAGGACCGGTGGCAGGACATGGTGCGCGAGGCCGTCGACGTCGGCATCCGCGTCGGCGTGCTGCCGGACGCGAGCGGCACGGCGCGCCTCATCGCGACGATGCAGCGCGTGGTCGTCGCGTCGCCGGCCTACCTCGCGCGCGAAGGCACGCCCGGCACGCCGGCCGACCTCGCGCGCCATCGCATCGTCGGCGGGCCCGCGTCGGCCAACGCGGTGGCGTGGCAGTTCGAGCGCGATGGCCGCCAGGCGACGGTGGAGCTGCGGCCGCACGTCGCGGTCAACGACACCTCCGGCGCCGTCGCCGCGGCCGCGGGCGGGTTGGGGATCACGTCGACGACGTCGTGGGCCTGCCAGCAGGAGCTGCGCAGCGGCGAGCTGGTTCGCGTGCTGCGCGACTGGAAGACGGCGGACATGCCCGTCAACGCCTACTTCCCGATGGGGCGCGCGACGCGCATCGCGGCGCGCGTGTTCGTCGACTTCATCGCGGCCGAACTGGCCGGCCGCGATGCCGCTGCCTAGTGGCCCTGGATCAGCCGGCCGAGCGGCATCAACGGCCCGGCCGGGATCAGGTCGAAGGTCATGAAACCGCCCTCGACCAGCGGCAGCGTGCCGACCGCCGCCTTGGCGTCCTCCACCGAGGCGGCCTCCATCAGGAAGATCACGCCGAGCCGGTCGTGGCGAAACCAGAACTGCTCGATCTTTCCGTCGAGATAGAGCTGCAGCGTGTGCGGCACTTCCTTGGGCATGACCGCCGCCTGTTGTTCGGGCGTGGGCGGGGTGGTGATGGCGCCGATGGCGAAAACCTTCATGGGAATCTCCTGTTCATTGCGGGGTGCAACGAGGCCACTGTAGGTTTCGGGCGGCAAAATCTGTATAGTCGCAAACGACATCTTTGAGGTCATTTGCGCCATGCGGATTTCGGTGCTCGCGATGGAGGGCGTGTTCGACACGGGCCTGACCGTCACGCTCGACGCGTTCACGCTCGCCAACAACTTCTCGGCGCGCATGATGGGCGGCGCGGTGCATTTCGACGTGTCGCTCGTCGGCATGCGCCGCAAGGTGCGCTCCGGCCAGGGGCTCGCGCTTCCCGTGCAGCCGGTGGCGCCGGAGTCGACGCCCGACTGGGTGATCGTCCCGGCGCTGAACACCGGCACGCCGGAGCGCCTGGTGCCGGCGCTCGCGCGGCCCGACATGCAGGACGCCCGCAGGCAACTGCTGAAGTGGCACGCCGGCGGCGCGAAGATCGCGGCGTCCTGCATCGGCACCTTCTTCCTCGCGGAGGCCGGGCTGCTCGATCATCGCGAGGCGACGACGACGTGGTGGCTCGCGCCGCTGTTCCGCCAGCGCTACCCGGCCGTGCTGCTCGACGAATCGCGCATGCTGGTGCCGACGGACATCGGCGTCACGGCCGGCGCGGCGATGGGGCATCTGGACCTGTCGCTGTGGCTGATCCGCCAGGCCAGCCCGGAGCTCGCGACCGTCGTCTCGCGCTACCTGCTCGCCGACATCCGCAGCTCGCAGGCGCCGTACATCATCCCCAACCACCTCGCGCAGGCCGATCCGCTCGTGCTGCGCTTCGAGCGCTGGTCGCGCGAGCGTCTCAAGGACGGCTTCTCGCTGCAGGACGCCGCATCGGCGCTCGCGACGAGCCCGCGCTCGCTGCAGCGCCGCTGCCAGGCGGTGCTCGGCAAGTCGCCGCTGGACTACTTCCAGGACCTGCGCGTCGAGCGCGCGCAGTCGCTGCTGCACGGCAGCGGGCTGGACATCGAGGCGATCGCCGCCGAGGTCGGCTATGCCGACGGCGCGACCCTGCGGACGCTGCTGCGCCAACGCCTGGGCCGCGGCGTGCGAGACCTCCGCGCCGACCTGCGTTGACGCGCCCGCCGCGCGCGCCTCAGGCCCGCGGACGCAGCACCCGCCCGAGCCGCGTGACGGTGCTGTCGCCGATCACGCGCGTCGCCACGAAGCCCAGGCGGTGGCCGAGCGCGAGCATCGCGTCGTTCGTCGACAGCGTCGCGCCGTACAGCTCGCGCACGCCGGCCGCGCGCGCCAGCGTCACCAGCCCGCAGATCATCACGACGCCCAGCCCGCAGCGCTTCCACGCGTCGCCGACGACGATCGCGAACTCGGCGTCGGGCCCGTCGTCGTCGCGGACGTAGCGCGCCACGCCCAGCATGAACGGCGCGCCGTCTCGCTCGCTGGTGACGACCAGGGCTTCCTCGCGCGCGAGGTCGATGTTCGTCCAGCGCTCGATCTCGCGCGGGCCCGGGTGGCGCGTGGAGAACAGGCGGTTGTAGCTGGTGTCGGCGGACAGCCCGTCGACGAACGCGGTCTCGATCTCGAAGTCCTCGGGCGCGATGCGGCGCAGCGTCGCCGGCGCGCCGTCGGCCAGCCGCCAGTGGTGGGGCAGGGCGAGCGAGGCGGTGGCGAGCGAGGTCATGGCGGTGGGCGGCTGCGGCGAGGACGCGCGCATGATGAACCGGATCTGCGATGCGGGGCAAGTCGCCGCGTGTCGAGGGCGTCGAGCGCGTCGCGCGACACGGGCGCATTTCTTTCGCGGCACACTGTCGGGCTCGCACCCGTCCCTGCAGGAGCCGTCCTCTTGAACCCGCCGAACCCGTCCCGCCTGGCGCACCCGGTCGCCGACGCCAGCCTCGCCCACCCGCTCGACAACGTCATCTGGAACGCGCTCACCACGCGCCAGGCCGGCATCGCCGAGGGCGACGGCGACGCGCGCCGCTACCAGCTCGCATACGCGCTCTTCGCGGCGTTGCGCGAGCCCGGCGCAGATGGCCTGCGCGCGCTCGCGCGCCTCGTGCGCGCGGGCGACGGCCATGCGCTGTTCCTCCCGGGCGACGTCGAGATCGGCGAGCACTTCGAGCTGCTCGGGCTCAAGAACATCGTGCAGATGATCGGGCCGGCGGTGTCGCCGCCGGTCGACGAGGGGCGCTTCACGGTGCTGGGCCCGCAGCACAAGGATCGGATGGCGTCGCTGGTGCAGCGCACCGAGCCTGGCCCGTGGATGCCGCGCACCGACGAGCTCGGGCGCTTCCTCGGCGTGTTCGACGGCGACGCGCTCGTCGCGATGGCGGGCGAGCGCATGCACCTGGCGGGGTATCGCGAGATCAGCGCCGTCTGCACCGACCCCGCGTGGCGCGGCAAGGGCCTGGCGCGCGACCTGATGGTGGCGGTGTCGCAGGCGATCGTCGCGCGCGGCGAGGTGCCGTTCCTGCACGTGCTCGCCGAGAACGCGACCGCGATCGCGCTCTACGAGCGGCTCGGCTTCGTGCAGCGCGCGAACTTCCGCCTGCACATCGTCAAGCGCAACGATCGCCCGGTGGCGGCCTGACCGCGGCGCGTCAGAGCGCCTTGCCCTTCGGCTTGGGCGCGGTCGGATCCTGCGTCTCGCTCTGGCCTTGCGGCAGCGTCTTCGTCAGGTCGACGAACGCGCGGCCATGATCGCCGTCGACGGGCTCGGCGCCTTCATCGGCGCCTTCGACCGGCGCGACGACGGCCTTGCCGATCGATTCGAGCAGGTTGTCGTCGTTCTCGCCGGTGACGCGACCGTCGCGGCCATCGGCCTGGCGGTCGGGGTTGCGGGCGCTGGTGGTGCGGGGCGACAGGTCTTGCGTGGGCGTGGTCATGGCGGTCTTTCGAAGAGTCGTGATCTTCGATTAACCGGCAATCGCTATTCCCGTGGCGTCGCCCCCGCCGTCGTCCGGGCGCCCGCCCTCAGGCCGGCACCGGTGCGCTGACCACCCCGCCGTCGTCGCCCGACAGGCCGCCCAGCGCGGCCTCGGCCGCCTGCAGCAGCGGCAGCAGCTGGTTGCCGTGCGTCGGGGCCCAGACGACGCCGATGCGCGGCACGACGGCCAGCCGCGCGACGCCCACGTTGATCGGCGCGGCGAGCGACTTCGCGATCTTGCCCGCGACCAGCGTGGCCTCCTCGGCGGTGTGCAGGTCGACCAGCATCGCGGCGAACTGCCCGCGCTCCAGCCGCACGGCGGTGTCGGTCTTGCGCAGCTCGAAGTGCAGGCGGCCGGCGGTGGCGCGCAGCACGTCGTCGCCGACGCTGTGGCCGTACTGCTCGCACAGCGCGTCGAAGCCGCCGAGGTCGATCAGCATCAGCGCGAGCACGTTCTTCTGCCGCGCGGCGCGCAGCAGCGCCATCTCGGCGCGATCCTGCAGCACGGCGCGCGTGGGCAGGCCGGTGAGGCTGTCGTGGTGGGTGAGGCGCAGCGGCGCGTCCTCGGCGTGGCGCACCAGCGGCTCGACGGCGATCAGGCCGGTGACGTGGCCCTGGTGATCGCGCACCGTGCCCATCGCGAGGCGCGTCGGGTGCGGCGAGCCGTCCTGGTGGCGCAGCACCCATTCGTGCGGCTCGGGGGGCGTCGTCACGCCGCCGTGGCTCAGGCCCGCGCCGAACACGCTGGCGTCGGCGGCGACGTGGCGGCCGAGCGTGGTCGACAGCTGCGCCGCGCGCACTTCCAGCTCCTCGAGCGACACCAGGCTGCCCGCGAGCGGCTGGCCGGCGAGCGTGTCGGCGGCGTGGCCCAGCCGCTCGGCGGCGGTCGGGTTGATCCAGCTTATTCGGCCCTCCAGGTCCAGGCCCAGCGCGATGCCGGGGTAGGCGTCCAGCAGCAGGCGCTGCACTTCTCCGAGTTCCAGCCAGGTGTGGGACTGCGGGTCGAGGGGAGTGGGGTGGCTGTCCATCGGGCCAGTCTCGCACCGAGCGGGGGGCGGCGGCAACGGGATTTCCCGCGTGCCGCGAAGGGTGGGCCGACCCGGCGCTGCAGAGCATGTCTTAGACGCCGGCGCCGAACATGCACCTGGATCGGACGCGCCCGTCGTGCAGGCTCGCGGACCTCGCCCGCGCTCCCGTCGAGGCCATGCGCGGCCGCGCGGGCCGGATCGCGCGAATGCTCCTATAGTCGCCCCGCACGCCTTCCGCAGCCGCCCGACCGCCATGCGCAACCTCGACGAACACAACATCACCCAGGCCGTGCTCGCCATGCAGGCCGGCGCGCCGGACGAGCGCCTGAAGACGCTGGTGGCGAGCCTCGTGCAGCACCTGCACGCCTTCGCGCGCGAGACGGCGCTGACCGAGGCCGAGTGGTTCGAGGGCATCCGCTTCCTGACCGAGACCGGCCACATCACGACCGCGCAGCGCCAGGAGTTCATCCTCCTGTCGGACGTGCTGGGGCTGTCGATGCTCGTCACCGCGCTCAACCACCGCAAGCCCGAGGGCTGCACCGAGGCGACCGTGTTCGGCCCGTTCCACGTCGAGGGCTCGCCGCAGTTCGCGCTCGGCGACGACGTGAGCAACGGCGCCGTCGGCGAGCCGTGCTTCGTGCGTGGACGCATCGTCGGGCCGGACGGCCGCGGCGTCCCGCACGCCGAGCTGCAGGTCTGGCAGGCCGACGCGGACGGGATGTACGACGTCCAGTACGAGGCCGCCGGGGCGGCGCCCGCGCACCGGGCGCGCGGCACGCTCCACGCGGACGCCGACGGCCGCTTCCACTTCCGCACGATCCGCGCCGAGGCCTATCCGATCCCGCACGACGGCCCGGTCGGCCGGCTGCTCGCCGCGCTCGGGCGCCATCCGTGGCGGCCGGCGCACCTGCACTTCATGATCACGGCGCCCGGCTTCGAGCGCCTCATCACGCACGTGTTCCGCGCCGGCGACCGCTACCTCGACTCTGACGCCGTCTTCGGCGTGCGCTCGTCGCTGGTCGCCGAATGGGTCGAACACGCGCCCGGCACGATGCCGGACGGCCAGCCTGGCGCAGTGCGGTTCTACACGCTCGACTTCGACTTCGTGCTCGCGACGTCGTCGACCTGAATCGCGCGGCGCCCGCGGTTTTGGGGCGGCTGGCGGCTTTGCAAGTCCGGTTTTGTTTGCGTTTCGTCAATAGTCAATTCGCGGCGGGCTCATTGATCGAGCTAGGTGAAAACCCTAAAGTTGCGTCCAACGACCCTGGAATCCATGCACAGGGCCCTCCCGCCGCACCAAGGAACCCACCATGAAGACCTCTGCCCTCATCGCCGCCGCCGTCCTGTCCACCGCCGCCTTCGGCGCCTTCGCCCAGACCGGCCGTCCGTCCACCACCGAAGCGCCGGCCGCGCCGATCGCCGTCGCGCAAGGCGACGCGCAAGTCGGCTCGTACGCCCGCTACCTGATGCTGAACGGCACCACGCGCGACGAAGCCATCGCCCAGGCCGCCTCGGTCGACCACCCGGCCTCGCACCCGCTGCTGCACCGCTACGCGCGCGCCCACACCGCGCCGGTCAAGGGCGAGACGACGACCGTCCAGCAATAACACTGGATGCCTGCGCCGTCCGTCCGCGCGACGGGCCCCGCGCGCACCTTCCGACGACCGCCCGCGGCCTGCCCGCGCGCGGTCGTTCGTCGTTTCGTCGCGCGCCTTTCCTGGCGCCACGCTGAATGGCCCGCGGGCGGCGCCGGGCAGGCTCGCCGTGCGACCATCGCCACCCTATGACCGTGTCCGACTCGCTGCGCGCCCACCCGTCCTTCCTCCGTTTCTGGGCCGGCCGCCTGTGCGGCACGATGGCCAACCAGATGCTGATGGTGGCGGTCGCGTGGCAGATGTACGACCTGACGCGCAGCGCGTGGAGCCTCGGGCTCGTCGGCCTGTTCCAGTTCTTCCCGGCGCTCGCGCTGGCGCTGGTCGCCGGCCACGTGACCGACCGGCACGACCGCCGCCATGTCGTCGCGATGGCGCTCTTGCTGCAGCTGGTCGCGGCGGTGGTGCTGCTGTCGGCGACGCACGAGCACTGGATCAACCGGGCGCTGATCCTCGGCGTGTCGCTGCTGCTGGGCGTGGCGCGCTCGTTCCAGATGACCGCGCAGCAGGCGCTGACGCCGCTGCTGGTGCCCGCGCCGCTGCTGGCGCGCGCGCTGGCGTTCAGTTCCTCGGGCATGCAGGCCGCGATCATCGGCGGCCCGGCCGTCGGCGGCTTCCTGTACGCGGCCGGCGCGAGCATGGTCTACGTCGTCTGCGGCGCGTTGCTCGTGGCGGCCATCGCGCTCGTGTGGAGCGCGCGCTACGACCACAAGCCGAGCCCGCGCGAGCCGGTCACGATGGACACGCTGCTCGCCGGCGTGCGCTTCATCCGCGCGCGGCCCGTGGTGCTCGGCGCGATCTCGCTCGACCTGTTCGCCGTGCTGCTGGGCGGCGCCACCGCGCTGCTGCCGATCTATGCGCGCGACATCCTGCACACCGGCCCCGAGGGCCTGGGCCTGCTGCGCGGTGCGCCGGCGGTGGGCGCGTTCGCGATGTCGCTGGTGCTCGCGCGCTGGACGATCCAGCGCGGCGTCGGCAAGGTGCTGTTCGCCGCGGTCGCGACCTTCGGCATCACGACGCTCGTGTTCGCGGTGTCGACGGCGTTCTGGCTGTCGATGGCGATGCTGTTCATCAACGGCGCGGCCGACATGGTCAGCGTCGTCGTGCGCCAGACGCTGGTGCAGCTCGACACGCCGGATGAGATGCGCGGCCGCGTCAGTGCCGTCAACTCGATCTTCATCGGCGCGAGCAACCAGCTCGGCGAGTTCGAGTCCGGCGCCACCGCCGCGCTGCTCGGGCCGGTCGGCTCGGTGCTGCTGGGCGGCGTCGGCACGCTGCTCGTCGTCGGGCTGTGGATGAAGTGGTTCCCGCAGCTGCGCGACCGCGAGAGCCTGGCGAAATCCGAAGCCGAGGCCAAGGCGGCCTGACGATTCAGTACAGCGACGCGCGCTGCCGCTCCTCGAGCCCGTCGTCGTAGGCCTTGCCGCCGACTTCCTCGTCCGTCAGCGCCGCGAGCATCGCGCCCGGCGACGGCACCGGCCGCACCGCGTCGGCCGCGAGCGGCGCCCACAGGTTCGAGCGCACGATCGCGCGGGCGCACTGGAAGAACACCTCGTCGACGGCGATCTCCAGCACGCACTTCGGCGGCTGGCCCTGCACCGACAGCCGCTCGAGCAACCCGGGCTCGACGGAGATGCGCGCGCGGCCGTTGACGCGCAACGTCTCGCCGACGCCGGGGATCAGGAACAACAGCCCGACGCGCGGGTCGCCGACGATGTTGCGCAGGCTGTCGATGCGGTTGTTGCCGCGCCGCTCGGGCAGCAGCAGCGTGCGTTCGTCGCGCACGACGACGAAGCCCGGCGCGTCGCCGCGCGGGGACGCGTCGAGGCCGTCCGGCCCGACCGTCGACAGCACCGCGAATGGCGACGCCTCGATCATCGCGCGATAGACCGGCGGGATCGTGCTCGTCTGCTTGCGCCGCGAGGCGTCGCCGACGGGCCCGAACAGGGCCTCGAGCGCGGCGAGGTCGTGGATGAGGTGCGGCGTCGGTTCCATGGCCGCAGTATGCCGTCAGCCGGCGACGACGCGCACCTTCGGCCAGCGTCGCGTGTACTGTTTCTGCGCGACGCGCTGCCGGTACGTCTCGACGCTCACGCGCGCCGGGTTGCGCCGCACGACCATCGCGAAGAGGTCGTCCAGGCCGTGCGGCGCGATGACGCGCAGCGCGCCGTCGGCGTCCATCGACAGCCCGACCGCGGTCGCGAACTCGGGCCAGCTCGCGACGGCGTCTTCCAGCGACGCGAGCGGCGCGACCGCGTGGCCGAAGCAGCGCTCGAACCACCGATGCACGCCGGCCTGGTTCGTGACCTCCCACGGCGTCTGCGGGTCGATCGCGCGCAGGCGGGCGAGCAGCGCGGCGTCGCGCTCGGGCGAGAGGTCGCTCGCGTCGAACCAGGCGACGTCGACATCCGCGAGGCGCGACGGCGCCGTCCGTTCGTGCAGCGCATCCCACACCAGGTTGCGCACGGCGCCCGCGCCGATGCACCAGTCCTCCAGCCCGAGCGAGCGCACGGACTCGAGCGCGTGCAGGAACCAGGGCGTGGTGCGCGCGAGCGCGATCAGGCGCGCGTGCGCGTGGGCGTCACGCGGGGCCACGCGCTCAGGACAGCTTCAGCGGCGCGAACGACTTCACGAGGTCGTCGATCGCCTTGACCTGCGCGAGGAAGGGCTCGAGCTGGTCGAGCGGCAGCGCGCTCGGGCCGTCGCACTTGGCCTGCGCCGGGTCGGGATGGGCCTCGAGGAACAGCCCCGCCAGCCCGACGGCCATGCCGGCGCGGGCGAGCTCGGCGACCTGCTCGCGCCGGCCGCCCGACGCCGCCGCGCCGGACTCGCGCTGCTGCAGCGAGTGCGTCACGTCGAAGATCACCGGCAGGTCGTTCGTGACCTTCTTCATCACGCTGAAGCCGAGCATGTCGACGACGAGGTTGTCGTAGCCGAGGCAGGTGCCGCGGTCGCACAGGATCAGCTGGTCGTTGCCGGCCTCGACGAACTTCTCGACGATGTTCTTCACCTGCGACGGGCT
>JASLEM010000099.1 GCA_030151165.1 Burkholderiaceae bacterium
AGAAGCGCACGACCAGCGAGCGCAGCAGGCCCTTGGCCGACTCGGGCAGCGCGGGGAACTCGGCGAAGCCGGCGTCCGACAGCGCGATGAACCACTCGACCTCGACCTGCACGCGGCGGTGCATCAGGCCGTATTCGGACAGCAGCGGGCGCAGCGCGGCGAGCTTGGGGGCGTAGCGGCCGTCGAGCGGCGACAGGGCGGTGAGGGCGGAGTAGGGCATGGTGGCTCGCGTGAACGGCGCTCGGGCGGCGCCGCTTTGGTGTCGTTCTGGGGCTGCGGCGTGCCTGCCGCGCAAAATCCACTGATTTTAAGGGCTCAGGGCAATTCCGGATAGCACCCCGGGCGGCGCAGCCCCGGCTCGGCCATCGGGGCGATGGAGGCCTGCGCGGCCGTGCGCGCATTGACGCGCGCGAAGCCGCCGCCCACAATCCACGCCCTTTCGCGTTTCATTGGCCTCGTCGACCCCATGCCGGACACCGTTTCCTCCCCCGCCAGCGCCGGCAGTTACTGCGCGATCGATTTCGGCACGTCCAACTCGGCCGTCGCCGTACCGTCCGCGGGCGGGGCCGGGATGGAGCTCGTGCCGCTCGAGCCGCAGCACGGCGAGCGCGGCCGCACGATGCCCACCGCGGTGTTCTACCTGGCCGAAGGCAAGGACCTGCACAGCCTGCCCAAGCTCTACGGCCGCGCGGCCGTGGCCGCCTACGTCGACGGCACTGACGGCCGCCTGATGCGCTCGATGAAGAGCGTGCTCGGCTCGGCGCTGATGGAGCAGCACACCGACATCGGCGCCGGCCGCTCGGTCGCGTTCGGCGACGTCATCTCGAGCTACCTGCTGCACCTGAAGCGCGCCGCGCAGGCGCACGCCGGCCGCGAGATCGACCGCGTCGTGCTCGGCCGCCCGGTCTTCTTCGTCGACGACGACGCCACCCGCGACGCCGCCGCCCAGGCCTCGCTCGAGGCCGCGGCGCGCGCCGTCGGCTTCACGGACATCCGCTTCCAGTACGAGCCGATCGCCGCCGCGTTCCACTACGAGGAGCAGGTGACGCGCGAACAGACCGTGATCGTCGCCGACATCGGCGGCGGCACGTCCGACTTCTCGGTCGTGCGCGTCGGCCCGCAGCGGCGCGCGCGCGTCGACCGCCGCGACGACATCCTCGCCAGCCACGGCGTCCACAGCGCCGGCACCGACTTCGACCGCCACGTCGAGCTCGCGCGCATCCTGCCCGCGCTCGGCTACGGCGCGTTCGGCCCGTCGCGCCCCGGCCGCGCGCCGCTCGAGGTGCCGAGCCGCGTCTACTTCGACCTCGCCACCTGGCACCTGATCAACAGCGTCTACCGTCCGCAGCGGCTGATGGAGATCGCGTCGATGCGCGACGACTACGCCGACCCGCGCCACCATGCGCGCCTGATGACGACGCTGAAGCACCGCCTCGGCCACTCGCTGGCCGCGCTCGCCGAGGACGCGAAGATCGCCGTCTCGCAAGGCGGCACGCACGAGATCGACCTGTTCGAGATCGAGCGCGACCTCGTCGTCGACGTCACCGAGGCCGAGGCCGTCGCCGCGATCAACCACGACCTCGAGCGCATCGTGCACGCGGCCAAGGAGACGGCCCTGCTCGCGGGATTGCACGTGAACGAGATCGACGCGCTCTACTTCACCGGCGGGTCGACCGGCCTGCGCCTGCTCGCCGAGCGGCTCGCCGCGGCGTTCCCGCAGGCGCAGGCCGTGCACGGCGACCGCTTCGCCAGCGTCGCGACCGGCCTCGGGCTGGAAGCGAAGCGGCATTTCTCGGCGCCCTGATCGACCGTTCCCCGCGTCGAGCAGCCACTGTCGTGTTGCGCTCGTGAGACAGGGCGCGTCCCTCGTTCATGGGCTTACGAATCGTTTCCCGCGCATGTCCGGCGCCGGGCCGGACGCAAGCGCTTGTCACGAAATGCGGCTGCGTGCGGCCGCGCGCGGCATGCGGCCGGGCTGCACTGCGTTGGTGCCGATCCGGACATTGTGCCGCCCCGTCCGAAAACCTCGGACGGCACGCCCGGCGCGGCCCGTTTTCCCGGGGTGCTTCGATAGAATGAAGTTCAAGCCCAAGGTCTCTCCTCACACATGAAACTCATCGGATCTCTCACCAGCCCTTACGTTCGCAAAGTGCGCGTCGTGCTGGCGGAGAAGAAGCTGGACTACAACTTCGTGCTCGAAGACGTGTGGGGCAGCGATGCCATCCTGGCCTCCAATCCGCTCGGCAAGGTGCCGGTGCTGGTCATGGAAGGCGCCGAGGCCGTGTTCGATTCGCGCGTGATCGTCGAGTACGTCGACACGCTCTCCCCGGTCGGCAAGCTGATCCCGCAGTCGGGCCGCGAGCGCGTCGAGGTGCGCACGTGGGAGGCGCTGGCCGACGGCCTGCTCGACGCCGGCGTCAGCGCGCGCCTCGAGCGCACGTGGAACGGCCGCACGGACGCACAGCGCTGCGACGCCTGGATCGACCGCCAGATGGTGCGCATCGCCGCGACGCTGAAGTCGATCAGCCAGGGCCTGGGCGACAAGCCGTTCTGCGTCGGCACGCACTTCTCGCTCGCCGACATCGCGATCGGCTGCGCGCTGATGTACCTCGACTTCCGCTTCCCCGACATCGCCTGGCGCACCGAATACCCGAACGTCGCCCGCCTCGCCGACAAGCTCGCGACGCGCCAGAGCTTCATCGACACGGCGCCGCCGGCGGCTTGAGGCGCGGCACGCAACGACCGAAGCGGCCCGCATGCCGCTTTTTTCATGGGCGAAGCGACCGCGTCACAGCGCGAAGTCGACCGTCTCCACCTTCCCCGTCGCCGTGAGCGGCACGCGCAGGCCGCCGGGTTCGGCGTCGCAGGCCTGCGCCGAGAAGGTGTTGGCGCGGGCGAGCGGCCAGTACATGCGGTAGACGTTGTGCGGCCAATCGGCCTCGCCGCGGATCGCCGCGAGCAGCGCGCCCGGCTGGATGAACTCGAGGTGGTTGGCGAGCAGCTTGACCTTGTCGCCCGCGACGCGACGCACGACGTGGTTCGCCGTGATCTCGTTCGGATGGCGCAGCCCCGCGGCCTGCGTCAGCTCGCGCAGCGCCTCGAGCGTGTTGCGGTGGAAGTTGTAGACGCGCTCGATCTTCGACGGCACGACGAGCGCCTTCGCGCGTTGCGGATCCTGCGTCGCGACGCCGGTCGGGCAGTGGTCGGTGTGGCAGCTCTGGGACTGGATGCAGCCGAGCGCGAACATGAAGCCGCGCGCCGCGTTGCACCAGTTCGCGCCGAGCGCCATCATGCGCGCGATGTCGAACGCGCTGACGACCTTGCCGGCGCAGCCGATCTTGACCTTGTCGCGCAGGTTCAGG
>JASLEM010000184.1 GCA_030151165.1 Burkholderiaceae bacterium
GTTGTTCATGCGGCCGTCGGCCTGGAACGTGACCTTGGCGTTGTACGGCGCGTTGTCCTCCAGCAGCGTCTTCAGCTGCTCGGCGGCGACGTTCGCGTCGACCAGCGGCGGCAGGCGCAGGCTCAGCTTGAACGCGGTGTACGGGCGCAGCACGTTGCCGGCGTTGCGCAGCTCGGGGAAGCCGTCGGCGCCGGTGACCGACAGCGTCGGCCGCCACGTGCGGTTCAGCAACGCCTCGGTCGGGTCGGTGGTGGTGGGCAGCGTCGGGCCGCCGTCGGCGCCGCAGGCCCAGGGCATGCGCTTCCACACCTCGTCGCCGAGGATCGCCGCCGCCGCCTTGACCTGCTCGACGCGGTCGGTCGGGATCTGGCAATGGAAGCTTTCCGGCAGCAGGCGGCCGGTCGCCGAGTCCTCGAGGCGGTCGAGCACGTGGCGCAGGATGCGGAAGCTCGACGGCACGAGGCCGCTGGAGTCGCCGGAGTGGATGCCTTCGGTCAGGATCTCGACCTTCAACGTGCCGGTGACCGCGCCGCGCAGGCTGGTCGTGAGCCACAGCTGGTCGTAGTTGCCGGCGCCGGAGTCGAGGCAGACGACCAGCGAGACGTCGCCGAGGCGCTCCTTCAGCAGGTCGAGGTAGACGGGCAGGTCGAACGAGCCGGATTCCTCGCAGCTCTCGATCAGGCCGACGATGCGCGGGTGCGCGACGCCCTGCGCCTTGAGCGCCTCGATCGCGCTGATGGCGGCGTAGACCGCGTAGCCGTCGTCGGCGCCGCCGCGGCCGTAGAGCCGGTCGTTCTCGACCTTGGGCGTCCACGGGCCGAGGTCGTTGCGCCAGCCGCTGAACTCGGGCTGCTTGTCGAGGTGGCCGTACATCACGATGGTCGGCGGCGTGCCGAACGCGGCGGGGCGGGTCGACTCGACCTCGAAGAAAATCACCGGCGTGCGGCCTTCCTGGCGCAGCACCTCGAGCTTCAGCCCGGCGACCTTGCGGCTCTCGACCCACTGGGCGGCGTCGCGCACGACCTTGTCCAGCAGCCCGTTCTTCTCCCAGTCGGGGTCGAACATCGGGCTCTTCGACGGGATCTCGACGTAGTCGCGCAGCTTCGGCAGGATGCGCTCGTTCCACGCGGTCTCGGCGAAGGCGCCGAGCGCCGCGCTGTCGGGTTCGGCGGGGACGGGCAGGCGTTCAGGGGCGTTCATGGCAGGCTCCGTGAGGCCGTCGCGACGCGCGGCGCCTCAAAGCTCGCGGATGGCGGGCTCGGGCGGGGCGCGTCGGGCGGCGGGGTTCTGGGTAGACCGCCATTTTGCGCCTATCGCGCGCGGCTTGTCCCGCGCCGAACGCGGGGAAACAGGGCCTTCGGCGCGGGTGGCGCCCGGCGCGGCGCCTGCGTCAGGCCGGCGCGCGTTCCGGCACGTGCACGGCGAGCCAGTCGTCGAGCGCGCGCAGCACGTCGTCCTGCTCCGGCTCGTTGAAGATCTCGTGGAACAGCCCCGGCCATTCGCGCTGGGTCAGCACCCCCTTCGGCGCGGCGGCCGCGAACGCGGCGCTGCCGCGCGGCGCGACGCAGCGATCGGCGCCGGCCCACATCAGCAGGGTAGGCGTCGTCCAGCGCGGCGCCGCGGCGATCACCGCCGGGCCCTGGCGCGCGACGAACAGGCCGACGCGGCCGGTGATGCGGTCGTGCACCAGCGGGTCGGCGTCGTAGTCGTGCACGACCTTCGGGCTGCGCGAGACCCAGTCCACCTTCAACCCGTTGCCGACCGCGAGGTTCGGCAGCGCGGGCGCGACGACCGCCAGCAGCATCTTCTGGATCGCGTTCGTGCCGGGGTCGAGCGCGGGCGACGACATCACCAGCGCGTCGACCGGCTGCCACCACGCGGCCGGCTGCGGCGCCAGGCCCTCGGCGACGAAGCGGCCGGCGATCAGCCCGCCGAGGCTGTGGCCGACCAGCACCAGCGGGCCCGGATACTCGGCACGGGCCGCGCGGACGACGGCGCCGAGGTCGGCGCACAGGCTCAATTCCGCGGGCGCGCCGCCGCGCTGGCCGGGCGAGCAGCCGTGGCCGCGGTGGTCGTAGCCGACGACGTCGAAGCCCGACGCGTTCAGGCGGCGCGCGACGTGGTCGTAGCGCGCGATGTGCTCGCCCAGCCCGTGCACCAGCACCGCGACGCCGCGCCGCGCCCCGACGTGCTCGCTCGCCGGCCAGGCGCGCAGGAAGAGGGTGAGGCCGTCGTCGGTGATGACTGGATTCATGCGCGGCAGTCTAGTCGGCGGCCCGGCGCGTGCCCATCGGGTCGGACACCAGCGCGCGATATGTTCCACTGCGCCTTCGACTCCCCCGACGCCGATGACCGACCCCCGCCCCGACGCCATCACGCTGCGCCCCGCGCGCCTCGACGACGCCCTGTGCCTGGGCGTGCTCGCGACGCAGGTGTTCCTCGACACCTACGCCACCGGCGGCATCCGCCCCGCGCTCGCGCGCGAGGTGCGCACGCAGGGATCGACCGAGGCCTTCGAGGCCGTGCTGGCGGACACGGCGACCGACGTCGTCGTGGCCGAGCGCGACGGGCACCTCGTCGGCTTCGCGGAGCTCGGGCACGGGGCCGCACCTGCGTTGCTGCCCGGCCTGCGCGGCAGCGAGCTGCGCCGCCTCTACGTGCAGGAGCCGTTCACGGGCGCGGGCGTCGGCCGGCGGCTGCTGCAGGCGGCCGAGGCGTGCGCCGCGGCGCGTGGCGCGCGCACGGCATGGCTGACCGCGTGGGTCGGCAACGCGCGGGCGCTCGCGTTCTATCCGCGCCAGGGCTATGCCGTCGCCGGGTCGACGAACCATCTGTTCGAAGGCGAGTCGCACGAGAATCGCCTTTTCGTGAAAGAGCTGCCGTGATGCGGATGTCGATGCGTGACCTGGTTCCCGTGGCCCTCGCGCGCTGGCGCGCCGCCGCGCTGCTGTGCGCCGCCGGCGTGGCGCTGGCCGGCTGCTTCGCCACCGGCCCGGCGCGCCAGGGCGGCGCGCATGCGGCAACGACGTACCCGGAGGTGGTCGCCGACTTCGGCCGCTACGACCGCTTCCCGCCCGAGGTCGCCGGCTACGTGCGCCAGCAGGCGATGGCGTACGCGCCAGGGATGGTCGACTATTCGATCGGCTACGACCGCAACGACGCCGTCGTGAACAGCGCCGTCACGTTGTACTTCTATCCGCGCATGAACGACACCGCCGCGCAGCTGCGCAGCGAGGAGCAGGAGGTGCTGCAGCGGCACCGCGCGACGCGCACCGTCTCGAGCAAGACGATCCAGCTGATGCGCAATGGCGCGCCGTACGAGGCGCATGTCACCAACTTCGAGTACGACGACGTCTTCGCGGGCCGCCTCCAGCCGCTCGCCTCGCAGCTGCTGGTCGTGTTCCGCGCGCAGGGCGTGTTCAAGGTGCGCAGCACCGCGCCGCTCGCGCAGGCCGCGGTCGCCGAGGACGCGATGCTGAAGCTGCTGGACGGCGTGGCGTGGGATGCGCCGGAGGCGTTCATCGGGCATTGAGGCCTGCGACGGGCCCGCGCGCCCATGCCATCATCGCGCCATGACTGCCTCCAACGATTTCTTCCGCCTCGACGAGGACGCCTCGACCGGCATCAGCGAGCTCGTGCTGAACCGCCCCGAGCGCATGAACACCATGGCGCCGGCCTTCTTCCCGGCGCTGCGCGACGCCGTGCAGGCACTCGACGACGCCGGCGCCACGCGCGTGCTCATCGTGCGCGCCGAGGGCAAGCACTTCTCGGCCGGCATGGCGCTCGACGTCTTCGGCGGCGACGACGCGATGCTCGACACCTCCACCGCGCGCCGGCGCCTGTCCTTCCAGGCGTCGCTGCGCCGGTTGATGGCCTGCTTCGACGTGCTCGATGCCGCGCGCTTCCCGATCGTCTGCGCCGTGCAGGGGGCGTGCGTCGGCGGGGCGCTCGACCTCGCGGCGGCGTGCGACCTGCGCGTGTGCACGGCCGAGGCGTTCTTCACCGTGCAGGAGATCCACATCGGCATGGCCGCCGACCTCGGCGTGCTGCAACGCCTGCAGCGCCTGCTGCCGCAGGGCCTCGCGCGCGAGCTCGCGTACACGGGCGACCGCCTCGCCGCCGAGCGGGCGCTGGCCACGGGCTTCGTCAACGCGGTGCTGCCCGATGCCGACGCCTTGCTCGCCCACGCGCGCAAGCTGGCTGCGGCGATCGCGGCCAAGTCGCCGGTCGCGATCGCGGCCAGCAAGATCGCGCTGAACCACGCCCGCGACCACGCGACCGCCGACTCGCTGCAGCAGATGACGCTGCTGCAGAGCGCGGTGTTCGACGTCGACGAGATGGCCGTCGCGATCGAGGCCTGGAAGACCAAGCGGTCGCCGTCCTTCGACCCGCTGGCGCCGATCGCGAAGCCCTGACGCGCCGGCCGTGAGCGCGATCCCGACGCAATTCGTGAGCCGCGTCACGCTGCTGCGCGACAAGGTCGACACGTTCTACCGCTACCCGTTCTCGCTGCCGGCGATCCGCCGCCTCGAGAGCCTCGAGCTGCACCCGAAGGTCACGTTCGTCGTCGGCGAGAACGGGTCGGGCAAGTCGACGCTGCTCGAGGCGATCGCGGTGGCGCTCGGGTTCAACGCGGAGGGCGGCTCGAGGAATTTCAACTTCGGCACGCGGGCGTCGCATTCGGAGCTGCACGAGTACCTGCGCATCGCGCGCGGCTACAAACGGCCGAAGGACGGCTTCTTCCTGCGCGCCGAAAGCTATTTCAACGTCGCGACCGAGATCGAGCGGCTGGACGCGGAGCCGGCCGCCGGCCCGCCGATCATCGACTCGTTCGGCGGCCGCTCCCTGCACGAGCAGTCGCACGGCGAGTCCTTCCTCACGCTGATGACCGAACGCTTCCGCGGGCAGGGGCTGTACATCCTCGACGAGCCGGAGGCGGCGCTGTCGCCGTCGCGCCAGCTCGACACGCTGTCCCGCCTGCACGACCTCGTGCTGCAGGGCTCGCAGTTCATCATCGCGACGCACTCGCCGATCCTGATGGCCTACCCGGACGCCGCGATCCTGCAGTGCGGCCGCGGCGGCATCCTGCCGGTGGCCTACGAGGACACCGAGCACTTCCGCATCACCCGCGACTTCCTCGCGCACCGCGAGACCCTGCTGGGCGTGCTGCTCGATCGCTGACGGCGGGGCGCGATGGACGAGGACAGGTGCCGCCTGAAGCTCGCGATCCGCCAGGAATTGCGCGGCGGAAGGGCACGGCGCCCGCTCGTCTGTTGCGCGGATGCCGACACGAGCAAGCTTCCTCGGGCTCCGGAATTGCGGGGCGCGGCGCTGTAGAGCAACATTCGCATTGGTCCCAACAACCGGATGGAGAACACCATGAACACCAAGCTCACCGCCCTGATGATCGCCTGCGCCCTGATGGGTGCCGTTTCCGTGGCCGCCGCCGCCGACAGCACCGACGGCGCCTCGGCCCCGGCGAGCGCCGCCAGCGCCGTCAAGCACGGCGCCAAGCGCGCCGGCCACGCCATCGCCCACGGCGCGTCCGAAGTCGCCACGGGCACCGAGCACGTCGCCTCGGAAGCCGCCACCGGCACCGCGCACGCCGCGCACCGCGCCGCCAGCGGCGTCCGCCACGAGCTGCACAAGCTGCCGAAGGGCGCCAGCGCCACGAACCCGGAAACGACGCCGGACAAGAAGGGCGGCCAGTAATCACCGCGTCCGGCCGCTTGGCCGGATGACGTGACGGCGCGGGGCTCGCCCCGTGCCGCGCCGACGACGGGGCCGCTTCGCGGCCCTTTCCTTTTGCCGAAGCGGTTTCCGTGCCGGGCGGCGCCGCTCGCGATGCGGGATGGCCGTGCGTGCCGCGCTGGTCGAGAATGGGCCCCATGCATGCCCCGCACCGTTTCAGCGTCCTCGCCTGCGCCGCGCTCGCGGTCGCGACGCTGTTCGTCGCCGGCGCGATGATCGGGCACTACGCGGACGCCGCGCAACGCGGTGCCGGATACGTCGTGCTGTATTGGCCCGTGCTGCTGCTGGACCGGCTGCCCGCGTCCGCGAGCATCCTGCGGACGTCGACGCTGCACATCGTGCTGCTGTACTTCGCGGGCTACCTGCTGGCCTGGGTCCTCGCCAGCAATCTCGTGGCGGCCGCCGTCCGCCGCCGTTCGCGATGAGCGCCGAGCTCGACACCGTCCGCCGCTTCTGGTCGCTGATGGCCAGCAACGACTTCGCCGCGGTCGGCGCGGTGCTGGCGGACGACTTCACGCTCGACTGGCCGCAGTCGAACGAACGCCTCCGCGGCCGCGCGAACTTCGCCCGCATGAACGCCGAGTACCCGGCGCACGGCCGCTGGGTCTTCACCGTCCACCGCTTGTTCGGCCAGGGCGCGGACGTGGTGTCGGACGTCGGCGTCACCGACGGCGTGCTCGTGGCGCGGGCGATCTCGTTCTTCACGGTCGTCGACGGCCGCGTCGCGCGGATCGTCGAGTTCTGGCCCGACCCGTTCGACGCGCCGGCGAACCGGGCACACCTCGTCGAGGCGATCCCGTGAGCGCAGCCGCGCCCCTCGGCCGGTTGCCGCGCGCGCTGCTGCTCGGCGCGATCCGGTTCTACAAGCGCTTCGTGTCGCCGCGCAAGGGCTACGGCTGCGCCTACCGCGTGCACACCGGGTGCGCGAGTTGCTCGACGCTGGGCTACCGCGCCGTCGCGCGCTACGGCGTCTTCCGCGGCCTGGGCGTGCTCGGGCTGCGGCTCGACCAGTGCCGCCTGAAGCACGAACGCCATGGCGCCCGGCGCTCGGTGGCGCGGCGGGCGCAGGCCGGCTTCGTCGATTGCGATGTGCCCTGCGACGGCTCGTGCGTCGACGCCTCGTCGTGCGACGCGCTGAGCTGCGAGTCGCTCGGCTGCGACGCCCTGGCGTGCGGGCCGTGCGACGGCATCGACGACTGCGATTGCGCCGGCAACCCGTGCGGCCGCACGCGCCGACCCGGGGTGCCCGTGCGCGAGCGCGGCCGCCGTCGACGCGGCACGCCGCCGGCCGGCTCGCCCGACGCGCTGCCCGGCCCCGAACCCGGCGACGGCGAAGGCGGCGGCGGCGACCCGGCGTGAGGGCCCGAGGGGCTGGCGCGCCCCGGCGCAGGCTCTATGATCCGCAGCGGTGCGCTGTCACGCACCTGCCGAGCGATCAACCAGGGAGAGACGACATGCAGATCCAGGAGGCGGTCGAAGTCTGCGTCACGAAGAAATACGCCGACTTCGAGGGCGTGGCCACGCGTCCGGAGCTGTGGCTCTTCTACCTGTTCGTGATCGGCATCTCCGCGCTGATGGACGTCGCCGTCCCGACGCTCACCGCCGTCTTCGTCCTCGCGATGCTCGTGCCGTGGATCGCCGTCGGCGCGCGCCGGCTGCACGACACCCACCGCAGCGGCTGGTGGCAACTGCTCGCGTGCATCCCGGTCGCCGGCTGGATCGTGCTGGCGTTCCTCTACGCGCAACCCGGCAAGTCGCCGGCGCCGCCGATCGCCCCGGCGTCGCCGACGACGCCGACCTGAGCGACGGTCAGGCCTTCTGGAACTTGAAGACCGCGACGCTCGCGCGCAGGTTGGGCATCGTGCGCACCACGCGGCCGTGCTGCAGGCCGAAGGACTCGAGGATCTCGAGCCCGTTCTTGCGCGCCAGCACCTCGAAGTCCGCGTGCGTCGTCACGCGGATGTTGGGCGTGTCGTACCACTCGTAGGGCAGCGTGCGCGTCACGGGCATGCGGCCCGTCGCGACGTGCAGCCGGTTCGGCCAGTGCGCGAAGTTCGGGAAGCTGACGATGCCGATGCGGCCGACGCGCGCCGTCTCGCGCAGCATCTTCTCGGTGTTGCGCAGGTGCTGGAGGGTGTCGAGCTGCAGGACGACGTCGAAGCTCTGGTCGTCGAACAGCGCGAGCCCTTCCTCGAGGTTCAGCTGGATCACGTTGACGCCGCGCTGCGTGCTCGCGAGCACGCCGGCGTCGGCGATCTCGATGCCGTAGCCGGTGCAGCCGTGGTGCTGCTGCAGGTGCGCCAGCACTTCGCCGGTGCCGCAGCCGAGGTCGAGCACGCGCGAGCCGCGCGGGACGAGGCCGGCGATGATGTCGAGGTCGCGTCGTTCGCTCACCGGGAACCTCCGTGCAGGTGTGCTGCGGTGCCGGCGCTCATGCCGCCACCTTGACGGCATCGATCGACAACGGCGCGCTGCCGATCTCCGCGGCGATGCGCTCGAAGTACGCGCGCATCACGCCGTGGTAGCGCGGGTCCTCGAGCAGGAAGGCGTCGTGGCCGTGCGGCGCGTCGATCTCGGCGTACGAAACCTCGGCGCGGTTGTCGACCAGCGCCTTGACGATCTCGCGCGAGCGCGCCGGCGCGAAGCGCCAGTCGGTGGTGAAGCTGACGACGAGGAAGCGGCACGCGCGCGCCTTCGCGAACGCCGCGGACAGGTCGCCGCCGTGCGCGTGCGCGGGGTCGAAGTAGTCGAGCGCGCGGGTGATCAGCAGGTAGGTGTTGGCGTCGAAGTACTCGCTGAACTTGTCGCCCTGGTAGCGCAGGTAGCTCTCGATCTGGAACTCGATGTCCTGCGTCGTGTAGAGGTAGTGCGGCGCGCCGGGCACGGCGCTTTCGTTGCGCGTCGCGCGGCCGAACTTGGCCTCCATCGAGTCGTCCGACAGGTACGTGATGTGGCCGATCATGCGCGCCACGCGCAGGCCGCGCTTCGGGATCGCGCCGTGCTGCGCGTAGTGGCCGCCGTGGAAGTCGGGGTCGGTGATGATGGCGCGGCGCGCGACCTCGTTGAAGGCGATGTTCTGCGCCGACAGGCTGGGCGCCGTCGCGACCGCCACGCAGTGCGAGACGCGCTCCGGATAGCGCAGCGTCCACGCCAGCGCCTGCATGCCGCCGAGGCTGCCGCCCAGCACCGCGGCGAGCTTCGTGATGCCGAGCCGCTCGACGAGCCGCGCCTGCGCGTCGACCCAGTCCTCCACCGTCACGACGGGGAAGTCGGCGCCGTACGCGCGGCCGCCGGCGGCGGGGTCGGGGTTGGGGTCGGCGGGGCCGGTCGAGCCGAAGCACGAGCCGGGGTTGTTGATGCCGATCACGAAGAAGCGGTCGGTGTCGACCGGCTTGCCGGGCCCGACGAGGTTGTCCCACCAGCCGGTGTCGCCCTTGGCCGACACGCCCGCCACGTGGTGGCTCGCGTTCAGCGCGTGGCACACGAGCACGGCGTTGTCGCGCGCCGCGTTGAGCGTGCCGTAGGTCTCGTAGACCAGCGTGTAGTCGTTCAATCGCGCGCCGCTCGCGAGCGGCAACGGCTCGGCGAAGTGCATCGCCTGCGGCTCAATGTGGCCGACGGAACCCATCTCGGCACCCTTCGTTGACATCATCTGAAATGACGGGAAACCGGCAACGCGAAACGCTGCGGACACCAACGAAGGCATCCCTCTTTAGCGAGATTTATAGAGCGCCCGCAAGCCGGAAACAAATCGGCGCTGTGGCTCTCAGTATAGTGGCCCGTTCTTTTGCCCCGCCCGCGGTCGACCATTCGCCCGCCGCCGGCGCCAACGCCCACGCCCACAGGAGCGCCTGCCCTTGACGACACCCGCCCCCCGGACGTTCCCCCGCCTGCTGCTCGCCGCCGCGCTGTTCGCCCTCGCGGGCGCGCGTGACGCGCGGGCGCAGGACGAGATCCCGGTCGAACCCAGCGACGCCTCGACGCTGCACGAGCCGCTGCCGCTCTGGGAGGTCGGCTTGGCCGGCATCGGCGCCTACCAGCCGGCGTACCCGGGCTCCGACAAGGAGATCGCGCACGCCCGCGTGCTGCCGTACGCGATCTACCGCGGCTCGGTGCTGCGGCTCGACGGCGGCGGCATCGGCCTGCGCGCGCTGCACACGCCGCGCTTCGAGTGGGACGTCAGCGGCTCGGGCGCGTTCGGCTCGTCGGCCAACCAGGTGAAGGTGCGCGAGGGCATGCCGTCGATCGGCCTGCTCGCCGAGATCGGCCCCGCGCTGAAGATCAACCTCGGCGACCTCGTCGACGCGAACCGCGAGCCGCGCAAGACGCAGCTGGAGCTCCCGGTGCGCGCGGTCTTCGAGGCGAGCCACGGCGTGCGCCACGAAGGCTGGAGCTTCGAGCCGCGGCTGTCGCACACCGCGTGGGAAGGGCGCTCGACGTCCGTCGTGCTGACGGCCAGCGCGCTGTTCGGCGACAAGCGCCTCAACCACCTGTTTTACGGCGTGGACGAGCAGTACGCCACGGCCGATCGCCCGCAGTACGACGCCAAGGCCGGCCTCGTCGCCACGCGCCTGGGCATCAGCCTGCGCCATCGCCTCACGAGCACGCTGCGGATGCAGTGGTTCGCGCAGGTCGAGTCGCTGGACGGCGCGGCCAACGACGACAGCCCGCTCGTGCGCAGGAAGCAGGACGCCGGCGTCGGCGTCACCCTCGTGTGGGGCGCGTGGCATTCGGCCGAAACCGGAGCGGAGTAAGGTCGGGGGTTCGATCTTTTCGGGAGACGCCCCGATGAGCAAGCTTCCAGGCTTCACCGATTTCACGTCGCGCTACCACCGCGTCGGCACCACGCCGGACGCCGAGGTCATCGAGATCTTCGCCTGCCACGGCGGCTCCGGCCCGCCGCTGCTGATGCTGCACGGCTTTCCGCAGACGCACGCGATCTGGCATCGCGTCGCGCAGCGGTTGTTGCAGCACTTCACGCTCGTGCTGCCTGACCTGCGCGGCTACGGCGACTCGACCAAGCCCGTCGATTCGCCCGATCACGCCAACCACTCGAAGCGCGCGATGGCCGCCGACATGGTCGCGCTGATGGGCCAGCTGGGCCACGCGCGCTTCGGCGTGGTCGGGCACGACCGCGGCGGGCGCGTCGCGCATCGGCTCGCGCTCGACCACCCCGACGCCGTCGAGCGGCTGATGGTGCTCGACATCGCGCCGACGCTGGACATGTACGAGCCCACGACCTTCGATTTCGCTCGCTCGTACTACCACTGGTTCCACCTGATCCAGCCCGCGCCGCTGCCCGAGCGGATGATCGAGGCCGACTGGAAGTTCTATCTCCACTCGAAGCTGGACGGCTGGGGCGGCCGCCACGGTAACGGCGGCGCCCTGTCGCAGTTCGAGCCCGAGGCGCTCGCCGAATACGAGCGCTGCTTCCAGAAGCCCGACGTCATCCACGCCATGTGCGAGGACTACCGCGCGTCGGCCGGCATCGACCTCGACCACGACCGCGCGTCGCGCGAGGCGGGCGTGCGGGTCGAGTGTCCGATGCACGTGCTGTGGGGCGCGCGCGGCGTCGTCGGCCGGCTGTTCGACCCGCTGGCGCTGTGGCGCGCGCAATGTGCAAGGGAAGTCACCGGCCACGCGCTGGCGTCGGGGCATTACATTCCGGAAGAGTTGCCGGACGAGACGGCGGCCGAGGTGCGCGCGTTCTTCACGAATTGAGGGCCGGCGCCGCGGGCCGTCATCAAGACCGGCCTCCGGTGCGCCGATGATGCCGGGACGTGCCCCGCGCGTCCCGCCCGAAGGCGTGCCCTGACAAGACTCCTCACGAGACATCCCATGCCAGTCTGGTTGCTGTCGCTCGATCGCTTCTTCCCCGTCCGCTACCTCACGTGGATCCTCTGTGCGGTGCTGATGCTGGTGGGCGCGTTCACCAAGGTCGCCTTCGACACCGGCGGCGTGCTGGCGCTGGTGGGCCTGTTCGGTGTGGTCACCGGGATCATGGACGTGCGCCAGAAACGCCACTCGATCCTGCGCAACTATCCGGTGATCGGCCACCTGCGCTTCCTGTTCGAGTTCATCCGCCCCGAGATGCGGCAGTACTTCATCGAGGGCGACAACGAGGCCGCGCCCTTCTCGCGCCAGCAGCGCTCGCTCGTCTACCAGCGCTCGAAGGGCGACCCCGACAAGCGTCCGCTCGGCACGCAGCTCGACGTCCAGACCGAAGGCTACGAGTGGATCAACCACTCGCTGCAGCCCACGCGCATCGCGTCGCACGACTTCCGCGTCACGATCGGTCCGAACTGCGCGCAGCCCTACGACGCGAGCATCTTCAACATCAGCGCGATGAGCTTCGGCGCGCTGAGCGGCGCGGCGATCCGCGCGTTGAACGGCGGCGCGAAGATGGGCAACTTCGCGCACGACACCGGCGAGGGCTCGATCAGCGTGCACCACCGCGCGCAAGGCGGCGACCTGATCTGGGAAGTGGCGTCGGGCTACTTCGGCTGCCGTAACGCCGACGGCACGTTCAACGCGACGCTGTTCGAGCAGCACGCGCGCGAGCCGCAG
>JASLEM010000200.1 GCA_030151165.1 Burkholderiaceae bacterium
CGCGGCCGCGGCCTGCGCGTCGCGGCGTTGGGCCTGCGCCGCCTGGCGCACGGCCAGCGGCGGCATGCCGGGGTCGAGATGGTGTTCGGGCGAGATCGCCGGCGCGGACGCCGGCGCCGCCGTCCCCGCATGGGCGAGCGGCGGCAGGCCGGGGTCGAGGTGGTGCGCGGCGGAGATCGACGGCGTCGCCGCGGCATCGCCCTGCGCGAACGCGGGCGCCGCGCCAGCCGTGGCGGCGACGACCGCCGCGGCGCGGAGAAGGGCGCGAAGAAGGGACAGGCGTGACGCGCGCATCACTTCGCTCCCGTCGCCGAAGCGTAGAACGCCACGAGGTCGGCCTTCATCAGCGGCCGTGTCGCATCGGTCAGGTAGGTCATGTGGCCGCCCGGGTAGAAGTGGATCGTCACCGGCGCGCCGGCCGCCAGTCGCGCGAGGTCGAGCTCGCTCTGGTGGAACGGCGTGATCAGGTCGTGGTAGCCGCCGATCGACAGGATCTTCAGCGACGAATCGAGGTTGATCGCCGCGGCGAGGTCGGGGATGACGTCGGGCAGCGAGTTGCCGCCGTGCGAGAAGTCCCACGTGTCGATCGCGTCGCTCGTGAGGATGTAGGTCGACGGCGTCGTGAAGCCGAGCACCGTCGGCAGGATCGTCTGATTCATCGCGTCGGCGAAGGGCTGCGCGATGAAGGTGTTGGACGGATCGTCGTCCTTCGCCAGCGCCGAGCCGACGGTCGCGCCCATGCGGCCGTCGTACACGCCCAGCACCGTGTTGGCGATCAGGTTGTGGCGGAAGGTGTCGTAGTCCATGTCGAAGCGGCCGTCCCACACGCTCGCCGCGAGCCCGGTGCGCGCCACGAGCCCGCTCACGTCGCCGCCTGGCGGCGGCGCGGCGGGGCCGCCTTCGTTGAGCCACGTGATCGTCTGCGGCGCGTAGGTGCTGTCGGCATACGTGCGCGTGTCGGCGAGGAAGGCCGTGAGGTCGCCCGGCGCGGGCGTGACGAGGTCGAAGTACGCGCCGACGGCCGCGTAGGTCGGCAATGCGCCCGCGCAGGTGACGTCGGGCTTGGACGGCAGCGTGATCGAGCAGTTGCTGTTGTAGTTGGTGATCGACGACTGCAGGATCACGCCCGCGACCGGCACGCCCGCGGTCTCGAGCAGCCGCACGAGCACCGGCGCGCGCACGGTGCCGTAGGACTCGCCGTAGATGAACAGCTTCGACGCCGTGCGGGCGTTCGCGGCGAGGTAGCGCGTGACGAAGTCGCGGAACGCGGCGCCGTCGGCGTCCACGCCCCAGTAGTCCTGGTTCTTGTGCGGCGCGATGGCCTCCGACAGGCCCGTGCCGATCGCGTCGACGAAGACGAGGTCGCTGGTGTCGATCAGGCTCTCGGCGTTGTCGACGTAGGGGAATGGCGCGGACTGCGTCTCCGCCGGCACGCCGGTGGCGAGCCGCTTCGGCGCCCACGAACCGAGGTGCAGGTAGGCGCTGGCCGAGCCGGGGCCGCCGTTGAAGAAGAACGTGACCGGGCGCGGCGCCGTGCCGGCGGTGGCGTCCTTCGTGTACGCGACGTAGAAGAACGACGCCTCGGCCGCGCCGGTCGAATCCTTGGCCGTGAGGTGCCCGGCGGTGGCGGTGTACGTGACGGGCGTGCCGCCCACCGTCACCGTGCCGTGCGTGACGCTGGTGTTCTCGTTGGGCGTGGACAGCGAGCCCGCGGCCGCGACCGAGTAGCGGTTCGGGTCGGTGTCGCTGGTGCCGGTGACGGGCGGCAGGTTGGTGGCGGAGCCGCCATCGCCGCCGCAGGACGCCGTCAGCGCCGCGAGGCCGGACAGCAACGCCGGCACGCCGAGGCGCGCGAAGCGCCGGGCCGCCCGGTGAACGAACAGGTGCAAAGCCATCGAAACCTTTCAGGACGGGCTGGCCACGGTCGCGCTGAAACCGTTCGCCGCCGCGCCTCGTACGGCGATTGTGACGCCGCGCGACCTCGCAGGTATCCGCAGTTGCCCGCCCGCTTTTCCGCGGATCGCAGCGCGCTCTTCGCCGCTATCGTCAGCCCTTCGCCACGCGCGACGCCGCGGTCGACTCGACCGTGACCGCCCCTCCAGGAACCCTCCGCATGCGACCGTCCTTCTTCCGCCAACGCCTCGTCCTGTTCCCGCTCGGCGCCGCCGCCGCCGCCGCCCTCGCCGCGGCCGCGCCCGCGCAGGCGATCGAGCCCTACCTCGCCGCCGGCTTCCCGTACGCGGTGGTGGGTGTCGCGCAGCCGATCAACGCGAGCTTCGCCGTGCGCGCCGACTTCGGCGCGATCGCGCACCACGACTACAGCGGCTCGACCTCCGACGCCGACTTCAAGGGCGACATCCACTACAACCGCACCGCGCTGCTGGGCGACTGGTTCGTGGCCGAAGGCGGCTTCCGCCTGAGCGGCGGGGCGATGTTCAACCAGGCCAAGGCCACGCTGCGGGCATCGCCGCACGGCGGCAAGATCACGATCGGCGGCGTCGACTACAACGCGCCGTCGTCGCTGTACTACGCGCAGTCCGACCTGTCGTTCCCGAAGGCCGCGCCGTACATCGGCCTCGGCTGGGGCCATCACCAGTCGACGGAGGCCGGCCTCACGTTCAACGTCGACGCGGGCGCCGCGATCGGCACCGCCAAGGCGACGCCATTGACGGTCTCGCCCGCGCTCGCGAGCGAGATCGCGCTGTCGTCGAGCGGCCAGGCCGACGTCGCGAAGGAGAACCGCGACCTGCAGGACGAGGTCCACAAGTTCAAGGCGATCCCGCAGCTGACGGTCGGCGTCGGCTACCGCTTCTGATGTCCGTGACGCCCGTCGTCGCCTAGGACTTCTCGCCGCGCTCGAGTTCCTCCGCCAGCGCGCGCAGCACGTGGCGCGCGCTCGACTCGTTGGTGGCGCAGACGACGTCGTGCACGTCGCAGGCGCGCACGAGGGCATTGATGTCAGGTTCGTGCGGTTGCGGGGTCATCGGGTCGCGCAGGAAGATCACCGCGTCGACGCGGCCTTCGGCGAGCCGCGCGCCGATCTGCAGGTCGCCGCCCAGCGGGCCGCTGAGGAGGCGCTCGACCTCGAGGCCGGCCTCCGCGATCAGCCGCGAGCCGGTGGTGCCGGTGGCCATCACGTGGCAGCGGCTCAGGAACGGCGCGAAGTCGCGGGCGAGCGCGACCATCAGGTCTTTCTTCGCGTCGTGCGCGATCAGGGCGATGTCCATCGCCCGATCATAAGGACGATGGGGAACATCGTCAGTTCAATGTGCGACTCGTGCCCTGGAAAGGTGCACACCGATCTTTACAAGATCTCCGTCGTCTGGGATCGTCCGGGAGACGGCGGCGGGCCGCTCGCGCCATCGGCAACCGGGGCGGGGGCGCCCCCATTGCGGTAGCGTTTGCGGCAAACGCGGCCGAGGCCGCGCCGCCTGCCGGGGTCCGGCACGTTCAGCTCAGGGAGCCGTTGTTGGTCGAGCCGCCCGGGGTGGTACCCGGCGTGGCCGACGCGTTGCGCGAGGCGTTGTTCGCATGGCGCTTCGAGCCCGCGGCGCGTGCTTCTTCCGAGGTGAACTGGTGCGCATTGCCGCTCGCGTGCGCGGCGCGGCCGCCCTGGCTCGCGATCTCGCGCTGGCGCTCGCGGTCCATGCCCGCGAAGCCGCGGCCGCCGCTGGTGCCGGCGCCTTGCTGGCCCTGGGCGCCCGCCTGGCTTTGCTGCCGATCCTGTTGGCGGTTTTGATCGTGTTGGGAAGTCATTGCTGGTACTCCGTGAAGTTTGCCCCGCCGCCCCATGCGGCGGGATGTCATCCGACCCGCGGGCTCAGGGCACCAAGGTCGCAAGTCATCAGGGGCAACGCACATACCTCCCCCGCCCTGAAGCGGCTACTGTCGACCAAAAGAAGTGCGTGCGCACCCCCTCGTTCGCGGGGGCCTGCTCGACGAACTTGCCTCTCAGCGCGAGGCGCCCGCCCCTGGTGCGTGCGGCGGCCCGTACCGCAGCCCGGGTTTTTGTGCCCGGTTGTAAAGGCCCTGCACGCGCGGGATGTTCTGCGCGATGACGGCGAGGCGGTCGGGGTTGGACGGGTGGTCGGACAGGAACGCCGGCGGCGCCCCGCGCGCGGCCGCCTCCATCTTCCGCCACAGCGACAGCGCCGCCTGCGGGTCGTAGCCCGCGCGCGCGGCCAGCTCCAGGCCGACGAGGTCGGCTTCGGTCTCGTCGTCGCGGCTGAACTTCAGCGTCGCGAGGTTGCCGACCGCGCCGGCGAGCTGGCGCCCGGTCTGGCCCCAGCCGAAGATCGCCGCGCCCAGGCCGATCAGGCCGCGCGTCGCCTGCTGCTTGCCGATCTGCTCGCGCGCGTGCTCGCGCAGCGCGTGGGTCATCTCGTGGCCCATCACCATCGCGACCTCGTCGTCGGTGAGCTGGATCTTGACGAGGATGCCCCAGAAGAAGGCGATCTTGCCGCCCGGCATGCAGAAGGCGTTGATCTCGGGCGAGCCGATCAGGTTCACTTCCCACTGCCAGTCGCGCGCCCGCTCGTTCCACATCGTGGCGAACGGGCGCAGCCGCTGCGAGATGTAGTTGAGGCGGATCAGCTGCGGATGCTGCGGCTCGGCCAGCAGGTTCTTCGCGCGCGCCTGCGCCAGCAGCTGGTGGTACTGCTCGGCGGACTGCTGCTCGATCGCGGCCGCCGACACCAGCCCGTTGAACTGCGAACGCGGCCCGACCTGCACGCCCTCGCGCTGCGCGAACGCCCGCGCGCCCGGCAACGCCAGCGCCGCGCCGGCGCCGAGCCCCGCCAGCAGGCGGCGACGAGAGGGGGACGCGGGATCGGAGTCGGCGCGCGGAAGCACGGTCATGGGCGGGATCGATGGACGGGAAGCTCGCGGGCAGCAGATGCCCGTCGCCGGCGCGATTTCAAGGGCCTCAGCGCGGATCGAGCGCCTCGATCGGCCGCCACAGCACGCGCAGCCACAGCAGCGACGGCACGGCCAGCACCATCGCGACGACGAAGAACGCCGGCCACCCGATCGACTCCGCGAGCACGCCCGCGAGCGGCCCGACCCACACGCGGCCGATCGACACGAACGCCGAGAGCAGCGCGAACTGCGTCGCCGTGAAGCGCTGGTTGGTCAGCGCCATCAGGAACGCGAGGATCGCGGTCGTGCCCATGCCGCTGGCCAGGTTCTCGCTCGCTACCGCCAGCAGCAGGCCGCCGTCGATCGGCGTCGGCGCCGCGAGCTTGACGAAGCCGAAGTCGAACGCCGGCATCGTCCAGCCCGGGAGCGCGCCCTTGCCGTGCACCGCCAACCACCAGAAGCCGACGTTGCTGAGCATCTGCAGCAGGCCGAACACCAGCAGCGCGCGCGCCATGCGCAGCCGCAGCATCAGCGCGCCGCCCAGCAGCGCGCCGACGATCGTCAGCGCCAGCCCGATCAGCTTGTTGACGACGCCGACCTCCGCCGGCGTGAACGCCATGCCCTTCAGCAGGAACGGCGTCATCAGCGACAGCGCGAACGCGTCGCTCAGCTTGTAGAACACGATGAAGCCGAGGAAGCTCCACGCCTGCGGCTGGCGGAAGTAGGCGTCGAGGCCGGACAGCAGCGTCTCGAAACGCGCCGCGCGCGCCGCCCAGGCCGCGAGCGGCAACGTGAACGCGAGGCCCAGCAGCAACGCCAGCAGGTCGATCCACTTCGCCGCGAGCGTGCCGTGCGCGACGTCGCTGCCGAACACCGGCGACAGCAGCCAGGCCGCGACCTGCTGGCCGACATGCTGCGTCAGCCACACGCCGACGGCCACCGCCGCGAGCACCGCGACGAAGCCGACCAGGTCGCGCCGCACCGGCGCGCGCGCGGGGTCGCGCAGGCGCATCGGCGGCAACGCGAGGCGCGGCAACGCGATCGCCGAGAACACCGCGGCGATCGCCATCAGCGCCGCCATCACGCGGTAGACCTGCGGCCAGCTCATGCCCGAGCCGGCGGTGGCGTCCGTCCAGATCAGCGCGACGCCGCCCGACAGGATCATCGCGAGCCGATACCCCATCACGTACAGCGACGAGCCCACGCCGCGCTCGCGCTGCGGCAGCAGGTCGGTGCGGTAGGCGTCGATCACGACGTCCTGCGACGCGCTGAGGAAGGCCGTGCCGACGCCCAGCGCCGCGAACAGCGGC
>JASLEM010000352.1 GCA_030151165.1 Burkholderiaceae bacterium
AGGTCGGCGGCGTGACCTGCTACGTGTCGCGCGCCAAGACCGGCGGCGTCAAGGGCGCGCTCGGCCTGGCCGAGGACCGGTCGGACGCGTCGATCGCCTGCCGGCAGGTCGGGCCGGTGTCGGTGAAGCAGCCGCTGCCGCAGCAGGAAGAAGTCTTCAACGAGCGGCTGAGCCTGGTCTTCAAGCGGCTGCGCATCGTGCGCATGGTCGACCGCGCGCGCAACACGCTCGTCTACCTGACCTACACCGACGGGCTGGTCGACGGCTCGCCGCAGACCGGGGTGACGGGGGTGGCCGTCGACCGCGCGACGGCGATCCCGGTGAAGTGAGCCCGCCGCCGCGTCCGCGCGCGTGACGCGCGACCGCGCGGCGTCACTTCGGCCGCGTGCCGAGCGCGGCGCGCAGCTGACGCACCATCGTGTCGATGCGCAGCCGCAGCGCGTCGAGTTCGTTGCGCAGCTCGCTGTCGTCGGCCTGGCGGCCGCGGTCGCCGCGCACGAGGCCGTCGATGCGCTGGGCGGCGATCTCCAGCTCGATCGCGCCGAGCGCGGCGGCGGCGCCGCCCATCGAGTGGATCTCGCGGCCGACGGCCTCGCGCGACGAGTCGGGCCGGCCGGCGAGGTACTTGTCGACGGACGCGAGGCCTTCGCCGTACAGGTCGACGAAATAGCCGAGCGCCTGCATGTAGAGGCCTCGCTGCCCGGCGAACAGGCTGAGGCCGCGGACGAGGTCGAGCCCGGTGATGCTCTCGAGGACGTCGTCGCCCGCCGGCTTCGCGGCCGACGCCGGCGGCGCCTTCGGGGCGGGCGCGGTGACGGGCGCGGCGGCGCGCGACGGCTTGTGCGACGCGTCGAGCCAGCGCAGCAAGGTCTCGTAGAGCGTGGCCGGGTTCACCGGCTTGCCGATGTGGTCGTTCATGCCGGCGGCGAGACAGGCGTCACGGTCGGCGCCGAACGCGCTGGCCGTCATCGCGACGATCGGCGTGGCGTCGAGCGCCGGGCGCGCGCGGATCAGGCGGGTGGACTCCAGGCCGTCCATCTCGGGCATCTGCATGTCCATCAGGATCAGGTCGTAGTGGCCCTCGCCCGCCATCTCGTAGGCGATGCGCCCGTTGTCCGCGACGTCCACCTGCAGGTCGACGAGCCGCAGCAGCTCGGTCGCGAGCTCCTGGTTGATGCGGTTGTCGTCGGCGAGCAGCACGCGCGCGCCGCCGTGGCGCTGCTGCAGCAGGTGCTCGACGGCGCGGCCCGCGCTGACGGTGTCGTGCGGCGTCGGCGCGGGCACGTCGGCGACCTCGGCCCACTGCAGCCGTGCGGTGAACCAGAACACGCTGCCGCGGCCCGGCTCGCTCTCGACGCCGACGGCGCCGCCCATCAGCTGCGCGAGCTCTCGCGCGATCGACAGGCCCAGGCCGGTGCCGCCGAAGCGCCGCGTGGTGGAGCCGTCGGCCTGCTCGAACGGGCTGAAGAGGCGATCGAGCGCGTCGGGCGCGATACCCACGCCCGTATCGTGCACGGCGAAGCGCGCGGTCAGCTCCGTGGCTTCGCGCGCCAGTACGTCGCAGCGCAGCACGATGCTGCCGCGCGTCGTGAACTTGACGGCGTTGCTGAGCAGGTTGACGAGGATCTGCGACAACCGCAGCGCGTCGCCGCGCAGCGTCTGCGGCAGGTCACCGCGGTCGACGGTCAGCGAGAGGCCCTTGCGGCGGGCGCCGTCGGCCACCATCGAGCTGCTGCGGGCGAGCAGCGCGTCGACGGAGAAGTCGACCGTCGCCAGCGCGAGCTTGCCGGCGTCGATCTTCGACAGGTCGAGGATGTCGTTGATGATGTCCAGCAGGTGCTGCGCGGCGTCGCCGACCTTGCCGAGCCGGTCGGCGGTGGTCGCGTCGTGCGGATCGCGCCGCATCAGGTGCGTCAGGCCGATGATCACGTTCATCGGCGTGCGGATCTCGTGGCTCATGTTCGCGAGGAAGGCCGACTTCGCCTGTGCCGCGTCCTCGGCCACGTCGCGCGCGACGACGAGCTCCTCGTTGAGCGACTCCAGGTCGGCCTGCGCGCGCTTGGACAGCGTGATGTCGGACGCGAGCACGAAGAAGCCGCGCACGATGCCGCGCTGGACGTCCGGCACGTAGTGCACGCTCCACACCGCCTCGCGGCCGTCGGCGCTGTGCTCGGTGCTCTCGAAGTGCTGCGCCTCGCCGGCCAGCGCCGCGCGGACGTGGCGGTGCGCGACCGGCCAGCCGCCGACCTCGAAGATCTCGGAGATCGTCTTGCCCAGCAGCTGCTCGGTCGTGCGCCCGAACCACTCGCAGTACACGCGGTTCGCGAAGCGGCAGCGTTCCTCGCTGTCCCAGTAGGCGACGCGGCTCGGCAGGTTGTCGGCGATGCCGCGCGTGAACGACTCGGCCTGGATCAGCTTGGTGTTCAGCTCCTGCAGCCGCTTCTCGCTGCGGCGCATCTCGGTGATGTCGGTCGCGATGAAGAAGTAGCCGCGGATCGCGCCGTCGACGACGTCGGGCAGGCGGTAGATCCAGAAGTTGGAGACGCGCCCGTCGTGGCCGCGCATGTCGGTCGGGGTGCCGAGCGCCTCGCCGGCCAGCACGCGGTCGATGACCGCGCGCGGCGACTGCAGCGCCGCGTCGCCGAGCACCTCGTAGCCGTCGCGGCCGACGACCTCCTCCCGCGTCTTGCCGAAGAAGCTCAGGTACGAGCGGTTGGCGAACTGCACGCGCATGTCGCGGTCGATGTAGGCCAGCAGCGTCGGCTGGTGGTCGGTCATCGTCTGCGCGAAATTCTCGCTGGCGACGCGCGCAGCGACGGCCTCCTGCAGCGCGCGCGTGCGCTCGGCCACCAGCTCCTCGAGCCGGTTGCGATGGTGTTCGAGCTCGGCCTGCGCGCGCTTGCGTTCGCTGATGTCGCGCAGCACGCCGAGCACGGCGGGGGCGGCCTGGTACATCGTGCGGTTGGCGACCAGCTCGAACTCGGCGAGGCTGCCGTCCTTGCGCAGGAAATGCACCTCGTACGTGCGCACCGGCTCGGGCCCCGTGGCCACGCGGCCGCGGAATCGCTCGAGCCACACCTCGAGGAAGTGCGGTGCGACGACGCGTTCGAATGGCAGGCCGATGAACTCCTCGCGCGCGTAGCCGAGCTGCTCCAGCAGCAGGCGGTTGGCATAGACGAAGCGGAAGTCCTGCGCGACGAAGACGCCGTCGGCGAGCGCGTCCATCAGCGTGCGGTTGGTGCTCTCGCTAACGCGCAGCGCCTCCTCGACGCGCCGCGCCTCCGTCACGTCAGTGAACGACAGCACCGCGCCGGTGACCGCGCCGGTCGCGACGTCGCGCAGCGGCTCGGAGTTGACGTCGAGCCAGCGGATCTCGTCCGAACCGTCCGAGACGCGCATCCCCAGCAGCACGTGGCGCTGCGGCTTGCCGGTGGCGAGTGCGACCGCGATCGGGACGTCCTCCGGGGCCATGGGCTCGCCGTCGAGGCCGACCGGCTTCCAGTCGGCGATCTCGTTGCGGCGCAGGCGCGCGAACGGCACGCGCAGCAGCCGCTCCGCAGCCGGGTTCGCGCCCTTGAGGTGGCCGAGCGCGTCGAAGATGAGGACACCCTCGCTGAGCGACTCCACCATCGAGCGGTAGCGCTCCTCGCTGCCGCGCAGTGCCGCGGTGGCGGCGCGCTGGCGCGAGATGTCGTGCAGCACGCCCACCGTCGCCGCCTCGCCCGCCCACTCGGTGAGCGTCGAGGACACCGCGAGCTGGCGCGTGCGCCCGTCGGGCAGCGTGATGCGGTACTCGTTGTATTCCTGGTCGCTGCGGCGCGCCATCAACGCCGCGGTGGACTCGACCTGGCGACGGCGTTCGTCGTCCGCGAGCAGCGTCCCGGGCTCGACGCCGACCAGCGCACCGACCTCCCGACCGAGCATGTTCGCCGCGCAGGGGTTGACGTAGACGAGACGCCCATCCTGCACGATGACGATCCCGGCCGCGACGTGCTCCACCACACTGCGGCACCACCCGTCGCCGGGCGGGCGCGATTCCCGTTCGCTCATGTGACTTTGCTCTCCCTTGAGCCGCCGGCCCTGCAGGCGCCGGTTCATGGACCGGGCCTTGCGGAGGGATCGGACGTTCAACCGAGTTCACACCGCCGGGGCGAAGGTGTCAAGTCGAACAACCCGCTTGGCGAATGCCGCAAGTTGAGGCAGAGCTGTCGCAAGCAAAAACGCGCACCGGAAGGGCGCGCGCTGTAGTAGCCGGTTAGTACGCCGGCCGGGCGACGATCACGATTCGCGCTGCAGCAGGTAGACGGTGAATCCGGTCTTGCCGCCGTCCTGCCACGAGCGCTCGAGGCGCCAGTTCGCCGCGTGCGCCATGCGCAGGAACTCCGTCGGCGAGTACTTGTAGCAGTTCTCGGTGTGGATCGTCTCACCGTCGCGGAACCAGAACGTGCGGCCGAGCACGTGCACCTCCTGCTCGCGCTGGCTCACGAGGTGCATCTCCACGCGTCCCAGCTTCGGGTCGTGGCGCGCGAGATGGCGGAAGTCGCGGCGGTCGAAGTCGCCGCCGAGCTCGCGGTTGATGCGATCGAGCAGGTTGAGGTTGAACTCCGCGGTGACGCCGGCCGCGTCGTCGTACGCGGGGATCAGCAGTGCCGGATCCTGCGTCGTGTCGACGCCGATCAGCAGCCGCGAGCGCGAGCCGAGCGCCTGGCCGAGCTTGGCGAGCAGGTCGACCGCGGCGTCGGGCGTGAAGTTGCCGATCGTCGAGCCCGGGAAGAAGCCGAGGTTGCCGGCGCTGTCCAGTGGCGCCCGCGCGTCAGCGTCGTCCGCGGCCGATGCGGGCAGCGGCGGGATCGCGAACGGCTCGGTGAAGTCGGCGACGACCGGCTGGATCGCCAGGCCCGGGAAGTCGCGCGCGAGGCCGGCCGCGGCGTCCTGCAGGAACTCGGCCGAGATGTCGACCGGTACATAGCGCTTCAGCGACTTCATCGCCGCCAGCAGCAGCCGCGTCTTGCGGCTCGAGCCGCTGCCGATCTCGATCAGGCTGTGCACCCCGCCGATCTCCGCCTCGAGCTGCGGTGCGAGGCCGGCCAGCAGGCGCGTCTCGGTGCGCGTCGGGTAGTACTCGGCGACCTCGGTGATCTCCTCGAACAGCTCCGAGCCGCGCCGGTCGTACAGCCAGAGGCTGGACAGGCGCTTCTGGTCCTCGTCGAGGCCTTCGAGCACGTCGGCCTCGAACGCCGGGTCGACGCGAAAGGCCGGCGTGAGCGGCGTGACGTTGTAGCGTGTCGAGAGTTCGGCGCCACGCTGGGCGTCGGCTCGTTGGGTCTCTGTCTTCATGCGTCCTCCGCGAGGCGCAGTCCGCTGAACTGCCAGCGCTGCCCGGGTTGAAAGAAGTTGCGATAGCTCGCGCGCAGGTGGCTGCGCGGCGAGGCGCACGAGCCGCCGCGCAGCACGTACTGGCCGTTCATGAACTTGCCGTTGTATTCGCCCACCGCGCCCGGCGCGGCGCGGAATCCGGGGTAGGCGACGTAGGGGCTGGCCGTCCACTCCCAGACGTCGCCGAACATCTGCCGCAGGCCGGTGCCGCCCGCCGCCGCCGGCCGCCACGTGCCCTGCTCGACGAAATTGCCCTCGACCGCCACGCCGCGCGCGGCGGCCTCCCACTCGAACTCGGTCGGCAGGCGCTTGCCGGCCCAGCGCGCATAGGCGTCGGCCTCGAAGAAGCTGACGTGCGTGACGGGTGCGTCCGGGTCGATCGGCTGCAGGCCGGCGAGCGTCATCTGCAGGCGCGGCGCGCCGTCGGCCGGCGCGGGTTCCCAGTACAGCGGCGCGGTCCAGTGCTGCGCCTGCACGGTGTCCCAGCCGTCCGACAGCCACAGCGCCGGATCCTCGTAGCCGCCGGCCGCGATGAAGGCCGCCCACTCGCGGTTCGTCACCGGTCGCGTGGCCAGGCGGAACGGCCGCAGGCGGACGTCGTGGCGCGGCAGCTCGAGGTCGAACGCGAAGCCGTTGCCGTCATGGCCGACCTCGACGTCGCCGCCCGCGAACTCGACCCAGCCCGCCGGCTCGCCGCGCGACGCACCGGCCGCCCCGCCGGCCGGCGAGGCCTCGCGCACCGCCGGCCGGAGCGGGTTCTGCGCGAACAGGTGCAGCAAATCGGTCAGCATCAATTCCTGGTGCTGCTGCTCGTGGTGCAGGCCGAGCTCGACCAGCGCGCCCACCTCGGCGCTCACGCGGCCGCCCAGGAAGTCGTGCATCGCGTGGTCGACGTGTGCGCGGTACGCCCGTACCTCGGCCAGCGTCGGCCGCGTCAGCAGCCCGCGGCGCGGGCGCTCGTGGCGCGGGCCGACCGCGTTGTAGTACGAGTTGAAAAGAAAGCCGAAGCGCTCGTCGAAGCGCGTGTAGCCGCTCGCGTTCGGAGCGAGCACGAACTGCTCGAAGAACCACGTCGTGTGGGCGAGATGCCACTTGCCGGGGCTCGCGAACTCGGCGGACTGCGGCGTCAGGTCGGCGTCGCCGAGGCCGGCGGCCAGGGCCAGGGTCGCCTCTCGCACGTGACGATAGGCATCGATCGAAGGCGTCATCGTCATGATGGAAGACAAGGTGCGACGGGAAGCCGCGGGAAATCGGACTCGGGCAGCGGCGCCGACGGGCGCCGTGGGACGGAGGGCAACGAAGGTCGGAATGTAGGGGCAATCGCCGAGCCGTGCTCGACGTGCCCCGCGCTCAACCATTGGGGCACCAGGGTGCTTTGCAATGGCAGGCAGCGCGGGCTGCGACCCACGGCGCAGTTGTACGCCTGCCGTATGTCGGAATCTGTCAGGAGGACCTTACAGCTCGACCGGGCGCATCCCGCGCGCGGTCGGCCGGGGCGGGCGCGAGCGCGCCCGTGCTCAGGCGAGCGCCGTGCGCATCTCCGCGATCGCCTTCGCGTAGTCCTTCTGGCCGAAGATCGCGCTGCCGGCGACGAAGGTGTCGGCGCCGGCGTCGGCCGCGGCACGGATGTTGTCGGCCTTGATGCCGCCGTCGACCTCGAGGCGGATGTCGCGCCCCGAGGCGTCGATCACCTTGCGCAGCTTCTCGATCTTGCGCAGCGCGCTGTCGATGAAGCTCTGGCCGCCGAAGCCCGGGTTCACGCTCATCACGAGCACGAGGTCGACCTTGTCGATCACCCACTCGAGGATGTCGATCGGCGCCGCCGGGTTGAACACGAGGCCGGCCTTGCAGCCTTCGGCCTTGATCAGCTGCAGCGTGCGGTCGACGTGCGTGCTGGCGTCCGGGTGGAAGCTGATCAGGTCGGCGCCGGCCTTGCCGAAGGCCTGGGCAAGCGCGTCGACGGGCTGCACCATCAGGTGGACGTCGATGGGCACCGGCGTGCCGTCCGCCTTCACCGCGTGCTTCTTCAGTGCCTGGCAGATCATCGGGCCGAAGCTGAGGTTGGGCACGTAGTGGTTGTCCATCACGTCGAAGTGGATCCAGTCGGCGCCGGCCGCGATCACGTCGGTGAACTCCTGGCCAAGCCGGGCGAAATCGGCGGAGAGGATGGACGGGGCGATGCGGTAGGTGGGCTTCATGATCTCTGGGCGACAGGGGCGGACAACCCCGAATTCTAGAGTTGGCGCCTGGCGCCACGTCCCCGCCCTTGCCGGCCGTCGCGCCTTTTGCCGCAGAATGCGCGGATGTCACGCCCCGAACTCAGCTGTTCCGTCGCCACGCAGTTCCTGCCGGACCAGTCGTCCGCCACGGAAGACGTCTACGCGTTCGCCTACACGATCACGATCCGCAACACCGGCGACGTCACCGCCCAGGTGATCGGCCGCCACTGGGTGATCACGCACGGCAGCGGCGAGATCGAGGAGGTGCGCGGGCTCGGCGTCGTCGGCCAGCAGCCGCTGCTCAAGCCGGGCGAGCAGTTCGAGTACACGAGCTGGACGCGCATCTCGACGCCGCGCGGCAGCATGCGCGGCGAGTACTTCTGCATGACCGACGAGGCGGAGTCCTTCGAGGCGCCGATCCCGTCGTTCCCGCTCGCGATCGCGCAAGCGCTGCACTGAACGCCCGCCGCGCCGCCGGTCAGCGCGGCTCGTGCGCCTCGGCGGCCGCCGCGTCGTCGTCCTCGACCTCGTCGGGTTCGCGCCGATCCTTGAACGTCCACCACGCCGCCGCCAGCATCACCGCCAGCGCGAGCAGCGCCTCGAACACAATCCAGCCCATGAGATCTCGCTTCGCCGTCGTTGCTTCCCCGCTGATTCTAGGGACGCTGGCCGCGTGCTCCTCGATCTCGCTGAATTCCGGTCCCGGCTCGGGCCGCGCGCCGATCGAGACCCGCAGCATCGGCGGCGTCGCGCCGGGGCCGGCCAATGCGCCGACCGCCGCGGCCCCGTTGCCGCCGCTGCCGCGCCAGCCGGGCGAGCCCGAGCATCCGCACGCGCGCTGGGTGCCGACCGCCTTCGCCGAGCTGCCCGGCTGGGCCGGCGACCGCACGCTGGAGCTGTGGCCCGCGCTGCAGCAGGGCTGCATCACCCCGGCGCGCGCGTGGATCGCGCTGTGCGGCGAGGCCTTGCGCACCACGCCGCGCGACGACGCCGACGCCCGCCGCTGGCTCGAGCAGCGGCTCGAGGTCTTCCGCCTCGAATCGGCCGAGGGCGAGGCCCAGGGATTGGCGACCGGCTACTTCGAGCCGCTCGTCGAGGCGCGCCGCAAGCCCGGCGGCGCGTTCCGCACGCCGCTGTGGGGGCCGCCGGCCGGCTATGTCGCGCACCAGCCGTCGTGGACGCGCCAGGAGATCGACCAGCGCCCCGAAGCCGCCGCCACGCTGCGCGGCCGCGAGATCGCGTGGGTCGCCGACCCGCTCGATGCGCTCGTGCTGCAGGTGCAGGGCTCGGGCCGGCTGCACATCGTCGAGCCCGATGGCGTCGACCATGTCGTCCGCCTCGCGTTCGCAGGCAACAACGAACAGCCGTACAAGTCGGTCGGGCGCTGGCTGATCGACCAGGGCGAGCTGCAGCCCACCGAGGCGAACTGGCCCGCGATCAAGGACTGGGCGCGGCGCCATCCGCAGCGGCTCAACGAGCTGCTGTGGGCGAACCCGCGCGTCGTCTATTTCCGCGAGGAGGCGATGCCCGATCCGCGCGTCGGCCCGAAGGGCGCGCAAGGGGCGCCGCTGACCCCGGGCCGCTCGATCGCCGTCGACCCCGCCGCGGTGCCCTACGGCAGCGCCGTGTGGCTCGACACGACGGTGCCGCTCTCGACCCAGTCGCTGCAGCGCGCGGTGATGGCGCAGGACACGGGCTCGGCCATCGTCGGCCCGGTGCGCGCCGACTATTTCTGGGGCTGGGGCGACGACGCCGAGGCGCAGGCCGGGCGGATGAAGCAGCCCTTGCACATGTGGGTCCTGTGGCCAAAGAGTTGAGCCAGTATCAGCGCGGAGTTTGATCCCGCCCCGGCGCGGCCGCTCATGCGTTGCCCGCACGTTCAAGGGAGCGGCGGAGCCGGCTTTGCCGGGCCGCTCGCGGAACACCCCCTCGGGGGGCAGCGAGCGCCAGCGAGCGTGGGGGTGCAAGTCATAGCGTTCAGGCCCGGCCGGTGGGGTACCGGCCGGGCCGTCGGCGTTCACTCGCGAGCCGGCGGTCGTCGCCACCGGCTTCCCTCTCCACAATCAGCCTTTCAGCCATGGCTCGATCATTCGCGAGGGCCCGGGCCGGGTCAATGGCCGGAGCGCGCCGTGGGGTCGTTTCGGCGGCCGGCCGTGTGATTTCAGTCACGTGCCGAGCATCTTCCGGCGGCATAGCGCAGGTGCTCGACAGCGGGCGCGCCGCGCAGTCGAGCACGCGCCGAATCGCAACGCCCCGGCGGCTCAGCGCCAGGTGACGCGCAGCTGCAATTCCTCGGCGCCATCGCCCACCGTGGCCACCGATTGCCACTCGTCGAAGCTCAGCTGCACCGTCGACGTGACGTTGAACTCGCGCGTCGCGCTCGCATCGGCGCCGGTCATGCCCGAGCCCGGCGTCGGCGCGCCGTGGGTCAGCTGGAAGTCGAGCTCGAGCGTGTCGCCGCGCGTCCAGTGCGGCGTGACCCGCAGCCCGTCGACGCGGTGCACGACGACCTCGTGGCCCTCGACGCCTCTTTCGCGCGACCGCGAGCGCGACTTCGAGGCCCCTGTGCCGGCGACACCCGACGCGGCCGGCGCGGCGTCGGTGGTGGCGTCGGTGCTGGAGTTCGACGCATACGACATGTCGTACACGGTGCGCGTCGTCGACTGGTCGAAGCGCATCTCGCCCTCGCGGCCGTTGGCCACGCGCAGGCCTTGCGGCGCCGCGGCGCGCGCCGTGCCGACGGTGACCGCGCCCGCGCCGTAGCCCGATGCGCCGGTGGCCGCCTGGTTCGACGACACCACGACGTCGCCGCGCGACGAGCCCGCATCGACCGGCTGGATGCGCCACTCGACGAGGAAGTTCGCCGCCGGCACCGCGGCGCGACGGGCGGCGGCCGCCTTCTTCGCGGGCGCGCTCGCGGGTTCGGCCGCGAGCGGCGACGCCGCCGCCATCGCGACGAGCATGCCCGCGATCGCGGCGCGGCGCGCCGTCATGCCGCGCCCCCGTCGTCGTCCGCGCCGCTCACGATCGCGTGGACGGGCTCGTCGGCGTCGGGATCCGTCTTGCGCTGGAACAGGGCCGCGCGGAAGCGACCCTGCTGCTTGGCCTGGTACATCGCGGCGTCGGCGTTGGCGATCAGCTGCTCGGGCGTGTCGCCGTCGCCGGGGAAGATCGAGATGCCCGCGCTGAAGCCGGCGGCGAGCGACTGGCCCTCGATCATGAACGGGCGCTTGACCTGCGTCAGCAGCTTGTCGGTCAGCTCGATCGCGTTGCGCGGGCCGTCGTGCAGCGCTTCCGCGACGACGATGAACTCGTCCCCGCCGAGCCGCCCGAGCAGGTCGCTCTCGCGCAGGCAGCTCTGCAGGCGGGTCGCGATCTGGCGCAGCAGCTCGTCGCCCGCGGCGTGGCCGAGGGTGTCGTTGACGGTCTTGAACTTGTCGAGGTCGATGAAGACGACCGCCACCGACCACTTCTGCCGCTGCGCCAGCGCGAGCGAGCGCCGCAGCGCCTCGGTGAGCGCGGCGCGGTTCATCAGGCCGGTCAGCGGGTCGTGCTCGGCGAGCGTGCGCAGGCGCGTCTCGAGGCGCTGGCGTTCGGCGAGCTCCTTCTGCAGAGCGTCGGTGCGTTGCGCGACGGCGCGGCGCAGCGCGCGGTTCCAGAGCAGGAGGCCGCCCATCAGCAGGCCGGTGCCGATCGCCGCGGCGCCGAGCACGCGCTGCACCTCGGGCCGCTGCCACCAGGCGATGTCGGACAGCGGGATCCAGCGCGCCATCATCGCGGCGTGCTCGGCGTCGGTGATCTGCGCGAGGCCCTTCTCGAGCACGCGCCCGAGCAGCGGCCAGTCCTTGCGGTAGCCGAGGGTCAGCGTCGAGAAGTAGCCCGTCTCGCCGGCGACGCGGATGCCGCCGAGGCGGTCGCGCTCGATGATGAACGAGGCAGTCGCGAGGTTGACCGCGGCGGCGTCGACCTCGCCGAAGACCAGGTCGCGCAGGCCCTGCGCGGCGACATCGACTTCCACCAGCTGCAGGTTGGGCGCGGTGTCGTGCAGGTAGGTCTCGGCGGCGGAGCTGCGGTCGACCGCTACGTGCTCGCCGCCCATCTTCTGGATGTCGCCCGTGCGGCGGTCGCCGCGGCGGCGCAGGATGACCGCCGGCGAGCTCACGTACGCGCTGGTGAACGAGACGAAGGCCTCGCGCTCGGTGGTCGGGCGCAGCGAGGTGAGCAGGTCGACCTCGCGGCGCTTGAGGCGCTCGAGGTTGGTCGAGCGGTCGCCCGCGGCCACGGCCTGGAACTTCAGGCCGGTGTGCTGCTGCACGAGCTCGAGCACGTCCGCCGACAGTCCGCGGTGCTGGCCCTGGCTGTCGACGAAGCTGAACGGCGGGAAGTCCCGCTCCGGCGCGAACAGCAGCACCGGGTGCTTCGCGACGAAGGCCTGCTCCTCGGGCGTCAGCAAGGTGTCGCCCGCGGCGAGCGCGGCCTCGGGCGCCAGCCCGGACGCGAGCCCGCTCGCGGACCCGAGGCCCGCGCCGATCCAGCCGATGACGTCACGACGATTCAATGGGGACCCTGCTCCTGTTTGAAATCCGGCGGCGACGCCTCCGATGCTCCGCCCAATCCATCGCGCCATTCTCCGTAATAACCCGGCCGATGCGCACGCTTCTTTGTGTCGATCGGCGACTCGTTCCGGCGTTCGATCCCGCCGCGCAACAAAAGTGCCTCGCCGACGCCGGCCTGCGCGTCAGCTTCCGGCGCGCGGGCCGAGATGCCCCAGCGGCAGCGCGGCGCTCGACTTGATCTCGCCGAGCGAGAAGCTGGTGTGCAGGTCCTTCACGTTGGGCAGGCGGAACAGCGTCTGCATCGTCCAGCGCGAGAAGGCGTCCAGGTCGGTCACCAGCACCTGCAGCTCGAACGTGCCGGCGCCGCTGATGTAGTGGCACGAGATGACCTCCGGCAAGCCGCGGATCGCGTCCTCGAGCGCGCGCGTGGCGTCGGCGTTGTCGCGCTCGGCGTCGACGCGCACGAACGCCAGCACGCCCAGGCCGATCTTGCGGCGGTCGATCTCGGCGCGGTAGCCGGTGATGATGCCCAGCTCCTCGAGCCGGCGCACGCGGCGCCAGGTCGGCGCCGGCGACAGGCCGATGCGCGCGGCGAGGTCGGCGTTGGACTGGCGCGCGTCGCGCTGGAGCTCGCCGAGCAGGGCGACGTCGTAGCGGTCGAGGCCCCCGGCGTCGCGGGCCTCGCGCGCGTCCACGTCGCGCGGCGGCGACTTGGCGCGCGCCGGTGTCGACGCCTGCTTCCCCGGTTTCACGCTTCTCGGCAACGCTGATTCTCCACATCATCTTCGACAGCAACATTGTTGCTCCACGCCTCGCGCAGGGCAAGCAGAAAGCAAGCACTTCGCTGTCGCTTTTCCCTACACTGAACAGGTTCGCAGCCCCGCCCTTCCCCGGCCAGAAGCCGCACCCGGGCGCGCGCCGACCCGGCGCACCGGCACCGAACGCCCGTCCCCCTCCCCTTGACGTCCTGACCCCAGGAGACGCACGCATGAACGCCCCCTTGCCCGACAGCATCCGCAAAGCCCTCGAGACGGTGTCGCTCGACGACAAGTACGCGCTCGAGACGGGCCGCGCGTTCATGAGCGGCGTGCAGGCGCTCGTGCGCCTGCCGATGCTGCAACGCCAGCGCGACGCGCTCGCCGGTCTGAATACCGCCGGCTTCATCAGCGGCTACCGCGGCTCGCCGCTGGGCGGTTACGACCAGGCGCTGTGGACGGCCAAGAAGCACCTCGCCGCGCAGAACATCGTGTTCCAGCCGGGCGTCAACGAGGAGCTCGGCGCGACGGCCGTGTGGGGCACGCAGCAGCTCGCGCTCTATCCTCAGTCCAACATCCACGACGGAGTCTTCGGCCTCTGGTACGGCAATGGTCCGGGCGTAGTCCGCACCGCCGACGTCTTCAAGCACGCGAACATGGCCGGCAC
>JASLEM010000387.1 GCA_030151165.1 Burkholderiaceae bacterium
GTGGGTCGGCTTCACGATCGACGATGACCGCTACTGGCTGCAGGCCGAGTCGGCGCGCGTCACGCCGCTGACCTCGAGCACGTGGTTCGTCTGGGTCGGCATCGCGATCCTCGCGACCATCATCGGCTCCGCGATGATCGCGGGCCTGATCAACCGGCCCCTGAAGGAGCTGTCGACCGCGGCCGCGCGCATCCGCGACGGCGAATACGACACGCGCCTCGACGAGCGCACCAGCACGACCGAGGTGCGCGCCGTCAACATCGGCTTCAACCGCATGGCGCGCGAGCTCGCGAAGGTCGACCAGGATCGCACCGTGATGCTCGCGGGCATCTCGCACGACCTGCGCACGCCGCTCGCGCGCATCCGCCTCGAGGCCGAGATCAGCGTGCCCGACGACGAGGCGCGCAGCCACATCGCCGACGACATCGACCAGCTCGACGCGATCATCGACAAGTTCATGGACTACGCGCGCCCGGGCGTCACGCGGCTCGAGCCGGTGCCGCTCGCGGCCGTGATCGAGCGCGAGGCCAGCGCGTTCCGCGACGCCAGCCAGATCCGCATCGGGCTGCAGCTGTCGCCGGTCTCGCGCGTGCTGGCCGACCCGACCGAGCTGGGACGCGTCTTCGGCAACCTGTTCGAGAACGCGCGCCGTTACGGCCGCAGCAGCGAGACGGCGCCGGCCGAAGTCACCGTCGGCCAGATCCAGGCCGGGCCGTGGATCATCGTGACGGTGCGCGACCGCGGCCCCGGCGTTCCGCCCGACAAGCTCACGCAGCTCACGACGCCGTTCTTCCGCGGCGATACCGCGCGCACCTCCGCGACCGGCGCCGGGCTGGGTCTGGCGATCGTGAAGAAGTCGATCCAGCGCATGGGCGGCAGCCTCGAGATGACCAACGGCGCCGAGGGCGGCCTGGTCGCGCACGTGCGGTTGAGGCGCGTCGAGACGGCCTGACCGAAGGCGTCCGCGTAAACCGCGGCCCGCCCGCCGGCGTTGAAGAGAGACCAGCCTTCACGAACGGGGCGGGCCTTCGAATTGCCCACGGGGCAGCTCTCCCATTCCCGCAGTCCAACAACAAGGAGACTCGCATGAAGAACATCCTCAAGGCCGCCATCGGCCTCGCCGCGCTGAGCGTGGCCGGGCTCGCCTCGGCCGACATCACGTTCTACGAGCACGGCAACTTCTACGGCCGCCAGTTCACCGTCCACGATCCGATCGACGACTTCCGCCGCATCGGCTTCAACGACCGCGCGTCGTCCGTCGTCGTCACCGGCGAGCCCTGGGAAGTCTGCGACGGCCCCGGCTTCCGCGGCAACTGCGTGGTGCTGCGCCCGGGCAACTACCCGTCCCTGAGCGCGATGAACCTGAACGACCAGGTGTCGTCGGCGCGCGAGGCACGCCGCGATCGCCCGTATCCGCCGGAGAACTACGCCCCGCCGCCGCTGCCGGGCCAGGTCACGTTCTACGAGAACGACAACTTCCGCGGCCGCGCGTTCAACACGCAGGGCGACGTGCCCGACTTCCGCCAGTTCGGCTTCAACGACCGCGCGTCGTCGGTGGTCGTGGTCGGCGACCGCTGGGAAGTCTGCGACGACATCAACTTCGGCGGCCGCTGCTTCGTGCTGCGTCCCGGCAACTACCCGAGCCTCGGCGCGATGGGCCTGAACGACCGCGTGTCGTCGGTGCGCATGCTGCCGCCGGGCGTGCGCGTGGACGACGGCCGCTGGGCCCCGCAGCCCGCGCCGGCCTACGACTGGCGCCCGCGCCCGCAGGAGCAGCTGTTCAACGCGAACGTGATCGCGTCCCGCGCGGTCTACGGCACGCCGCAGCAGCATTGCTGGGTCGAGCAGGAGCAGGTCGGCGGCAATCGCCAGAACGGCCAGGTCGGCGGCGCCGTGATCGGCGGCATCCTCGGCGGCATCCTGGGCCACCAGGTGGCGCACGGCAACGGCGCGACCATCATCGGTGCCGTGGGCGGCGCGGCCATCGGCAGTGCGATCGGCGGCAACGCGGCCGCGAACCAGGTCGAGAACGTCCAGCATTGCGCCCCGGCGCAGGTCTCGGGCCCGCCGCTGTACTGGGACACCTCGTACATGTTCCGCGGCCAGGAGCACCACGTGCAGACGACGGCGCCCGCGGGCCCGACGATCCTGGTCAACGGCTACGGCGAGCCGCGCATCCAGCAGTGATGGCGCAGCGGCCGTCGCGAGACGGCCGCCTGAAGGCAACGACGGGCCGCGCGTGCGAACGTGCGGCCCGTCTTCGTTGTGCCGGACGTCCGCGCGCCCGCGCGTGACGCGCGCGCCCCGACGCCGGATCAGCGCGCGTCCAGCGGCCGCTGCCGCCCCGCGACCAGCGCCCCGAGCGCGAGCGCGCCCGCGGACCACACGAAGCCGTGGCGCAGGCCGCCCGGACCGTCCGCGAGCCAGCCCGTGAGGCTGGGCCCGAGGATCTGGCCGGCCGCGAACACGATCGTGAACGCGCTGATGCCGCCGGCCCACGCCGCGGGCGGCAGGTTGTGGCGCACGAAGGCGGTCGTCGACGCGACCACTGACAGGAACGTCGCGCCGAACAGCAGGCACGACGCCGCGACGACGGCGGGGTGCGCGCTCGTGACCGGCAGCAGCGTCGCCAGCGCGAGCAGCGCGTTCAGCAGCGCGATCGCGCCGCCGCCGCGCGCCCGCTGCAGCAGGCCGGCCCACAGCCACGACGACGCCACGACGCCCACGCCCAGCAGGCCGTAGAACGCGTCGATCCAGCCCGCGGCGACGCCCTGCTCGCGCAGCAGCGTGACGATGAAGGTCATGTAGCCGATGTAGCCGAAGCCGAACATCAGGTAGCCCGCGAGCGCGAACGCCATCGGCGACCAGGGCGTGCTCGACCTCATCGACCGCAGGTGGTCGGGCGCGGTGGCGAGCTGCGCGCCCGCCGCGCGCACCGCGAACCACGTGAGGCCGGTGCACGCGAGCGACACCGCCGCCAGCGCGAGCCAGGCGTCGCGCCAGGGCAGCGGCGGCACGATCAGCGTCGACGCGACGATGCCGAGCCCGGCGCCGCCGTAGTACACGCCGACGACCAGCCCCGGGCGCGCCGCCCGGTGCGACAGCCGCGCCGCGAGCAGCCCGCCGCCGACGAAGGTCGCGGCGCTGCCGACGCCCGCCAGCATTCGCAAGACGAACAGCGGCGCATCGCTGCCGGCGAAGGCGTGCAGCGCCAGCGCCGCCGCGGACGCCGCGCCGCCGGTCGCCAGCACGTGCAGCGCGTCCCGGCGCGCGAACCAGCGCGGCGACAGCAGCGCGCCCAGCAGGTAGCCGGCGGCGTTGACGGTGTTCATCGCGCCGGCGGTGAAGTAGCTCCAGTGCAGGTCGGCGCGCATCGCCGGCAGCAGCAGCGCGTACGAGAAGCGCGCCAGGCCCAGCGAGGTGGCGGCCGCGAGCGCGAGCGCGAACGCGAGGCCGATCGGGTCGCGCCGGGCGGCGTCTGCAGCGGCCGCTGGCGCAGCGGAAGTCGTGTCGGACGAGGAGGTCATCGCGCGGCGATGCGGCGGGCATCGCGTGGTTCGGGCCAGTGTCCCACGCACGCGGCGACCCGCGCTGCCGCTCGGATGATGCGACGGTCGACCGCCCTTTCCGCCCGCCTGCCCGACCCCGCCGCGCACGATGCGCTGGCCCGGGAGACCCAAATCACGCGAGAATGGCGGGGTTTGTACCGATCCCGCCCTTCGTCGACGCCTCCCGCGTCCCTTTCCGCGCCCGCGCCCCTGCCCATGACCACCATTCTTCAGAACCTGCCCGCCCAGCAAAAGGTCGGCATAGCATTTTCCGGCGGCCTCGACACCAGCGCCGCGCTGCACTGGATGCGCCTGAAGGGCGCGATCCCCTACGCGTACACGGCCAACCTGGGCCAGCCCGACGAGCCCGACTACGACGAGATCCCGCGCAAGGCGATGCAGTACGGCGCCGAGAAGGCGCGCCTGATCGACTGCCGCGCGCAGCTCGTGGCCGAGGGCATCGCGGCGCTGCAGAGCGGCGCGTTCCACATCACCACGGCCGGCAACACCTACTTCAACACCACGCCGCTCGGCCGCGCGGTGACCGGCACGATGCTGGTGGCGGCGATGAAGGAGGACGATGTCCACATCTGGGGCGACGGCAGCACCTTCAAGGGCAACGACATCGAGCGCTTCTACCGCTACGGCCTGCTCGCGAACCCGTCGCTGAAGATCTACAAGCCGTGGCTCGACCAGGTCTTCATCGACGAGCTCGGCGGCCGCGCCGAGATGTCGGCGTTCCTGACCCAGGCCGGCTTCGGCTACAAGATGTCGGCCGAGAAGGCGTACTCGACCGACTCCAACATGCTCGGCGCGACGCACGAGGCGAAGGATCTCGAGCACCTGAACTCGGGCATGAAGATCGTGCAGCCGATCATGGGCGTCGCGTTCTGGCGCGACGACGTCGTCGTCAAGGCCGAAGAGGTCTCGGTCCGCTTCCACGAGGGCATGCCCGTCGCGCTGAACGGCGTCGAGTTCAGCGACCCGGTCGCGCTGATGATGGAGGCCAACCGCATCGGCGGCCGCCATGGCCTGGGCATGAGCGACCAGATCGAGAACCGCATCATCGAGGCCAAGAGCCGCGGCATCTACGAGGCCCCGGGCCTCGCGCTGCTGTTCATCGCGTACGAGCGCCTCGTCACCGGCATCCACAACGAGGACACCATCGAGCAGTACCGCGACAACGGCCGACACCTCGGCCGCCTGCTGTACCAGGGCCGTTGGTTCGACTCGCAGGCGCTGATGCTGCGCGAGACGGCGCAGCGCTGGGTCGCGAGCGCCGTCACGGGCGAGGTCACGATCGAGCTGCGCCGCGGCAACGACTACTCGATCCTGGACACGCGGTCGCCCAACCTCACCTACAAGCCCGAGCGGCTGACGATGGAGAAGGGCGAGCTCAGCTTCACGCCGCAGGATCGCATCGGCCAGCTGACGATGCGCAACCTCGACATCGTCGACACCCGCGACAAGCTGATGGCCTACGCGCGCGCCGGCCTGCTGTCGTCGGGCACGGGCACGTCGATGCTGCGGCTCGACGACAAGGCGGGCGAGTGAACGGCCGCCCCGCGCGCATCGGTTAGCATCGCGCGCTGCCCGCCGCGGCTCGACCGCGGCGCCCCGATCCCGGACGACGCCCGGCAGCGACCCTGCCGGGCGTTCGTTCGTCCACCCGACGCTTTTCCGCCGCGATGACCTTTCCGCTGTCCTTCGTGCTGCTCGCGCTCGCCATCGCGCTCGTCTGGGCGCCCGCGTGGCACGTCGGCCAGCGCCAGGTGCCGCCGTGGACGCTGGTGTTCGCCGGCGCGTTCGTGGTCGGCGCGGTCGACGTCGTCGAGATCGGCCCGGTGCACCACGTGCTGACGCGCTCGGCGCTCGGCGTGCTCGCGGCGCTGTGTACCTTCGCCTGGGCCGGGCTCTCGGCGCCGCGGCGCCGGGGCGCGTTCGTCGCGCTGGCGGCGTTCCTGGCCTTCGTGATGTCCGTGCACCTGCTGCGCGGCTTCCACGCCCCCGTGATCGCCTCCAACGTGCGCCTGACGCCCGACGCCACACCCTTCTCGCTCGCCCTGAACTTCGACAAGGGCGCGGCCGGTCTGGTGCTGCTTGCGGCGTTCTGCAACCGCGCGACGTCGTGGCGCCAGTTCGCGTCGCAGCTGCCGGCGATCGCCGTGGCGCTGGTCGCCACGACCGCAGCCTGCCTCGGCATCGCGGTCGCGACCGGCTACGTGCGCTTCGAGCCCAAGTGGCCCGAGCTCGCGCCGGCCTTCCTCGTCGCAAACCTGCTCTTCACGTGCGTCGCGGAAGAGGCCTTCACGCGCGGGCTGATCCAGGAACGCCTGATGCGCCTCGCCGAGAAAAGCGGCAAGCCCGTGTGGACGTGGCTCGCGGTCATCGCGTCGGCCACCGTGTTCGCGCTGGCGCATTGGGGCGGCGGCCCGATCTGGGTGCTGCTGGCGTGCGTCGCCGGCGCCGGCTACGCCGGCATCTACGCGAAGACCCGCACGATCGAGGGCGCCATCCTCGTGCACTTCGCGGTGAACGCGGTGCACTTCGTGGCGTTCACGTACCCGGCGATGGCGCACTGACGCGTCGCGCCGCCGCACCGGCCGGGCCGCTTCCCGCGCCGCTCCCGGCGTTTCGCCCGCTCAGCCCGCCTCGGCCCGCTGCAGCAGGCACACGGCCCGCGTCTCGATCGCCCGGCCCTCGCCCACCGGGCCCATCTTCTCGGCGGTCTTCGCCTTCACGTTGACCTGGTCGGCCGACAGGCCCAGCGCGCTCGCGAGGCGGCTGCGCATGGCGTCGATGTGCGGGGCCATCTTCGGCGCCTGGGCGACGATGGTCGAGTCGATGTTGACGGGCGTCCAGCCGGCCGCGCGGACGCGCCTGCACGCCTCGGCCAGCAGCGCGATGGAGTCGGCGCCCTTGAAGGCCGGGTCGGTGTCGGGGAAGTGGCGGCCGATGTCGCCGAGGCCGGCGCCGCCCAGCAGCGCGTCGGTGATGGCGTGGCACAGCGCGTCGGCGTCGGAGTGGCCGAGCAGGCCCTGCGTGTGCGGGATCGTGATGCCGCCGAGGATCAGCGGACGGCCGGCGTGGAGCTGGTGGGTGTCCCAGCCTTCGCCGATGCGGAACGGGAACGGGGTCGTCATCGTCGTGCTTTCGAAAGAGGGTCGGGTCAGGCGTGGCCGCGGGTGCGCAGCAGGCGCTCGGCCAGCGCGAAGTCCTCGGGCCAGGTGACCTTGAGGTTGTCGTAGTCGCCGCGCACCAGCCGCGGCGCGTGGCCCAGGGCCTCGATCGCGCTGGCCTCGTCGGTGATGCTCAGGTCCTTGCGCGCCAGGCCCTGGAGCAGCGCCTCGCGCAGCAGGCCGAGGCGGAACATCTGCGGCGTCTGCGCGGCCCACATCGCGGTGCGCGGGACGGTCGCCGAGACGCGTTCGCCGGCTCCGCCGCCACCGGCGTCCGAGCGCTTGAGCGTGTCGGCCACCGGCAGCGCGAGCAGGCCGCCGACGGCGTCGTCTCGGCAGTCGGCGATCAGGCGGCGGATCGCGTCGGGGCGGACGAGGCAGCGCGCGGCGTCGTGCACCAGCACCCAGTCGTCGTCCTGCGCGCCGCGCGCCTGCAGCTCGACGAGCCCGGCGAAGACGGTGTCCGCGCGGGTCGCGCCGCCGACGCGGGCCGTCCAGCACGAGCCGGCGGCCTCGGCGTCGCCCTCGGCGGCGAGCGCGGCGAACTGCTGGTCGTCGCGCGCGAGCACCACCAGCGTGGCGTCGAGCTCGCGCACGCGCTGCAGGGCCTCGAGCGTCCACAGGACCAGCGCGCGGCCGGCGAGCGACGCGTACTGCTTGGGGCCGTCCGCGCCGGCGCGCGCACCGACGCCCGCACAGGGCACGAGGGCGTAGCAACGCGAGCGCTGCGGCGCGACGGTCAGGGCGGACGGTGCGATGGAATCACCTCGCTGGGGGCTTGTCATGGGGGTCGATTCTAGAATCGACGCATTCCGCGGGCCGCGGCGCTGTTCGTCGAGCCGCCCGACCTGCCGCTCGAATCAAGAGAATGCCGCGCCTTGTCGGCGCGTCGGTTGCCCTCACCTTCGAAGGCTCCCCCCGACGCGTCCAAGGCGTGTCCTCATTTTTGCGCACGCCATGCAACTGCCCTCGCTCGTTCCCGGACACCGCTTCACGCTGCCCCGCCCGCCCGGCGCGGCGGACGCGCTGCTGATCGCCCACCTCGCGTCGGCGCGCGCCGCGCAGGGGCAGCTGACGCTGGTCGTCTGCGCGGAGCCGGCCGACACCCAGCGCCTCGCCGACGAGCTGCCGTTCTTCGCACCGCACCTGCGCATCGCCGTGTTCCCCGACTGGGAGACGCTGCCCTACGACCAGTTCTCGCCGCACCAGGACCTCGTCTCCGAGCGGCTCGCGACGCTGTGGCGCCTCTACCGCAAGAGCCAGGGCCTGAGCAGCGCCAACACCGGCGCGACGATCGCCGCGGCCAAGGGCAAGGCGGCGCCGGATCCGACCAAGAGCGTCGAGGCCAACAAGGAGGACGACGAGGGCGTCGACGTCGTGCTGCTGCCCGCGAGCACCGCGCTCACGCGCCTCGCGCCGCCCTCCTTCCTCGCCGCGACGACGTTCAATTTCAAGCAGAAGTCGCGCCTCGACGAGGCCGCGCTGCGCGCGCAGCTCACGCTCGCCGGCTACTCGCACGTCAGCTCGGTCGTCTCGCCCGGCGAGTACGCGGTGCGCGGCGGCCTGATCGACCTGTTCCCGATGGGCTCGCAGGTGCCCTACCGCGTCGACCTGTTCGACAACGAGGTCGACTCGATCCGCACCTTCGACCCCGACACCCAGCGCAGCCTCTACCCCGTGCCCGAGGTGCGCCTGCTGCCCGGGCGCGAATTCGCGCTCGACGAGGCCTCGCGCAAGGCCTTCCGGGTGCGCTGGCGCGAGCGCATCGAGGGCGACCCGACCAAGGCGCGGCTCTACAAGGACATGGGCAACGGCATCGCCGGCGGCGGCATCGAGTACTACCTGCCGCTGTTCTTCGACGAGACGGCGACGATCTTCGACTACCTGCCCGGCTCGACGAACCTCGTGCTGCACGGCGCGGTCGACGACGCGGTCGACCGCTTCTGGACCGACACCCGCGAGCGCTACCGCTTCCAGCGCGCCGACATCGAGCGGCCGATCCTGCCGCCCGAGGACATCTTCCTGAAGACCGAGGAGTTCTTCGACCGCACGCGCGCGTTCGCGGCGCTGTCGCTGCGGCCGCAGGGCGCGCCGGCGCCGGCTGCCGAGGGCGAGGACGCGGCCGACGCGAAGCCCGCCGAGACCACGGCCTGGGCGCGCCCGCTGCCCGATGTCAGCGTCGACCGCGGCGCCACCGCGCCGCTCGCGAAGCTGCAGCGCCATCTCGACACCACCTCGTACCGCATCCTGCTCGTCGCCGACAGCGAAGGCCGCCGCGAGACCCTGCTCGACCTGATGCGCGACCACGGCATCGAGCCGCCGAGCGTCGGCACGCTGGCCGAGTTCGAGCAGAGCGACGTCAAGGTCGCGATCACGGCGGCGCCGATCAGCGAAGGCTTCTTCTGGTTCGAGCCCGATGCGGCGACCGGCGCGCGCACGATCCAGTTCATCACCGAGAACGAGCTGTTCGCGACCGGCACGACGCCGCGCCGGCGCCGCCGCGGCCAGGAGCAGACGAGCAGCGTCGACGCGCTGATCAAGGACTTGTCCGAGCTGAAGCTGGGCGACCCGGTCGTGCACGCGTCGCACGGCATCGGCCGCTACATGGGGCTCATCAACATCGACCTGGGCGAGGGCCCGAGCGAGTTCCTGCACCTCGAATACGCGGACAAGGCGACGCTCTACGTGCCCGTCGCGCAGCTAGCGCTGATCAGCCGCTACACGGGCGTGTCCGCCGAGGAGGCGCCGCTGCACAGGCTCGGCTCCGGCCAGTGGGACAAGGCGCGCCGCAAGGCCGCCGAGCAGGTGCGCGACGCCGCCGCCGAGCTGCTGAACCTCTACGCGCGCCGCGCCGCGCGCGACGGCTACTCGCACCGCTTCTCGGTGCACGACTACGAGGCCTTCGCGACCAGCTTCGGCTTCGAGGAGACGCCCGACCAGCGCGCCGCGATCCACGCCGTCATCCAGGATCTGGTCAGCCCGAAGCCGATGGACCGGCTCGTCTGCGGCGACGTCGGCTTCGGCAAGACCGAGGTCGCGCTGCGCGCGATGTTCGTCGCGGTGCATGGCGGCAAGCAGGTCGCGCTGCTCGCGCCGACCACGCTGCTCGCCGAGCAGCACTACCAGACCATCTCCAGCCGCTTCGGCCAGTGGCCGGTGAAGGTGGCGGAGATGTCGCGCTTCCGGACGGCCAAGGAGATCAAGGCCGCGATGGACGGCCTCGCGGACGGCACGATCGACATCATCGTCGGCACGCACAAGCTGCTGTCGGCGGACGTCAGGTTCAAGCGCCTGGGCCTGCTGATCATCGACGAGGAGCACCGCTTCGGCGTGCGCCACAAGGAGGCGGTGAAGGCGCTGCGCGCCGAGGTCGACGTGCTCACGCTTACCGCCACGCCGATCCCGCGCACGCTGGGCATGGCGCTCGAGGGACTGCGCGACCTCTCCGTGATCGCGACCGCGCCGCAACGCCGCCTCGCGATCAAGACCTTCGTGCGCAGCGAAAGCCAGGGCACGATACGGGAGGCCGTATTGCGCGAACTCAAGCGCGGCGGCCAGGCCTACTTCCTGCACAACGAGGTCGACACGATCCAGAACCGGCTCGAGAAGCTGCAGGAGCTGCTGCCCGAGGCGCGCATCGCGATCGCCCACGGCCAGATGCCCGAGCGCGAACTCGAGAGCGTGATGCGCGACTTCGTCGCCCAGCGCATCAACGTGCTGCTGTGCTCCACCATCATCGAGACCGGCATCGACGTGCCGACCGCCAACACCATCGTCATCAGCCGCGCCGACAAGTTCGGCCTCGCTCAGCTGCACCAGCTGCGCGGGCGCGTCGGCCGCTCGCACCACCAGGCCTACGCGTACCTGATGGTGCCGGACGTCGAGGGCCTGACCAAGCAGGCCGCGCAGCGCCTCGACGCGATCCAGGCGATGGAGGAGCTCGGTTCAGGCTTCTACCTCGCGATGCACGACCTCGAGATCCGCGGCGCCGGCGAGGTGCTCGGCGAGAGCCAGAGCGGCAACATGATGGAGGTCGGCTTCCAGCTGTACAACGACATGCTGGCCGAGGCCGTGCGCGCGCTCAAGTCCGGCAAGGAGCCCGACCTGCTGTCGCCGACCGGCGCGTTCGGCGGCGGCATCGACATCAAGCTGCACGCCCCGGCGCTGCTGCCCGACGCGTACTGCGGCGACGTGCAGACTCGCCTGTCGCTCTACAAGCGGCTGGCCACCGCCGACCGCCCCGAGACGCTCGACAACCTGCTCGAGGAGATCACCGACCGTTTCGGCAAGCTGCCGCCGCAGGGCCAGGCGCTGTTCGACACGCACCGGCTGCGCATCCTCGCCAAGGCCTACGGCGTGCAGAAGGTCGACGCGAACCCGAAGGTCATGAACATCACCTTCCGCCCCAACCCGCCGATCGACCCGATGCGCATCATCGAGCTGGTGCAGAAGAACAAGACCGTGAAGCTCGCCGGCAACGACCGCCTGCGCATCGACCGCGAGATCGCCGAGCCGCGCGACCGCGCGCAGTACGTGCGCGACCTGCTGCGCTCGCTCGGGCCGCCGAAGGTCGAGGCCTGACGGATCTCGCCATTTCCGCGCGATCCGGCGCTTGACAGACCAGAGCGCGGCGCGGGCACAATACTGGACATGAATCCAGTATCCCCTCTCGTCTTCGCCCTGCTGATCGTCGCCGCCCTTGTCGTGGGGCTGCTCGTCGGCATCGCGATCGCGCGCGCCCGGTCGCGCGAACAGGCCGACGCCGCCGTCGCGCAGGCGCTCGCGCAATCGGGCCATGCGGCGCAGCTCGAATTGGCGCAGGTCAACGAGCGCCTGCGGGCCGGCGAGGCGCAGGCCGCGGCCTTGCGCGCGGACGTCGAGCGCGCGCACCAGCAGGGCCAGGGCTGGCGCGCCGAGCTCGACACCGCGCGCAACGACCACGCGCGGCTCGAGGAGCGCGCATCGCGCGTCGCCACGCTCGAAGCCAGCCTCGACGCCACCGCGAAGAACCTGCAGGCCGCCAACGAGCGCCTCGCCGAACTGCGCGAGACCAGCAGCCGCGAGCTAGGCCAGCTGAAGACCGCGCTGGCCGCCGAGCGCGACGGCGCCGTCGAGAAGCTGCGCGTGCTGCAGGATGCCAAGGTCGCCCTCAGTGACCAGTTCAAGAGCCTCGCCAACGACATCCTCGAGGAGAAGTCGAAGCGCTTCGCCGAGCAGAACCAGCAGAGACTCGGCACGCTGCTCGATCCGCTGCGCACGCAGCTGAACGAGTTCAAGGGCAAGGTCGAGGAGGTCTACGTCAATGAAGGCCGCGAGCGCTTCGCCCTGACCGAGCAGGTCAAGCAGCTGATGGAGCTGAACAAGACGCTCAGCAACGATGCGAACAACCTGACCAAGGCGCTCAAGGGCTCGGCGAAGACCCAGGGCAATTGGGGCGAGCTGATCCTCGAACGCGTGCTGGAGGCCTCCGGCCTGCGCAAGGGCCACGAGTACCACGTGCAGGACAGCCAGCGCACCGACGACGGCAAGCTGCTGCAGCCGGACGTCGTGCTGCACTTGCCGGAAGACCGGCGGCTGGTCGTCGACGCCAAGGTTTCGCTGGTCGCGTACGACCGCTACACCAGCGGCGAGACGGACGACGACCGCGCCGCGGCGCTGCGCCTGCACCTCGAGTCCGTGCGCAGCCACGTGCGCGGGCTGTCGGTCAAGCGCTACCAGGACCTGTACGGCCTGAAATCGCTGGACATGGTGGTGATGTTCGTCCCGATCGAGCCGGCCTTCATGCTCGCCGTGACACACGACGACGCCCTCTTCATGGACGCCTGGCAGCGCAACGTGCTGCTGGTGAGCCCGTCGACGCTGCTGTTCGTCGTGCGCACCATCGCCAACCTGTGGCGCCAGGAAGCGCAGAGCCGCAACGCGCAGGACATCGCCAAGCGCGGCGCGGAGCTGTACGACAAGCTGGCGGCGTTCGTCGGCGACCTGCAGAAGGTCGGCGCCAAGCTCAAGGACGCGCAGTCGGCGTACGACGACGCGGAGAAGAAGCTGTCGGCCGGCAAGGGCAACGTGATCCGGCAGGCGGAGATGCTCAAGGCGCTCGGACTCAAGACGGCCAAGGCGTTGCCGCCGGCGCTGGTCGAGGCGTCGACCGAGGGCGAGCCGCCGGCCGCGGCGAGCGAGGCGGCGGCGCTGCCGAACTTGCCGCTTTTCGACGAGATCGACCAGGAGACGCCGGCGTCCTGACAGTGGACCACCCACCGGGCGCCGCGGTCGGTCGACCGTCGCCGATGATCCGGCGGCGGTTCGTCAGCGATTTTGTTGTGCCGATGCCAAGGTCAGTGCCGTCGCCGTAGCCGTTGCAAGTCCCGCTGCCGCTGCCGCTGCCGTTGCCGATGGCGGTGTCGGCGTCTGTGCCGATGTCGGTGCCAGTGCCAGAGTCACCGTCGGTGCTTACGCCCGCGCCCGCGCCGATCCCGAATCAGCGCGCCCCGAGTTGCCCAGCCAGGAACGCGGCGAATGCCCGCGCCGCGGGCTTCGCCGAGCGGCCGCTCGCGAAGACGGCGTGGAGATCGATCGAGCCGGCGTCCCACTCTGGCAGCAGGCGCACCAGCGCGCCGGACTCGAGTTCGCGACGGCACGCCTCGAGGCTGGTCGAGACGATGCCCAGGCCGGCGACGGCGGCGGCGAGGGCTGCCTCGTTGAGGGTGACGACGACGTGGGCGTGCGCACGCACCGATTCGTGCCGCCCGTCCCTCGCCAGCATCCACGCGCCGCCCGACCCGGCCTGCGCGACGATCGCCGTGCCGGCGGCGAGGTCGGCGGGCTCCGCGATGGCGCCGTGCCGCGCGGCGTGCTTGTCCAGGTAGCCCGGGGACGCCGCGATGGCGCGCGGCCAGGTCGCGATCTTCTTCGCGACGGCGCTGGAGTCCGGCATCGCGCCGAAGCGCAGTGCGACGTCCACGCCGTCGACGACCAGGTCCTGCCGCCGGTCGTCGATCAGCAGCTCGATCCGCAACGCGGGGTGCGCGTCGGCGAAGGTCGGTAGCACCGGGATCACCATGCGGACGGCGAGCGTCGACGACAGACCGACGCGCAAGACGCCGCGCAGCTCGCCCGTGCCGCGGGCGTCGTGGTTCGCCTCGTCGAGCGCGTCCAGCAGCGGCTCGACTCGTTCGAGGTACGCGGCGCCGGCGTCGGTCAGCGACAGCGCGCGCGTCGTGCGCGTGAACAGCGCGGCGCCGATCTCCTGCTCGAGGCCGGCGATGATGCGCGACACCGTCGGCTGCGCGATCGCCTGCTCGCGCGCGACGCGCGAGAAGCTGCCGGTGCGCGCCACGCGCACGAACAGCCGGAGTGCGGAGAGTTGATCGGCCATGACGGCGCGACTATCGCACGGCGGGCCACGCGCGCCGGGGCGTGGCCTCGCGGTCGGCGCGCGGCATCGTCACGCCGGCCGGCCGCTCACGCGCGCCAGCCAGTACACCGCCTGCCCGAGCGCCTTGCCGACCCCGGGCCGGCCTTCGCTCCAGGCGGCGAGCGCGTCGGAGATCATCTGCTCGATGCGCACGGCGCCCAGCGTCAGCGCCGCGGTGCGGCACGCGCTCGCCTTCTGCGCGAACGCCGCGGCTGCCGGCGACGAGACGTCGGCCTCGGCGTCGGGCGCCAGCGCGGCGAGCGCCTTCATCTGCTGCAGGAACCCGGCGACGTAGCGTGCGTGGCGGTCGGCGTCGATGCGCAGGCGCGCCGTCGCGGTGTCGGCCGGCTCCAGCACCGACGCATCGAGCTGTGCCAGCACGCGGCCGATGCGGGCGACCGTCTCGTCCCCGACCGGCTTCACGATGAAGCCCTGCAGGTCGCTGCGCGTGGCCGCGAGCACGGTGTTGCGATCGGCGGTCGAGGTGATCAGCATCGCGGGGACGCGGCGCCACGCGGGCGAGGCGCGCAGGCGCGCGACCAGCTCGAGGCCGTCGGGCGGCGGCATGCGGACGTCCAGGCACAGCAGGTCGAAGCACGCGTCGCCACTCAGCGCGGCCCAGGCCGACGGGCCGTCCTCGGCCAGCACCAGCTCGAACGGGCCGCACTGGCGCAGCACCTCCTCCATCGCGAGGCGGGAGACCTTGTCGTCGTCGGCGACCAGCACGCGCATGGAAGTGTCCGAAAAGTCCGTGGGAAGAATGAAGTGCGGGCGTGTCGGCGTCAGCGGCACCGCCGCCGGGGCGACAGGGCCGACGCGCGATCAGTCGCCCGGCCATGTGTCCGGATCCGGCCGGGACGGCATCGTCGAACGCGACCGCCGACGTGAACGCACTCGCGCTGGCCGTGGCGTCCGGGACGATCGCGCGGACGCGGCTCAATGCGTGTCGAGCCATTCGCGGATGCTGCGTTGCAGGGCGGCCCAGTGGATCTCGACGGCGTCCTCGTCGCCCTCGTCGCCCGCGTTCTCGAGCGCGCCGGCGTCGTCGGCCATCGCTTCGGCCTGGATGTAGTACGCGCTGCCCTTGATGTTGTGCGCGATGCGCGCGGCGCGCGAGAAGTCGCGCTCGGTGATCGCGTCGGCGAGGTCGCCGAGCAGGCGCGGCGTCTCGGCGCGAAAGGCGTCGGCGAGGCGCTCGGCCAGCGAGCGCACCGCCGGCGCGGCGGCCGGCCGGGCGGCGGGGCTGGCAACCGCGGTCGCGGTCGCGGTGCCGGACGGATCGGCGCCGTCGCCGTTCCCGTCCTCGAGGAACAGCGCGTCGAGCGCCTCGGTCGACTCGCCGTCGACCGCCGACGCGGTCAGCACCGGCCGCAGCGTGCGGCCGCGCTCGCGCAGCGCGGCGACCGCCCGGTGCAGCGACAGCGCGAGCAGGCGCTCGTCGACAGGCTTGGACAGGAAGTCGTCCATGCCGGCCTCAAGGCACTGGTCGCGGTCGTTGCCGGTGGCGTTGGCGGTGAGCGCGATCATCCAGATCTCGGGGTCGAGCACC
>JASLEM010000396.1 GCA_030151165.1 Burkholderiaceae bacterium
CGCGGCCGCCTTCCCCAGCGCCTGCGGCAAGACCAACTTCGCGATGCTGAACCCGCCCGCGGGCATGGCCGGCTGGAAGGTCACCACCATCGGCGACGACATCGCCTGGATCAAGCCCGGTGCCGACGGCCGCCTGCGCGCCATCAACCCGGAAGCCGGCTACTTCGGCGTCGCCCCGGGCACGAACTCGCTGACCAATGCCAACTGCATGGCCAGCCTGACGAAGGACGTCATCTTCACGAACGTCGCGCTGACCGACGACGGCGACGTGTGGTGGGAAGGCATGACCGACGTCCCGCCGGCGCACTGCATCGACTGGCAGGGCAACGAGTGGACGCCCGCGATCGCCAAGGAGACCGGCGCGAAGGCCGCGCATCCGAACGCGCGCTTCACGGTCGCCGCGACCAACAACCCGGCGCTGGATCCGGCCTGGGACGACCCGAAGGGCGTCGCGATCGACGCGTTCATCTTCGGCGGCCGCCGCTCGACGACCGTGCCGCTCGTGACCGAGGCGCGCGACTGGGTCGACGGCGTCTACATGGCCGCGACGATGGGCTCCGAGACCACCGCCGCCGCCGCCGGCCAGCAGGGCGTCGTGCGCCGCGACCCGTTCGCGATGCTGCCGTTCACCGGCTACAACATGAGCGACTACTTCCAGCACTGGCTGAACGTCGGCGAGAAGCTGGAAGCCACGGGCGCGAAGCTGCCGGCGATCTACTGCGTCAACTGGTTCCGCAAGGATGCCGACGGCAAGTTCGTGTGGCCCGGCTACGGCGAGAACATGCGCGTGATGGAGTGGATGCTGGGCCGCCTCGACGGCAGCGCCGAGGGCGTCGAGAACATCTTCGGCACCAGCCCGCGCTACGAGGACATGGACTGGAACGGCCTGGACTTCAGCCGCGCCCAGTTCGACAGCGTCATCGGCGTCGACAAGGCCGCCTGGCAGCAGGAGCTGACGATGCACGACGAGCTGTTCAAGCAGCTCGCGTACCACCTGCCGAAGCAGCTCGAGGCGACGAAGGCGCGCATCGCGGCCGCTCTCGGCTGACGCCGCGGCGCCGGAACGATCTGCGCCCGGTCAGGGCCAGATCGTGTCCAGCAGCTGGGCGAGCCGCGCGCCGCCCTCGGTCAGCTGGCGCTTCTTGACCGCCTGCATGCCGTCGTCGTAACGGCCGTCCAGCGGCACGGTCCACAGGCCGCCCTGCTGCGGCCCGAACTGCAGGCCCTGCACGGCATGGCGCGCCTGCGTCAGCGTGCCGCTGCCCCATTGCGTCGGCCAGTCGTAGATCGATCCGCGCGACGCCGGCACCTTGCGCGCCTGCGCGAGCCACGCCGCGTCGATGTGGCTGGACTGCAGCGCGGCGGGGATGTCGTCCCACGTCGCGTGGAAGTTCTCGCTCCGGCGGTTGGTGGCGACGTGGATCGTCGTGATGATGTTGCCGCCCTGCGTGGCCGTCGCCGGATCGAACGTGCCCGCGGCCGGATCGACGACCGCGCCCGACGCGTCGAGGTAGACCGCGCCGACGTGCAGCGGCTGCTCGATGTCGCCGACGTAGTGCGCCAGCAGCAACAGGGCCTCGCGCGGGCTCTTGATGTCGAACGGGGCCGGCGCCGGATCGCCCTTCAGCACGTGCGTGGCCGCAGCGATGGCCGCGACGACGTCGAACGGCCGCGTGCCGACGTCGCCGAGGTGGTAGCGCGCGCGCTGGATCGCCTCGTCGCTGTAGTGGTATTGCTTGTGGCACGACTCGTCGCCCGGCACGCGCGGGCAGTTGGTGTCGTTGCGGCGCACGAAGTCGATCATCTCGGCCTCGCCGTCGGGGGTCTCGAAGATCGCGCATTCGGGGAACTTGCCCGCCGACGTGTACGCGAAGTCCTTGGCCGGATCGACGCCCTTGGCGCAATCGGCCCAAACCGCGGCCTGCTCCAGCGTCAGGCCCCCCAGCAGCGCCTGCACCTGCGCCCGCGCGTGCGCGCCGATCAACCGGTCGGCGAGCGCGCCGACCGTGTGGTGGCCGTCGGGGCCCCACGGCGCGGCGATCGTCGCGAACAGCGCGAAGAAGAGCGCGACGATCGCGCGGGGCGGGCGGACGGCCATGCGGGTGCTCCTCGAAGTCGCCGGTGCGGACTCCCGATGATGCGCCCGCATGCGTGACGTTCCCATGGCAGACCAGGGCGATTTCCGGCCATTCCGCGCGGCTGTGTATCCTGCGGCGACGATGCGCCTGCAAATCCTGTCCGACCTCCACCTCGAATCCGAGACCTTCGCCGCCGAACCCGCCCCCGGCGCCGAGCTGCTCGTGCTCGCGGGCGACATCGACCGCGACTGGGAAGGCCTGCGCCGGTTCGCCGGCTGGCCGGTGCCGGTGATCTTCGTCGCGGGTAACCACGAGTTCGACGGCCGCGACGTCGACCAGGCCGCCGTCGACCTGCGCGCCTTCTGCGAGCCGCTGGGCATCCGCATGCTCCATCGCGAGGCGGCCGTGATCGCCGACGACCAGGGCCGCCGCATCCGCTTCGCCGCCACGGTGCGCTGGAGCGACTTCAACCTCTTCGGCGCGGCCGGCCTCGAGAAGGCGATCCGCGCCGGATCGTATTTCCAGCGCGTGATGGGCGCCACGCGCTTCGGATCGACGTTCGACGCCGAGGCCGTGCGAACGCTCGGCCTGGAAGATCGCGCCTGGCTGGAGCGCACGCTGGGCGAGTCGCCGCAGGGGCGCTGGGACAAAACGGTTGTGATCACCCACTTCGCCCCCAGCCTTCGCAGCGCCGATCCGCGTTTCGGCCCGCAGCCGACGACAGCCAGCTTCTGCAATGCCGACGACGACCTGATCCCGCGCGCCGACCTGTGGATCCACGGCCACCTGCATTGCCGCCACGACTACCTCGTGACGCGGCCCGGGCTGCACGCGACGCGCGTCGTGTGCCAGGCGCGCGGGCTGGAAAAGAAGGGTGAAGCGGACGGCTACGATCCGCTGAAGATCATCGAGATCTGACCGGGCCAGCCAGCGCGAGCGCCTCGGCGCTCGTCGCCGGCACGACACGAACGCGACGAAAAACGCGACGAAACAAACGCGATCAGGCGCCGAGCTTGCGGCCCAGCCACAGGCGCCAGGGCGCGACCGGCGCCGCGGCGCGCGCGGGCGGCACGGCCTCCCACGGCGTCAGCGAGTCGTAGCGCGGCTGCTCCGCCGCCTCGTCGAGGGCGAAGGCGGTGCCCATGTCGGCCAGGTCCGGCTCTCGTCGCGACGCCGACGCACGACCGAAGTGGCGAAGAAACGTGGGGCGCGAGGCGGTGGGCATGGGGCTCTCCTGTGTTGAACCGTGAATCCAGTGTGTTGCAACATGTCAGTTCCGATACAGGAAAATGTGTGTCGAATGCCCGGCAGTTCTTGTGTATTGCAGACGCGACTCCCCCTCTCTTGAGGGTGGCAGGGTCTTCGGTTCGCGCCTATTCTTGAATCGTTCGTTCAGTGCAAGCGTTGCACCGCGAACGCCAAGGGAGCCGCAACATGCGCGCGATGCCATTGCAACTGCTGACCTGGGGCACGATCACCGCGGCCGTCTCGAGCGCGGCGTGGCTGTCGTCGACCGACCAGGGGTCGATCTTCTGTTCCGTCGGCTATCGCGCGACCAGCCGCGCGATCGGGATCGACCTGCCCCTGCCCACCGAACCGACGCGTGCGGGCCCGTCGGCGAAGCCGGGCTCCAGCGCCGAGAAACAGCTGCAGGCCACGGCCGGCTGAATCGACGCTGAACGGGCCGTCGGCCGCGGGTGCGGCAATCCCTGTTTCAGTAGCAAATCTTATGAAGCCGGAATTCGATGAATCCGGCTTCTTTCATTGCGGACTCGCCCCGACAATCCGCGCCAACGTCGGGGTGCCGTCGACGCGGGCTCGCGGAGCTCCCGCGCGCGCCCGGCCGCGAGCGGGCGCCTGATCCCGCGCGGCGCGACGCCGCAAAGGATTCCCGAGATGAAAGTGATCGTCCTCGGCGCCGGCATCATCGGCGTCGCCACGGCCTGGTACCTGCTCGAAGAGGGCCACGAGGTCACCGTCGTCGAGCGCCAGCCTGACGCCGCGCTCGAAACCAGCTTCGCCAACGGCGCCCAGATCTCGGTGTGCTTCTGCGAGCCCTGGGCCAACGCCGGCGCGCCGTTCAAGGTCGCGAAGTGGATGCTGCAGGCGGACTCGCCGCTGCTGTTCCGCCCGCGCCTCGACCCGCACCAGTGGCGCTGGGCGTTGTCCTTCCTCGGCAACTGCACGGACGCCGCCTTCGAGCGCAACGTCGCGCAGCTCGTCGCGCTCGGGCGCTACAGCCACGAGTCGCTGAAATCGGTCGTCGCGCAGACCGGCATCCAGTACGACCGTCTCGAGCGCGGCATCCTGCACTTCTTCTCGTCGGCCGCCGACTACGAGAACGGCGTCAAGGCCGCGGCGCTGATGCGCCACCACGGCGTCGACCGGCGCGTGCTCGGTCGCGACGAGGTGCTCGCCGTCGAGCCTGCGTTGAAGGCGTTCGGCGACCGGATCCACGGCGGCACCTACACGCCCAGCGACGAATCGGGCGACGCGCGCGTCTTCACGCAGCAGCTCGCGAAGCGCTGCGCCGAGCGCGGCGCCACGTTCCTGTACGAGCACGACATCGTCGGCTTCGACAAGACCGGCGCGAGGATCGCGGGCGTCCGGGTGCGCGATCGCACGACGCAGCAGGCGCGCACGCTCGCCGGCGACCAGGTGGTGGCCGCGACGGGCTCGTTCACGGCGCCGCTGCTGCGCCAGCTGGGCATCTGGCTGAACATCTATCCGGCCAAGGGCTACTCGGCGACGATGCGGCTGAAGCGCCCGCAGGACGCGAGCGTCGTCAGCCTGCTGGACGACGCTCGCAAGATCGCGATCTCGCGGCTGGGCGACCACCTCCGCATCGCCGGCACCGCGGAGATGGCCGGCTACGACACGAGCGTCGACAGCGCCACCGCGCGCGTGCGCTGCGAGGCGCTGGTGCGCCGCTACGAGCAGCTGTTCCCCGGCGTCGCCGACACCAGCGAGCCGCATTTCTGGGCCGGCCTGCGCCCCAGCACGCCGAACAACATCCCGTACATCGGCCGCAGCAGGATCTCCAACCTGTGGCTCAACGCCGGCCACGGCACGCTCGGGTGGACGCACGGCGCCGGCTCGGGCCGCGCAATCGCCGAGCTGATCAGCGGCCGTCGCCCGCAGCTGGAGTTCGGCTTCTGCGGCGACGCACTGCCGTCGAACCGGCCGTTCGTGGCGCTGCCGTCGCGCTCGTGGGCGTGACGCGCGCGCTCAGAACCGGCCGCGCCCCGGCGGCCCGCGGCGCGCGGGCGGACGCTTCGGCGCGGTGACGGCCTTCGGCAGCGGCCGGCTGATGTCGGCCAGGCGCATGACGCTCTGCACGATGTCCTCCATCGCCTCGTCGAGATCCTTCGGCGGCTCCAGCGTCTCGATCTCGGCGAGCAGCTCCTCGGCGTCCTCGAGGTCGTCCGGGTCGAACGCGGCGTAGAGCACGGCCATCGGCTCGAGCGAGTCGGGCGTGTTCATGTTCATCAAGGCCGGGAACAGCTCCATCGCGGCGGAGAAGCCGGCGACCCAGGGCAGCACGGTCTCGAGCGGCGTGGCCTCGTCGTCGAGCTCGAACACCCACGGATCGAACCACTGGCGGCCGCCGATCGCCTGCATCAGCTCGCGGTAGCGGCGCTGCACCAGGCCCTGCAGCTCGTGCAGGCCGGGCCACTTGTCCGACAGCGGGCGGCCGTCGATGTCGAAGACGTGCCTGATCCAGGCGCCGGCCGGCACGGCGGTCGGCTGCAGCAGCACCCCGCACAGATAGCCATCGAGCATGCTGACGTCCAGCGGCTCGAGCGGCTCGGGGAGCTTGTCGAGCAGCGTCTGCAGTCGGTTCAGGTCGGATTCGCTCAGCGGAGACACCGGAGCAGGGGAAGCGGGCGAGTTCATGCCGACATTGTGAACCGATGAGATCATCCCGCCATGACCGAACCGCACCCCCGACATTTCCTTTTCCTCGTCGCCAGCGCGCGCCTGCCCGGCGCCATCGGCAACACCGAGTGGCTCGCGCGCCGGGCCGCGGCGCACCTGCCGCCCGGCGCGACCGCGCGGTGGCTGTACCTCAACGAGACGCAGATCGCCGCCTTCGACGACCGCCGCCACGACGTCGGCACCTACCCGATGCCCGAGGGCGACACGCTGCGCCTGCTGGACGCGACGCTGTCGGCGACCGACCTCGTCTTCGTCACGCCGCTCTACTGGTACAGCTTCCCGAACCGCCTGAAGCTGTACCTCGACCACTGGAGCGCATGGATGCGCGTGCCCGACCTGGACTTCAAGGGCCGCATGCAAGGCAAGCGCGCCTGGGCCGTCACCACCAGCGGCAACCGCGAGAAGACGCAGCCGATGTTCGACAGCCTGAAGCTCTGCGCCGACTTCCTCGCGATGCGCTGGCAGGGTGCGCTGTGGGGTGCCGGCGGCGCGCCGGGCGCGGTGGAAAAAGACGCGGCCGCGCTCGAGGCCGCGGCGAGCTTCTTCACCGCCGCCCCCCCTGGAAACTGAGCACAAGTTCAGGTGGACACCCCTGAAAGGGGGATGTCCGACTCGAATCGGCCTCTTACATTGGCCTCGTTGCATCCGGCAGTCGACGTTCTGGGAGGAGGGTGGCAGGTCCGGATGCAGACAATCCCAACGACGTCCTTCGCAAGAAGGACTTTTGGAACCCACCCTTGCGGTGGGTTTTTTTTCGTCCATCCCGTCACGCCAGATATACGCAAAACCGTTGACGCCATATACGCAATGAGTACACAATGCGCGCATGACGATCACCCAACAAGTGCTGCTGCGCGACGCGATGCGCCGCCTCGACATGACCCGCGACGCCTTCGCCGACCGCATCGGCAGCCGCAGGCGCGCCCTCGACAGCTGGCTGCTGCCGGACGAATCGAGCGAGTTCCGTGCGATGCCGGAGGTCGCGCGACGCTTCGTCCAGGAGATCCTGGCCAACCTGACGCGGGACGTGTCGGCCACGCAAAGCGTACATGTCGTCGCCGAGCCGGCCGCGAGCTACGCCGGGCCGATGCGCCACCTAGTGTCGGTCGACCAGTTCAATCGCGACGCGGTCGAAGACCTGTTCCGCCTGGCCGACGTGATGCTGCCGGTGGCACGCCGGCAGAAGGTCACGCGTGTGCTGGAAGGCGCGGTGCTCGCCAACCTGTTCTTCGAAGCCAGCACGCGCACGCGCGTCAGCTTCGGCGCCGCGTTCTGCCGGCTCGGTGGCTCCGTGTGCGACACCACCGGCTTCACGTTCTCGTCGATGGCCAAGGGCGAGTCGATCCACGACACCAGCCGCGTCATCAGCGGCTATGTCGACGCGATCGTCGTGCGACACCCCGACCAGGGCGCCGTCGCCGAGTTCGCCCGCGCCACCAACGTCCCGGTCGTCAACGGCGGCGACGGCCCCGGCGAACACCCGACGCAGGCGCTGCTGGACCTCTACACGATCCAGCGCGAGTTCTCGCGCCTGGGCAAGCGCGTGGACGGCGCGCACATCGCGCTCGTCGGCGACCTCAAGTACGGCCGCACCGTGCATTCGTTGATGAAGCTGCTGTCGCTGTACAAGGGCGTGCGCTTCACACTGATCGCGCCGCCAGGGCTCGAGATGCCGGCCGCGATCGTCGAGCGCGTGAGCCGCAACGGCAACGTGGTCGAGGCGAGCGATTCGCTGGCCCACGGCCTCGCCAGCGCCGACATCGTCTACGCCACGCGCATCCAGAAGGAGCGATTCGCCGAAGAGACGATCGAGGGCTACGGTGCCGCGTTCGAGATCAACCGCGCCCTGATCGACGCCCGCTGCCGCCCCGATGTCGTCGTGATGCACCCGCTGCCCCGCGACAGCCGCCCCGGCTCGCACGACCTGAGCCCCGACCTCGACGCCGACCCGCGCCTCGCGATCTTTCGCCAGACCGACAACGGCATCCCGATCCGCATGGCGATCTTCGCGAAGCTGCTCGGGGTGGACGGCCTGGTGCAGCGCTCGCTGCGCAGCGCCGCGTGGACGCCGCCGGCGCACATCGGGCCCGAGGACAGCCTCGTCGATTGAAATCCGCGCTAGCGCGCGCTGCGCGTCATGCGCGGGCGCGCGAGGCCTTGCCGACGTCGACGCGGAACCCGTCCACCAGCGCCTCGCGCCAGTAACCGATGAACGCCTGCACGGCACGCGGCACGACCGGGCTGTACGGGCGGATCGCGTACAGGTGCTCGCCGAATGCGCCCACCGGCTTCCACTGCGGCAGCACGAGCTGCAGCTTGCCGGACTGGAGCGCGGCCTGGGCGCTGAAGTCGGGCAGCAGCGCGATGCCCAGCCCGGCGACGGCCGCCTCGCGCAAGGCCTCGCTGTTGTTGGCCGCGAAGACGCCGCGCACGGCGACGCTGACGCGGCCTTCGGACGCCGCGCCCGCGCCCCGGCTCACGCTCGCGCCCCTGCCGGCCGGTTCGGGCTGGACGGCGGTGGCGCGCTCGAAGGTCCAGGTCGGCGTGTCCGTCGGGCGCAGGTAGTGCAGGCAGTCGTGGGTGGCGAGATCGGCCGGCGCTCCGGGCGTGCCGGCACGGCGCAGATACGCACGGCTCGCGACGAGCCAGCTGCGCGTGGCGCAGAGCGGCCAGGCGACGTGGGTATCGGGCGGCGCGGCGGTGTGGCGCAGCGCGACGTCGAAGCCTTCCTGCGCCATCGCGACCAGCCGGTCGGACAGCTCCAGCTCGACGCGCACTTGCGGGTAGGCGCGGAGGAAGCCCGCCAGCCGCGGCACGATCTGCTGGCGGCCGAGCGCCACCGGCGCGCTGACGCGCAGCACGCCATGCGGCTCGCCGACGAGATCCTGCACGCCGGCGAAGCCCTGCTCGATCTGCGCGAACGCGCCGCGCGTGGCCTCGACGAGCCGCTCGCCGGCCTCGGTCAGGCGCACGCTGCGCGTCGTGCGGTGCACCAGCGGCACGCCGGCCGCGCGCTCGAGCTCGGTCACGCGCTGGCTCATCGCGGCCTTGCTCAGGCCCAGCCGCTGCGCCGCGGCGGTGAAGCTGCCGGCGCTCTGCAGCACGCCGAGGCCGTGCACGTGCGACCAGAGCGATTCGATCTTGCGGGTGTCCATTGTCGCCCTCGGAAGTTCGGATTGATTCGGAAACTGATCCGCTCATTGTTCACTCAAACGAACAGTGATTCCAGCCCCGCGGTCTTCCCTCGGTGGATCGAGGTGCCTAGACTCGTGGCTCGATGTCCAAACAGACCCTGGAGACTTCCATGCCCCAAGCCGCCTTCACTTCCAACGTGCCCATCGGCCACTTCATCGGCGGCGAGCGCGTCGTGCACGCGCAGTCGCGCACGCAGGCGGTCTACAACCCGGCGACCGGCGCCGTCGCGCGCCAGCTGCACCTGGGCACGGTCGCGGACGTCGAGACCGCCGTCGCCGCCGCGCAGAAGGCGTTCGACGGCTGGTCAAACACGCCGCCGATCCGCCGCGCGCGGGTCCTCAACAAGTTCCTGGGCCTGCTCAACGAGCACCGCGACGAGCTCGCCGCGATGATCACCGCCGAACACGGCAAGGTGTTCTCCGACGCGCAGGGCGAAGTCATGCGCGGCATCGACGTCGTCGAGTTCGCCTGCGGCATCCCGCAGTTGCTCAAGGGCGACTACACCGACCAGGTCTCGACCGGCATCGACAACTGGACGATGCGCCAGTCGCTGGGCGTCGTCGCCGGCATCACGCCGTTCAACTTCCCGTTCATGGTGCCGTGCTGGATGTTCCCGGTGGCGATCGCCTGCGGCAACACGTTCATTCTCAAGCCCAGCGAGCGCGACCCGTCGCCCAGCCTGCTGATCGCCGAACTGCTGCAGCGCGCCGGCCTGCCGGACGGGGTGTTCAACGTCGTGCAGGGCGACAAGACCGTCGTCGACGCGCTGCTGACGCACCCGGACGTCAAGGCGCTGTCCTTCGTCGGGTCGACGCCGATCGCGCAGTACATCTACGAGACCGGCGCGCACCACGGCAAGCGCGTGCAGGCCCTCGGCGGCGCCAAGAACCACATGGTCGTGATGCCGGACGCCGACATCGAGCAGTCGATCGACGCACTGATCGGCGCCGCCTACGGCTCGGCCGGCGAGCGCTGCATGGCGATCTCGGTGGCGGTGCTGGTGGGCGACGTCGCCGACCGACTGCTGCCCGCGCTCGCGGAGCGCACGCGGAAGCTGGTCGTCGACAACGGCATGAACCCGGCCGCCGAGATGGGCCCGGTCGTGACGAAGGAGGCGCTGCAACGCATCGAGGGCTACATCGACGTCGGCGTGAAGGAAGGCGCGACGCTGCTGGTCGACGGCCGCGGCCACCAGGTCTCGGGCCATGAGAACGGCTTCTTCACCGGCGGCACGCTGTTCGACCACGTCACGCCCGAGATGCGCATCTACAAGGAAGAGATCTTCGGTCCGGTGCTGGCCTGCGTGCGCGTCAACGACTTCACGACCGCGGTCGACCTCGTCAACGCGCACGAGTTCGGCAACGGCGTCGCCTGCTTCACCAGCGACGGCAACGTCGCCCGCGAGTTCGCGCGCCGCATCCAGGTGGGCATGGTCGGCATCAACGTGCCGATCCCGGTGCCGATGGCCTGGCACGGCTTCGGCGGCTGGAAGAAGAGCCTGTTCGGCGACATGCACGCCTACGGCGAAGAGGGCGTGCGCTTCTACACGAAGCAGAAGAGCGTGATGCAGCGCTGGCCGGCCTCGATCGGCAAGGGCGCCGAATTCGCGATGCCGACGGCCAAGTAATCGTCTTGCCTTCGCCGCGGTGTACAACCGCGGCATGAACACCGACACCACACCGCCCCGCGTCCTGTTGATCACCGGCGCCAGTCGCGGCATCGGCGCGGCGTGCGCCGTGCGGGCGGCGGAGGCGGGGTGGGATGTCGGCGTGCATTTCCATCGCGACGAAGCGGCCGCCGAGCGGGTTGCCGACCAGGTGCGCGGCCTCGGGCGGCGGGCGTGCACGTTGCAGGCGGACGTCGCCGACGAGGCCGCGATCGTCGCGATGTTCCGGCGGCTCGACGCCGAGCTCGGGACGATCGGCGGGCTGGTGAACAACGCCGGGATCGTGGACGTCGCGCAGCGGGTCGACGAGATGTCGGTCGAGCGCATCCGGCGCATCTTCGACGTCAACGTCGTCGGCGCGTTCGTCTGCGCGCGCGAGGCGGTGCGGCGCATGAGCACGCTGCACGGCGGGCGGGGCGGGGTGGTCGTCAACCTGTCGTCGGTCGCGGCGCGCGTGAGCTCGCCGGGCATCTACGTCGACTACGCCGCCAGCAAGGCCGCGATCGACAACTTCACGACCGGCCTCGCGCGCGAGCTCGCGGCCGAAGGCATCCGCGTCAACGGCGTGCGGCCCGGCATCATCGACACCGAGATCCACGCGACCAGCGGGATGCTCGAGCTCGCGCGGGAGGCGGTCGCGGCGATCCCGCTGCAGCGCATGGGCACGGCGGACGAGATCGCGCGGTCCGTCGTGTTCCTGTTGTCGGACGCCGCGGGCTACGTCACCGGCGCCACGCTCGACGTCTCGGGCGGACGCTGACGGCCGGACGCGCCGCACGGCGCCTCGCTACACCGCTTCCGGCCGACCGATGTGCGGTCCGGGCCACTCGACAGTGGATGCATCAGCGGAACTCACCGTGAGAACCGTCACAGGGGAGGCCGATTGCGTGGCATCGCATGGGTCAGACCCTATCCGCCAAACCCATGCAAGGCCCACATAATCGGCCGTCGGTGGGTCGAGGGTCAAAAATGAAACTTGTTCGCAAAGCAGCGGCCGTTGCCGCCGGTATCGTCCTGGGCCTGGGGGCCACGCTGACGCATGCCGGCGTGCTGAACATCAGCATGGGCGCCGAGAACGCCACGCAGCGCGAGGCCTACACGACGCTGGTGAGCGACTTCCGCGCCGCCAACCCCGACATCGAGGTGCACCTCACGCTGACGGACACCCCGACCTACCGCAAGACGCTGCCCGCGTCGCTCGCGACCGACGCCGCGCCGGACGTCTTCAACTGGTTCGCCGGCGACCAGCTGCGCAGCATGGCGCTGCGCGGCGAGCTCGACGACGTGAGCGACGTCTGGAAAGCCAACACGTGGTGGAACACCTACCCGAGCGCGGCCATCACGGTCGGCGGCCGGCAATACGCCCTGCCGTATCAGTACTACCCGTGGGGCCTGTTCATGCGCCGCGACGTGCTCGATCGCGCGAACATCCACGAGCCCCCGCATGACCTGAGCGCGATGCTCACCGCGTGCTCGAAGCTGCGCAAGGCCGGCTTCACGCCGATCGCGCTCGGCGCGAAGGACGGCTGGGCGCTCGCCGCCTGGTTCGACTTCATCGACCTGCGCGCCAACGGCTACGACTTCCACTCGCAGCTGCTCCAGGGCAAGGCCTCGTACGACGACGGCAACGTCCGCCGCGCGTTCATGATGTGGAAGCAGCTGATCGACGCCAAGTGCTTCGACACCAACGCGCTGGCCGTCGACGAGCGCGGCGCCGAGTCGCTGCTGTACGCCGGCCGTGCCGGCATGCTGCTGATGGGCACCGTCGTCAGCGCGAGCTTCCCCGAGATCGTGCGCCCGCAGATCGACTACGCGCGCTTCCCGTCGATCGACGCCGGCCAGGCCAGCGCCGAGGCGGCGCCGACCGACACCTTCCAGGTCGCCGCGCACGCCCGCAACAAGGCGGACGCGCGCCGCTTCCTCAAGTTCGCCGGCAGCAACAACGCCAACGCGAAGCTCGCGAAGTCGCTCGGCTCGTTCCCGACCAACAAGTTCGCGCCGGTCGCGGGCACGGTGCTCGACCTCGCGTCGTACAAGGTGCTGACGGACGCCAAGAACAACCTCGTGCAGGGCTACGACCGCGACACCCCGGCCGACATGGCCGCCCAGGGCATGCGCGCGTTCCAGGACTTCCTCGCCAAGCCCGACTCGATGTACGCGATCCTGACGCGCCTCGACGCCTCGCGCGCGACGGCGTACGCGAACTACGCGGCGATGGAGGCCGCCGCGGCCGCGCCGCAGCCCAAGGCCCGCAAGAACTGACGCGTCGACGCACGCCGCGCGACTGCTGACACCACGTTGTCAGCAGCCCCCGCGCACCATCGAGCCTTCTCAACACGACACCCCGGTGTCCACTTGAAAGGCTTGTCATGCGCCACATCCTCAACTGGTTCGAGATCCCGGTCGACGACATCGACCGCGCGCAGCGTTTCTACGAGACGCTGCTCGGCCAGTCGCTGCGCCGCGAGGAGATGGGCCCGCAATCGCTCGCGGTGTTCCCGTACGACGAAGGCAGCGTCGGCGGCGCGCTGCTCTCCAGCCCGCACCCGCCCTCGCCGAGCAGCGACGGCATGGTCGCCTACCTCAACGCGGGGCCGTCGCTCGACATCGTGCTCTCGCGCGCCGACGAACTCGGCGCCGAGGTGCTGCTGGAGAAGGTCAAGCTGCCGCGCGACATCGGCTGGATCGCCCACATCCGCGACTGCGAAGGCAACCGCGTCGGCCTGCACTCGATGAACGCCTGACGCGGCCCGGGACGGATATCCTTTCGCGCATGCGCCGTGCAGACCGCCTCTTCCGACTCGTCCAGCTCCTGCGTGGCCGCCGGCTGTCGACCGCCGCCTGGCTCGCGGAGAAGTTCGAGGTCTCGCCCCGCACGATCTACCGCGACGTCGCCGACCTGCAGGCGCAGGGCGTGCCGATCGACGGCGAGGCCGGCGTCGGTTACCGGCTGCGCGCCGGCTTCGACCTGCCGCCGCTGATGTTCACGACCACCGAGGCCCAAGCGCTGGTCGCCGCCGTGCGCATCGCGCAATCGCGGCTCGATCGCGCCCTCGCGGCCGCCGCGGAAGAAGCGATCGGCAAGATCATTGCGGTGCTGCCCGCCGACGCGCGCGCCGCGGCCGAGGCGCTGCCGTTGTACGCGGGGCCGATCACGGTCGACACCGCCACCGGCGAGCGCCTGCACCAGGTGCGCGACGCGGTCGTCGCGCGCCGCCTGATCCGCTTCGACTACGCCGACGCCCAGGGCGCCGCCAGCACGCGCACCGTGCGTCCGCTCGCGTGTTTCCACTGGGAGCACGTCTGGACGCTCGCCGCGTGGTGCGAGACGCGCATCGCGTTCCGCAACTTCCGCCTCGACCGGATGCAGCGGCTGACGACGCTCGCCGACCTGTTCCGCGACGAGCCCGGCCGCACGCTCGCGGACTTCCTGCGCAGCGTCCGCGCCGAGGACGGCACGCGGCGCCCGCCCGCGTCGAACTGAGTTCCGCGGGCCCGGCCTGGCCGCCCGGAGTGGAAAGCAAGCTTTACAATCCAGCCTGTAAAAGGTCCTTTACAGCTCGCAGCTTCGTCCCCACAATGGAAAGCATCCTTTCCACATGGACGAACCGAGATGACCCCGAAGAAGTCGATTTTCCTGACGCCGTACCGCAAGGAACTGTTCTCGGCGCTCGCGGTCTACGGCGTGCTGCTGGTCGGCTCGATCGAGCTGCTCCAGCACGTCGCCGTCGCCTCCCCCTGGCGCGACGCGCTCGCGTTGAGCCCGATGCTCGCCGCCGCCGCGATGCCCTGGATCATCGTGCGCGAGCTGCGCCGCATGGACGAACTGCAGCTGCGCATCCAGCTCGAGGCGCTCGGCTTCGCGTTCGCCGGCACCGCGCTCGCCACCTTCAGCTACGGCTTTCTCGAAGGCCTCGGCTACCCGCGGTTGTCGATGTTCGACGTGTGGCCGCTGATGGCCGTGCTATGGATCGTCGGCCTCGCGCTGGCGCGGAGGCGCTACCGGTGAAAAACCGCATCAAGGAACTCCGCACCGAGCGAGGCTGGTCGCAGACCGAACTCGGCGAGCGGCTCGGCGTCTCGCGGCAGACGGTCAACGCGATCGAGAACGAACGCTACGACCCGAGCCTGCCGCTCGCCTTCGTGATCGCCCGCGTCTTCGCGCTGCCGATCGAACAACTCTTCATCGAGGACTGACACCATGAGCAAGTCTTTCAAGCCGCTGCTGCGGCGCGCCGCCGCATGCCTGAACCGCGCCGGTTTCGCGATCATCGTGGCCATCGCCACCGCGTGCCTGTCGCACCACGCCTCGGCGGCCACGCCGGTGCCGGCCACCACCGAGTCGACCGCCACGATCGCCACCCCAGCCGCACCCGTGTTCGACGTCCACGTCACCGGCTCCGGCCCCGACGTGCTGCTGATCCCCGGCCTCGCCTCGTCGGGTGCGACGTGGGACGGCGTGGTCGCGCACCTCGCGCCGCACTATCGCTGCCACGTCTTCACGCTGGCCGGCTTCGCGGGCGTGCCGGCCGCGCCGGGCGCGCCGCTGGACACCGCCGAGGCCGCCATCGACGGCTACGTCCGCGCGCAGCACCTGCACGCGCCCGTCGTGATCGGCCACAGCCTGGGCGGCTTCGTCGCGTTGCGGCTGGCCATCGACCACCCGGACGACGTCGGCCGGCTCGTGATCGTCGACGCGCTGCCCGCGCTCGGCGCCACGCGCATGGACAGCCTCACGCCCGAGCAGCTGCACGAGTTCGCCGCGCAGATGCGCCAGCAGCTGGCCACGCAGGACGATGCGCACTTCGCCGCCGCGCAGGCCGGCCAGATCGCCACGCTCGTGACCGCGCCGGCGGACGTCGCCCGCGTGCAGGCCTGGGCGCGCGGCTCCGACCGCGCGACCGTCGTCGCCGCGATGTCCGACATGCTCGGCGACGACCTGCGCCCGCGGCTGCAGCGCGTCCACGCGCCGACGCTGGTGATGGGCTCGTGGGCCGCGTACAAGGAGGTGAGCACGCTCGAGGCCTCGCGCGCCGTCTACGCGCGCCAGTACCGCGACCTGGCCGGCGTGCGCATCGAGATGGCGCCCACCGCGCGCCACTTCATCATGCTCGACGATCCGGCCTGGTTCGACGCGACGCTCGACGCGTTCCTGTCGTAGCCGTTCGCCGGCCATGCAATGGGCCTGCGCGGCGGCGGCGCGAGCGCGCTCCCCTAAACTGCCGCCATGCCCTTGACGCACCTGCTCCTCGCCCTGTCGGTCGTCGCCATCTGGGGCACCAACTTCGTCGTCATCCGCCTCGGGCTCGACAGCTTCGCGCCGTACACCTTCGCCGCGCTGCGCTACACGTTCTCGGTGCTGCCGTTCATCTTCTTCATCCCGCGGCCGGCGATGACGTGGAACAAGCTGGCCCTCTTCGGCGTGATGATCGGCGTCGGCCAGTTCGGCCTGCTGTTCTTGGCGATGCGCGGGGACATCTCGCCCGGCCTCGCGTCGCTGGTGATCCAGTCGCAGGTGTTCTTCACGATCGGCATGTCGGCGGTGCTGTACCGCGAGCGGCTCAAGGCGCTGCAGTGGCCGGCGTTCGCGTTCGCGGTGGCCGGCCTCGCGATCGTCGCGATGCACCGCTCGACGACCGCGGACGTCACGCTGTTCGGCATCGTGCTGGTGATCGGCGCGGCGATGAGCTGGTCGGTCTGCAACCTGGTCGGGCGCGCGGCGGGGCGGGTCGACGCGCTCGGGTTCATGGTCTGGTCGAGCCCGTTCGCGGCCGTGCCCTTGTGGGTGATCACGTTGGCGCAGAACGGGCCGGCCGAGGTCGGCCACTCGCTCGCGAGCGCGGGCGCCGTGGCGTGGGCCGCGGTCGCGTGGCAGGCCGTGGGCAACACGCTGTTCGGCTACGGTGTCTGGAACTGGCTGCTCGCGCGCCACAGCGCGTCGACGGTGACGCCCACCGCATTGCTGGTGCCGGTGTTCGGTATGACGGCCTCGGCGATCGCGTTCCACGAAGGCCTGCCGGCGTGGAAGCTGGGCGCCGCCGCGCTCGTGATGGGCGGTCTCGCGATCAACCTGCTGGCGACGCGCCGGCGCGCGTGACGCGCTCGCGCGCGGGTACGCGCGCGGGATCCGGCGCCGGGCGCCGATACCCGTCGCCGTATCGCCGCCACGTCAGGCGATCGCGACCTGCAGCTTCGCGGCCCAGTGCCGCGTCAACGGCGTCATCGGCTTGGCGAGGCAGCGCTCGTTGAGCACGGCGCGGCCGACGTGCGCGACGCTGCTCTGCGCGGCGCCGGCCATCAGCGTCTGCGCGATCAGGTCGCGCCGCACGTGGCCGCCGCCCAGCCGTGCCGCCGATTCGTGCACGAGGTAGAGGCCGCGCACGCCGGCGTCGGCGTCGCCGCGATCGAGGGCGAGCAGCGCACGCATCAGCGGCAGGCCGAGCTCGCGCGCGACGGCGTGGTTGCTGCGCGCGCTGTCCTCGCCGCGCATCACGCGCTCCGCGCAGCGCGCGACCCAGGCCTCGGCCTGCGCGCGCTCGCCGGCGCCGAGCAGCGCGAGCACGACGTGCCAGTCGACGAACGCCTCCCGCCCGGCCTCGGCGGGGTCGGGCTGCCAGCGGCGCAGCAGGTCCTTGAACAGTGCGTCGACCTCGACGTCCATCACGCGCAGCCGCCAGTACAGCGCCGCCGCGTCGACGCACTGCAGGCCGTGCGCGAGCGCGTCGCCGGACAGGTGCGTGTCGACGAGCCGCAGCGTGCCGGTGACGTCCAGCGCCTCGAGGCGGAACAGCGCGAGATGCCACCACAGGTGGCTCGCGAAGCGCGTGCCGCCGGTCCAGCTCGCCTGCTGCTGGCGCAGCCACGCGGCGCCGTCGTCGAAGCGGCCCTGCAGGTCCATCGCGTGCGTGACGGCGTGGACGGCCCAGGGCACGCGGGCGCGGCTGGGCAGGCCGACGTCGTCCGGGTCGTCGATCACGCGGCGCGCCTTGCTCGCGGCCTCGGCCAGCGCGATCGCGCGCCGGCCCAGGTCCTCGGCGAGCGCGAGCTGGTGGCACTCGGCGAGGCCGAACGCGTACAGGCCCAGCACGCAGGGAAACAGCGGGTCGTCGTCGTCCCACTCCGGCAGCGCGCGCGCCGGGCGCAGGCGCATGTTCGCGGCGTCGCCGCGCTGGTGATCCCAGTGGTGGGCCCAGTGCAGCGCGAGCGCGTCGCGCGGGTGTTCGAGCAGCAGGTCGTCCCACGTCCTCAGCGCGGCCTGCAGGCGGCCTTCCTCCAGCGCGAGCAGCGCCTCGAGGTGCGCCCGCTCGCGCGCGGTGGCCTGCGCGGCCAGCGGCGCGGCCTGCGCGAGCAGCGCGCGCGCGGCGGCGCGGTCGTCCGCCTCGTTGAGGCCGAGGCGGAAGCCGGCGTCGAGCAGCAGCGGCAGGATCCAGCCGGTGTCGGCCTCGTGCGCGGCCTGCAGCGCGCGCTGCGGGGTGTCGGCCAGCGTCATCATCTGCCACAGCGCGTCGTCGGCGTGGTCGGCCGCGACGCGCGAGCGCGTGCCGAGCCGCAGGCCGCGCGGATCGAGCAGCGTCTCGGCCGACGGATTCGTCATGCCGCGCCTCCCGCCGGAAGACGGTGGGCGCATCGAGCGCGAGGGACGGTGACGTTGGAAGGGCGGGTCATCGGTCCGTCGCGTCGTCGCTCACGCCTGCAAGCTCAGGCCTTCGGGCAGGCCCAGGTGCAGGTTCATCGTCTGCACCGCGGCGCCCGAGGCGCCCTTGCCGAGGTTGTCGATGCGCGCCATCAGCAGCACCTGCTCGGCGTTGCCGAACACGAAGAGGTCGGCGCGCTGGGTGTCGTTGCAGGCCTGGACGTCGAAGGTGCCGGCGGCGAGCGTCTCGGGGTCGGACAGCGGCATCACGCGCACGAACGGCTCGCCGGCGTAGCGCTCGGCCAGCACGGCGTGGACACGTGCCGCGTCGGCGCCCTGCTCCAGCGACGTGAGGTGGAACGGGATGCTGACGGTCAGCCCCTTGTAGAAGTTGCCCACGGTGGGCACGAACACCGGCGCGCGCGCGAGCCGCGAGCAGGTCTTCATCTCGGGCACGTGCTTGTGCGAGAGCCCCAGCGCGTACGGGCGCGGCGCGCTCAGCACGTCGTCGATCTGGCGCTCGCCGTCCATCTGTCGCGCGTGCCAGGACTGGTACTGCTCGATCATCTTCTTGCCGCCGCCCGAATAGCCGGTGAGCGACGTCGCGGTGACCGACGCGTCCGGCGCGACGAGGCCGGCGTCGACCAGCGGCCGCATCAGCAGGATGAACGCGGTCGCGTGGCAACCCGGGTTGGCGATGCGCTTCGAGCCGCGCAAGGCGTCGCGCTGGCCCGGCGCGAGCTCGGGCAGGCCGTAGACCCACGTCGGGTCGGTGCGGTGCGCGGTGCTGGCGTCGATCAGGCAGGTGTCCGGGTTCGTCACCATCTTCGCGGCGGCGCGCGCGGCGTCGTCGGGCAGGCACAGGAACGCGACGTCGGCCGCGTTCAGCAGGCGCGCGCGCTCGGCGTCGTCCTTGCGCAGTTCGGGCGCGATGCGCAGCAGCTCGAGATCGGGGCGGGCGGCGAGCATCTCGTGGATGCGCAGGCCGGTCGTGCCGTCCTGGCCGTCGACGTAGACCCGGTATTTCCTGTCCGGTGCGGTGGGGGTGGCGTTCATTTCCAGGTTCTCCGTGCGGCGCGGCGCGGCACTCGGGGCCGGACGCGGCAGAATTCGTCCACCCGGCCGCGTTTCGCGAGGCCAGGCGCTTCGTCCTTCGGGACTTCAATGCCCAAGCATAAGGCAATGACATTACAAGATCCCTGTCGCGCCGAAGTGGCCGACCTGCACGTCCTCCAACTCCCGGGCTGGCAGGGCTCCGGGCCGACGCACTGGCAGAGCCGCTGGGAGGCGTTGTACGGCGACGTGCGCGTCGAGCAGAGCGACTGGATGTGGCCCTTGCGCGGCGACTGGATGATGCGGCTGGACGAGGCGGTGGGCGAGATCGTCGATGCCGCGTCGGGCGGCGCGCCGGCCATCGCGCTCGTCGCCCACAGCGCCGGCTGCCACCTCGTGGCGGCGTGGGCCGCGCACTCGAAGCGGACGGCGCACGTGCGCGCGGCGCTGCTGGTCGCGCCGCCGGACTTCGACCGCCCCGACCTGCCGCCGCAGCTGCACTCGTTCCGCCCGCCCGTGCGCCAGCCGCTGCCGTTCCCGGCGTTGATGGTCGTCAGCGAGGACGACCCGTTCTGCACGCCGGACGTCGCCTGGAAGCTCGCCGAGGACTGGCGCTGCCGCGCCATCGACGTCGGCACGCAAGGCCATCTCAACGCCGACTCGGGCCTCGGCGACTGGGCCGAAGGGCGCGAGATGCTGGCAAGCCTGCTGGCGGCCTCATAATCGTCGATCAAATTTCCAGCGTCTGACGCCGCTGGCGCCACCCCACTCGCAAGAAGTTCGAGGGAGCGGCGGATCTGGCTCCGCCAGTCCGTTCGCGGCCGGCCCCTCGGGGGCAGGGAGCGCCGGCGACCGTGGGGCCAACATGTCATGGTCACGAAAAAACCCAAGGGCCTGGGGATGGGCCTCGAAGCCCTGCTCGGCCCGAAACTCGACGAGACGCCCGCGCCCGCCGGCGGCCCGGTGCAGCCCAGCACGCTGAAGCTCACGCAGATGCAGGCCGGCAAGTACCAGCCGCGCACGCGCATGGACGAGGGCTCGCTGTACGAGCTCGCCGAGAGCATCCGCAGCCAGGGCATCATGCAGCCGATCCTCGTGCGGCCGCTGGCCGGCGCGGGCGCGAAGGCGCAGCGCTACGAGATCATCGCCGGCGAGCGCCGCTTCCGCGCCGCGCGCCTGGCCGGGCTCGAGGAAGTGCCGGTGCTGGTGCGCGAGGTGCCGGACGAGTCCGCCGCCGTGATGGCGCTGATCGAGAACATCCAGCGCGAGGACCTGAACCCGCTCGAAGAGGCACAGGGCCTGAAGCGGCTGGTCGACGAGTTCGGCCTCACGCACGAGCAGGCGGCGCAGGCGGTCGGCCGCTCGCGCAGCGCCGCCAGCAACCTGCTGCGCCTGCTCAACCTCGCCGCGCCGGTGCAGGGCCTGCTGATGGCGGGCGACCTCGACATGGGCCACGCGCGCGCGCTGCTCGCGCTCGAGCCGGCCGAGCAGATCCTCAACGCGACCGAGATCGTCGCGAAGAAGCTGTCGGTGCGCGACGCCGAGAAGCTCGTCGCGCGCAGTCAGGTCAACGGGCGCCAGACGCCGCTGCTGCGCGTCAAGAAGGAGAAGTCGGGCGACACCGCGCGCCTCGAGGAGCAGCTCGCCGACAAGCTGGCGGCCGTGGTCGAGATCCGCATGCTCAAGAAGACGCGGCGCGGCGAATCGGGCGAGATCGCGATCTCGTTCGGCTCGCTCGACGAGCTCGGCGGCCTGCTGGAGCGCCTCGGGCTCGGCGAGGACTGATTCGCCCGGCGGCGCGGCCCGGGACGGGCACGCGCCGCGCCGAAGCTCGCGATCAGGGCAGGTTCGTCGTCACCCGCACCAGCGAACCGGCCGTGCCGGGCGTGAGCTGCCAGGCGTCGCTCGCGCTGACCTCGCCGGTGCCGAAGCCGCCCGGCGATTCGAGGAAGGTCACGCCCTCGAGCGAGGACGCGAGGCCGTCGACCAGGTCCTGGTGCACCCACGCGGCGCTCGCTGCCAGCGCGCCGAGCGTGAACGCGTTGGCGGGCGTGGCGATGTCGAGCCGTTGCAGGTTGCCCGCGGCGCAGAAGCCGGTCTCGCTGCCCGCCGTGCACGACAGCAGCGCGACCGGCGCGCCGGGCTGGTCGGGCAGGTGGCTGGCCGAGCGCACCAGGCCGACGGACTGGCTGCCGGCCGTGCGGCGCACGAGGTTGTCGCCGCTGGCCAGCAGGAAGGCCTGGCCGCCCTCGGGCGTGCCCGACAGGATGATCCCCGCGTCGGTGCCGCCGAGCAGCTGCACGCCGTTGCCCTGGGACTCGATCATCGCGACGACGCCGCTCGCCTTGTTCACCGACTCGACCTGCGTGTTCGTGGCCAGCGGGGACGCCGACGACGCCTCGCCCGCCGCGACATAGGCCCCGGCGTCGACGATCTGGTCGGGCACGGCCGAGAGCTGCGCGACGGCCCGCACCGCGCCGTTCGAGGCGGCGAGCAGCGACGTGCCGTCCGTCAGGTACAGCGCGTTCGCGTCGGCGACGCCGGGCACCGAGCCGAGCAGGTACGCGAAGTCGTGCAGGCTGGCGGCGTCGACCGTCACGCCGCCCGCGCTCCAGTGGATCGCACGGATCGTGCCGCCGACCTTGAGGTAGCCGAGGCCCGGCTGGGCCGGATCGGCACCGAGCCAGGCATCGAGGTTGCCCATCGTCGCGACGGTCGCCTGCGTCACCGCGTTGAACGCGGCGTCCACGACCTGGAACGTCGTCGGCGTCTGCGCCGTGCCGGAGTGGCTGCCGTGCGCGGTGAGGAAGTATTGCGGCAGGCCGGTGGCCGGGTCGCGCATCGCGCCGCTGATCGCCAGCACGGCGATCGGCGCATCGGTGGCCGTCATCGTCGAGCGGATCGCCCAGTCGTGCGAGCCGCCCTGCACGTCGACCCAGGCGTCCGCGCCGTCGGACGAGACCGGGAACACGTTGACCTGCGTGAACACGTCGACCGCGGACGACAACTGCACCGGCGCGTGCGACTGGCCGCCGCGCAGGTCGATCGTGAAGAGGTGGCCGTCGTTGTCGTAGAAGACGCGCGCGTGGCCGAGCGTCGTGATCCTGTGCGTGGTGGCGTCGTACTGCGTGGCGTCCGAGAAGACGAGGTGCGACGACGTCCAGATGATGCCGTTGGTGAACGCGAGCGGCACGCTCTCGATCGCGACGTCGGGGTGCGCCGGATCCCACACGCGCACGACCTGGTGGTTGGAGTCCTGGGCGACGAATTCCGCGAGCAGGTGGGCCGACTCGGGCGCCGTGTTGCCGCCGGTGGGCGGGGGCGTCGAGGTCGAACCACCGCCTCCGCCGCCACCGCCGCACGCGGCGATCGCCGCGGCCAGCATCGCGCCTGCAAGCGCACTCCCCCAGCGCCGCAGGCGCCTCGCGCATCGAACCATCTGTGTCGTCTCCACCGGTTGTGCCTGTCCGCCGAGTCGCCTCCGGGACACCCGGTGGCGCCCGATCTTCGACACGACGACGGACGGTCGTCGAAGCCCGTGCGGCAAACACGGGACTTGCGCGCGGTCAATTCCGGCGCGCGTTGAAAGAATCTGACAGCGAGGTTGAAATGTAGACAGAGAAAGGACAAGATGAAACCGGAACAACACCCTATTCGACCCTTCAGCGATCGCGCTGCGGCGCAGGCTGTACCCTGAGGAAACAAAGTCTTTCGAACCCGCTGACCGGAACGCTCTGATGGCGCCTTGACTGCTCGATACGTACTTCCCGTACGAACGAATCGACGCAATCCGGACTCCATCAAAACATTCCAGACGCGAGCACACCACCCGCCTCGATGCCCCCGCTCGAATCGGCGCTCGCGTTGTTCATTCAGCCAGGAGGTTTGTCATGGACGTGATCAGCCAGTTCGCCGCTCGCTACGAACGCACCCGCGAGGAAGAGCTCTCGCTCGAGGACTATCTGGCGGAGTGCAAGCGCAACCCCCTGGCGTATGCCACGGCGCCGGAGCGCATGCTGAAGGCGATCGGCGAACCGCAGTCGATCGACACGCGCAACGACCCGCGCATGTCCCGTCTGTTCGCCAACAAGGTGATCAAGATCTATCCGGCCTTCGCCGAGTTCTACGGCATGGAGGACGCGATCGAGCAGGTCGTCTCCTACTTCCGCCACGCGGCGCAGGGCCTCGAGGAAAAGAAACAGATTCTTTACCTGCTGGGGCCGGTCGGCGGCGGCAAGAGCTCCATCGCGGAACGGTTGAAGTCGCTGATGGAGATGGTGCCGTTCTACGCGCTGAAGGATTCGCCGGTCAACGAGTCGCCGCTGGGGCTGTTCAACGCGACCGAGGACGGGGCGATCCTCGAGAACGAATACGGCATCCCGCGCCGCTACCTGAACCGCGTGATGTCGCCGTGGGCGGTGAAGCGGCTCGAGGAGTTCGGCGGCGACATCCGCAAGTTCAAGGTCGTCAAGCGCCGGCCGTCCATCCTCAAGCAGGTCGGCATCAGCAAGACCGAGCCGGGCGACGAGAACAACCAGGACATCTCGTCGCTGGTCGGCAAGGTCGACATCCGCAAGCTCGAGAGCTTCGCGCAGGACGACCCGGACGCCTACAGCTACTCCGGCGGCCTGTGCCTCGCGAACCAGGGCCTGCTCGAGTTCGTGGAAATGTTCAAGGCGCCGATCAAGGTGCTGCACCCGCTGCTCACCGCGACGCAGGAAGGCAACTTCAAGGGCACCGAAGGCTTCGGCGCGATCCCGTTCGACGGCATCGTTCTGGCGCACTCGAACGAGAGCGAGTGGAAGACC
>JASLEM010000425.1 GCA_030151165.1 Burkholderiaceae bacterium
AGGGTGGACTTGCCGACGTTGGGCAAGCCGACGATGCCGCATTTGAGGCTCATGGCGCTTTCAGGCTTTCTGTGACCGTTCGTGGGCGAGTGGGCACACCAGACCGGCATTCGGGGGGAAACGCCGATTTTAATCGCTTACCTTGCCACCATCAGCGTCAAGGTGCGCTGCCTACAATGGAGAGATGTCCAAGATCGACGTACGAATCCACAGCAGCGGCATCGTCGGGCGCGCGCTCGCCCTCGCGCTCGCCCGCCAGGGCCTGGCCGTCGCCATCGACGCGCGCCCCGCGGCCGCCGCCGGCGGCGAGCAGCGCGCCGATGTCCGCGCCTATGCGCTGAACGCCGCGTCGGTCGACCTGCTGCGCGAGCTGAAGGTGTGGGACGGCATGGCCGCCGACGCCCGCACCGCGGTCTACGACATGCGCATCGCCGGCGACGCCGACGGCGCCCTCGCGTTCTCCGCCTGGCAGCAGACGGTGCCGGCGCTCGCCTGGATCGTCGACGCCGCCGAGCTGGAGCAGGTGCTCGAGACGGCGATCCGCTTCGCGCCGGCCGTGTCGACGGTCGCCGCGGGCGCTGCGGACGACGCCGCCCCGCTGACCGTGATCGCCGAAGGCAAGGCGGCGGCCGGCCGCGCGAAGCTCGGCGTGGCGTTCGAGCGTCACGCCTACGGCCACACGGCGCTCGCGGCGCGCGTCGTCTCGGACGTCGCCCACGCCGGCGTCGCCCGCCAGTGGTTCCGCGCGCCGGACGTGCTGGCGCTGCTGCCGTTCGATCGCCCGCAGCCGGAGCGTTCGTACGGCCTGGTCTGGTCGATGCCGCAGGCGCAGGCCGAGCGGCTGGCGCAGGTGTCGGACGAGGAATTCAACGCGGCGCTCAACGAGGCCACCGGCGGCGCCGCGGGCACGCTCGCGCTGCAGGGCGCGCGTGCCACGTGGCCGCTGATGCAGGCGAGCGCCGCCGAGGTCGTCGGGCCGGGCTGGGCGCTGGTCGGCGACGCGGCGCATGTCATCCACCCGCTCGCCGGGCAGGGCCTGAACCTGGGGCTGGCGGACGTCGCGGCGCTGGTCAAGGTGATCGGCGAGCGCGAATCCTGGCGTGCGCTGGGCGACGAGGCGCTGCTGCGCCGCTACGCCCGTGCCCGCCTGTGGCCGACGCGCGCGATGGCCGGCGCGGTCGACGGCCTCTGGCAACTCTTTTCGGCCCCGGCGCCGGGCTTGCGGGAACTTCGCAACCACGGCATGACTCTGGTCAATCACCTCAGCCCGCTCAAGCGCTGGCTGGTCGCCCGGGCGCTCGTGTCCTAGGCCGGCCTTCCCGCACTCCAGCCGTTTCCCCCAAGGACTTCCGATGATCACGCTCCGCAACGCGCTGCGCACCCTTTCCGCCGCCGCGCTCGCCGCCCTGAGCCTGTCGGCGCTGGCCGACGACGCCGCGATCCGCAAGGCCTGGGCCGAGCGCTATCCGAACCTGAAGCCGATCGACCAGATCGAGAAGTCGCCGATCGCGGGCCTGTACGAGCTGCGCGCCGGCGGCGATTTCTACTATTCGGACGAGCAGGGCAACTACATCATCGTCGCCAGCCGCGACAACATCGAAGGCCACGTGATCGACACGCGCACCAAGAGCGACGTGACCGAGGATCACATGGACAAGCTGATGGCCGCCGACATGCCCAAGCTGCCGCTGAAGGACGCGATCGTGCGCAAGATCGGCAACGGCAGCCGGCGCCTGGTGGTCTTCGAGGATCCGAACTGCCACTTCTGCAAGGACGTCGAGAAGAACCTCGTCGCGCTGAAGGACGTCACGATCTACACCTACCTGATCCCGATCCTCGGGCCGGACTCGATCGTGAAGTCGCGCGACATCTGGTGCGCGCACGACAGCGCGAAGGCCTGGCAGTCGTGGATGCTCGACGGCACGACGCCGCTGCACGCGATGGGCCAGTGCGACGTCGCGACGCTCGACCGCAACAAGACGCTGGCCGACCGCTTCCGCGTCAATGGCACGCCGGCGATCATCTTCAGCGACGGCTCGCGCTTCGCGGGGGCGGCCGACCTGGACCGCCTGTCCAAGCGCCTCGACGAAGTGGCGATGGCGAGCAGCAAGAAGGGCTGATCCGCGCGCGGCGCGACCCGTCGCGCGCCGGCGCGGCACGCGATGGCCCCGTCCGGGCGACAATAGGCGATGACATCCGTTCGCCTGCAGTTCGCCGCTCGCAGGGCCCTCGCTGCATGATCCACTACCGAATCGAGGTCGCCGACGCGGCGGCCCACCAGTTCAAGGTCACATTGACCGTCGCCGACCCGGCCCCCGAGCAGCGCCTGAGCCTGCCCGCGTGGATCCCCGGCAGCTACATGGTGCGCGAGTTCGCGCGCCACCTCAATCGCATCGAGGCGCGCCAGGGCACGCAGCCGCGCGTCGTCACGCAGCTCGCGAAGGACGCCTGGAGCGTCGCGACGCAGGGCCGGGGCGCACTGGTCGTCACGTACTTCGCCTACGCGTTCGACGCCTCGGTGCGCACCGCCTGGCTCACGCCCGACCGCGGCTTCTTCAACGCCACCAGCCTGTGCCTGGCCGCCGAAGGCCGCACCGGCGAGCCGCACCGCATCGAGCTGTACCGGCTGCCGGCGGGCTGGGACGTGGCGACGGGCATGGCGCGCGTCTCGGCGCCGGCCAAGTCCGCGCGCACGCAGGTGTTCGAGTCCGCCGACTACGACGAGCTGTGCGACCACCCGTTCGAGCTCGGCGCGTTCTGGCGCGGGCAGTTCACGTCGGGCGGCGTCGTGCACGAGTTCGTGGTCGCCGGCGCGTGGCCGCAGTTCGACGGCGCGCGCCTGCTGGCCGACTCCAAGCGCATCTGCGACGAGGAGATCCGCTTCTGGCACGGCGACGAGAAGCCGCCGTTCACGCGCTACGTCTTCATGCTCTACGCGACCGAGGACGGCTACGGCGGCCTCGAGCATCGCGCGAGCACGGCGCTGATCGCCTCGCGCAAGGACCTGCCGCGGATCGGCGTCGCCGGCACGAGCGACGGCTACGTCACGCTGCTGGGCCTGATCAGCCACGAGTACTTCCACACCTGGAACGTCAAGCGCCTGAAGCCGGCCGAGTTCCTGCCGTACGACCTCTCGCGCGAGAACTACACCGAGCTGTTGTGGTTCTTCGAGGGCTTCACCTCGTACTACGACGACCTGTTCCTGCTGCGTGCCGGCCTGGTCGACGCCGCGCGCTACGTGAAGCTGATCGGCCGCGCGATGAACGGCGTGCGCCAGTCGCCGGGGCAGCACGTGCAGAGCGTCGCCGAGGCGAGCTTCGACGCGTGGGTCAAGTACTACCGCGCCGACGAGAACACGCCGAATTCGACCGTCAGCTACTACACCAAGGGTTCGCTGGTCGCGCTCAGGCTCGACCTCGCGCTGCGCGCCACCGGCAAGGCGACGCTCGACGACGTGATGCGCGCGCTGTGGCGCGACGCGCCGGGTGGCGCCGTCACCGAGGCGCTGATCCTCGCGACCGTCACGCGGCTCGGCGGCAAGGCCGTCGCCGCCGAACTGAAGCGCTGGGTGCACGAACGCGGCGCGCTCGACGTGCTGCCGGCGCTGGCGCGCGTCGGGGTCGAGCTCGACGTCGAGGCGCTGAACCTCGCGACCGAGCTGGGCCTGCGCGTGTCCGAGGGCCCGGTCACCGGCGTGCAGGTGAAATCGGTGCTGGCCGGCGGCGCGGGCGCGGCGGCGGGCCTGTCGGCGGGCGACGAGATCCTCGCCATCGACGGCTGGCGCGTGCGGCGGCTCGACGACGCGCTGGCCTGGCTGCGCACCGGCGCCGCGTTCGACGTGCTGGTCGTCCGCCAGCAGCGCGTGCTGACGCTGCGCGTCGGCGAGCGCGGGGCCGACCAGCGCCACGACGCCGCGCCGCGCAACCTGAAGTTGGCCGCCGCGCCGAACGCGGCCACCCGCACCCGTCGCGCGAGCTGGCTCGGGCAGTAATCCGGATCCGGCAGCGTGCGTTCGCCCTGGCGCGACTCCCCGCGGCGCCGCGTCGCGTGGTTCGCGCTGATCGCGGGCGTCGTCGCCGCGCACCTGATGTTCGGCGCGACGGTCGTGGCCAGCGTCATCGGCTGGAACAGCGCCGAGGAGCCGCGCCGCATCGACGTCGCGCTCGTCAAGCAGCTCGCGCCGACGGCGCCGCCGGCTGGCGCGGACGCCACGCCGCCCGCGGTCGTCGCGCCGCGCCCGGCGCACGCGGTGCGCGTGGCGCC
>JASLEM010000513.1 GCA_030151165.1 Burkholderiaceae bacterium
CCCGCCCCGACGATGGAGTTGCGGCCGATCTTCGCGCCGTTCATCACGACGGCCTGGATGCCGATCAGCGAGTTCTCGCCGACCGTGCAGCCGTGCAGCATCACCTGGTGGCCGATCGTCACGTCGGCGCCCAGCGTCATCGGGAAGCCCATGTCGGTGTGCAGCACGCTGCCGTCCTGCACGTTGACGCGCGGCCCGAGCGTGATCCACTCGTTGTCGCCGCGCAGCACCGCGCCGTACCAGACGTTGGCGCCCTCGCCGAGCTCGACGCGGCCGACGACGGTCGCGGAGTCGGCCACCCAGGCGCCTTCGGCCAGGCGGGGCGCGTCGTCGCCGATTCGGTACAGGGCCATCTGGTTCTCCGGTGTGAGGTCGACGGGGGCCGCTCGCCGCGCACGATGCGCGGCAGGGGCAACCCGGGATTTTACGAAACGAGGGGGCTCGACGGCCGCTGCGGGCCTTTGCCGGGCAGGCATGGCGCGCCACGGTCGGAACGTCGCGGCGCCGGGCCTCGACGTCCGCACATGGGGACGTTCACGCCAGTCTCAACAGCTCTTCCTCGCTGAACCCGGCCGCGCGCCGCGCCTCGAGGTTGAACGGCCCGCGCAGGCGGGGCGCGCCGTGCGTCTCGGCGAGCGCGTCGTAGGTCGCGATCGGGTCCAGGCCGCGCTGCTCGCACAGGTGGCGGTACCAGCGGTTGCCGACGTGGACGTGGCCGATCTCGTCGCGCAGGATGATGTCGAGGATCGCCGCGCCGCGCTGGTCGCCCGCGCCGACGAGCTTGTTGCGGATCGGCGGCGACGCGTCGAGCCCGCGTGCCTCGAGCGTGCGCGGCACCAGCGCGATGCGCGCCAGCAGGTCGTGCTTCGTCTTCTCGGCCATGGCCCACAGCGAGTTGTGCGCCGGGAAGTCGCCGTAGGCGTGGCCGAGCTCCACCAGGCGGTCGCTCAGCAGGCCGAAGTGGTACGCCTCCTCGCGCGCGACCTGCGCCCAGTCGCGGTAGAACTCGTCGGGCATGCCGGCGAAGCGCCAGGTCAGGTCCGCGGCGAGGTCGATCGCGTTGAGCTCGATGTGGGCCAGCGCGTGCATCAGCGCCGCGAGCCCGTCGGGCGAGCGGACCGAGCGCTGCTTCAGCTCGGTGTGCGCGACGAGGACCGGCCGCGCGGGACGGCCGGGGATGCCGGCCGGCTCGACGATGACCTCGTCGGCGCCGACGCCCTCGCGGTCGTCGAGGCGGCGCGCGAGCGCGGCCTTCTCCCACGGGTCGGAGGTCAGGAGGACGGCGAGGGATTGGCGGCGCAGCGTGGTCACGTCCGCGATGTTACGCGGGCGTCGGCGTCGCGCACGGCACGCACGTGTAGCACGTGTCGCGTCGGTGACCCGGCGCCTCGCCTTGGAGCCGGCGCGCACCACGATCGCGCGCTGCACCACAAGCGGGACGCCCATGAAAAAGGCGCGAGGGCATCGCTGCCGTCGCGCCGGGAAGCTCCGTGAGGAGAGATCGAACCGGTGGCGTCAGAACTCGTAGTTGCCGGTGATGCCGATCGTGCGCGGACGCAGGTAGTAGGCCTCGGACACGTTCTGCACGCTGGGATGCTGGATCTCGGTGTGGTTGTTGTTCAGGTTCTTGACGAAGGCCGTGAACTCCCACTTGTCGAAGTTGACGCCGGCGCTGGCGTCCAGCGTGAAGTACGACGCGCGGTCGTAGTCGGCGTCGCCGCGGAACAGCGTGCCGTGGCTCTTGCCCGTCCACTGCCCGTTGCCGCGCACGAACGCACCGACCGCGTCGTTGACCGCCCAGTGGTAGTCGGCGCCCAGGCTGGCGCTGGCGCGCGGCGCGCCCTCGATCCAGTCGCCCTTGCGGACATTCAGCGCGCCGCTGTCGTCCGTGCCGAAGGCCGGCTGGTCGGAGGTGAACGTCGCGTGCGTGAGATTGCCGGACGCGCGCAGCGTCAGGTTCTGCGTGATGCGCGCCTGCAGTTCGGCCTCGAGGCCGTAGCTGCGGGCGTTGCCGACGTTGGTCTCGAAGTCGAAGCCGGCGTCGCCGAGCGTGATGTCCTGCTGGATGTTCTTCCAGTTGAGGTAGAACGCCGACAGGTTCAGCGTCACGGTGTTGCCCAGCAACGAGGACTTGCTGCCGACTTCGTAGCTCCACAGGCTGTCCGGGTCGAACGATGCCGGCGGCTTGTTCGGCAGGCCCAGGTCGCTCAGGTTCTTCTCGACGAGCGGGGTGTCGGGCACCGGGCGATTGGCGCCGCCGAGGCGGAAGCCCTTCGCGATGTTGGTGTACAGCGTCTCGCTCGGCGACAGCTCCCAGTTCAGCTTGAAGCTGGGCGTCGTCGCCTTCCAGCTCGCGTCCACCGCGGCGGACAGGTCGTTGCCGCCGGCGTAGAAGAACGAGCCTTCGCGCGTGAAGTGCTGCGACGCCGTCAGCTGGCGCAGGCCCACCGTCGCGGCCAGCTTCGGCGTGAAGTGCCACGTCAGCTCGCCGAACGCCGACGCCTGCTTGTCGTGGTAGTGGCGCGCGCTGTAGTAGGAGCTGTCGCCGGTGAAGTCGCCTGCGAAGCCGCCGTCCATCTGGGTCGGGTCGCCCGCGTCGAAGCCGAACTGCTGGAAGACCTTGTTGATGCCGAACACCGGCTCGTTGTCGAACACCTGCGTCACCGCGTCGGCCGCGTACACGCCGCCGATCCAGGTGAGGTGGCGGCCGCTCGCCGGGTCGTAGTCCTTCGACGCCATGCGCAGCTCGATCGAGGTCTGGTCGATCTTGTTGTTCAGGAACACGCCCGAGGACAGGCCGTCGATCGCGTCCGTGAGGCCCGGATACTGGTCCGGGTTCAGCACCGCGAAGCTCGGGTCGTTGATGGACGTGCCGTCCTGGATGCGGTCGAAGCGGCGCTTGTAGCCGCTCAGAACGCCGGTGAACGTGCCGATCGGGGTGTCGCCGACCAGCGTCACGCTCGGCACCTCGAGGCGGTCGCGGCCGGGCTCGCGCACGGTCTTGCTGGTCTGGAAGCGGCCGAGCGCGGCGCCGCTCTGGGTCGCCAGGTAGGTCGCGTCGATGTCCTGCGTGTTCTCCTGCTGCGCGAAGACCGACGGCGTGATGTTCCAGCCGTTGCCGAGATCGGCCTTCAGCGACGCCTTGACGACGGTGTACTCGTCGCTGTTGATGCCGCGCGCGATCTTACTGAGCGTGGTCGGGTCGACCTGGTCGATGTAGCCGCTCAGGTGGCCGTGCTCGACGCCGATGCGCAGCGCGACGCCGTCCTTGACGATCGGCACGTTGACGACGCCCTGCGCCTCGTAGTTCACGCCGCCGTGGTCGGTGTACGAGACCGTGCCCGTGGCCGACGCGCCGAAGCTTTTCAGGTCGGGCTGCTTGCTCACGAACTTGATCGTGCCGCCGAGCGAGCTGGAGCCGTACAGCGTGCCTTGCGGGCCGCGCAGCACCTCGACGTCCTGCAGGTCGAACAGGTGCGGCTCGGCGGTGCCGGCGCTGTAGAGGTTGCGCGTCGTCAGCGAGACGTCGTCGAGGTAGATGCTGACCGTCGCCGAGCCTGCCTGCGAGCTGACGCCGCGGATCTCGTACGTGCCCAGGCCCGGGCCGGCCTGCGTCGTGAACGACAGGTTGGGCACGTTGCGCGTGAGATCCTCGATCGTGGTGATCTGGCTCGCCTGCAGCTGCTCGGCGGTGACGACCGACACGCTGATCGGCACGTCGCGGATGTCTTCCTTGCGCTTCTGCGCCGTGATGACGACACGCGCGATCTCGTTCGACGGCGTGCTCGCCGCCGCGGCCGGCGCGACCGCCGCCGAGGCCGCCTGCGCCAGCGCCGTCAACGGCACGAGACAGGCAATTCCGGAAGCGACTCCGGCGATCACGATTCTTCTGGACATGGCGTCCCTCCTCGGGGGCGTTGGTGGGTGGGTGGTCGACTTGCTTGCTGGGGTGCGGACGCGTGTCCGCTTCTTGTGCGCCGGCGCCTGAACCGCCGGCGTTACCTGGGTGCGGGCTATCTCGCGATCTGGCCGATGAAGGCGCGGACGCGCTCGTCTTCCTGCGCGCCGAAGAAGGCCTCGGGCGGCGCGTCCTGCGCGATGCAGCCGCGGTCGAAGAACAGGATGCGGTCGCCGACCTCGCGCGCGAAGCCCATCTCGTGCGTCACGACGATCATCGTCATGCCGCTCCTGGCGAGCTGCTTCATCACGTCGAGCACTTCCTTGACCATCTCGGGGTCGAGCGCGGACGTCGGCTCGTCGAACAGCATCACGCGCGGCTGCATCGCGAGGCTGCGCGCGATCGCGACGCGCTGCTGCTGCCCGCCCGACAACGCGAACGGATGCTTGTGCGCATGCGCCTGCATGCCGACGCGCTCGAGCAGCTCCAGCGCCCTCGCCTCGGCCTGCGCACGCGCGAGCTTGCGCACGCGGCGTGGCGCGAGCATCACGTTCTCGAGCACCGTCAGGTGCGGGAACAGGTTGAACTGCTGGAACACCATGCCGACCTCGGCGCGCAGCGCGTCGAGCGCCTTCGGGTCGTCGCCGACCTCGATGCCGTCGACGACGATGCGGCCGCTGTCGTGCTTCTCGAGCCGGTTCAGCGTGCGCAGCAAGGTGCTCTTGCCCGAGCCCGACGCGCCGATGATCACGGCGACCTCGCCTGCGTTGAAATGCGTGCTGACGCCCTTGAGCACCGGCACGCTGCCGAAGGCCTTGCAGACGTTGTCGACGGTGATCAGCGGCGCGGAATTCATCGAACGATCGTTCGCAAGTCCCGTGCCACCGATGCGGCCAGGGGTATCCGGTCCGGCGCTCATGCGAGCTTGTCCTCGATGTCGAAGCGGCGCTCCACCGCGCCGGAGAAATGCGTCATCACGGTCGTGAGCAGCAGGTAGATCGACGCCGAGGTCACGAGCGACGGGATCGGCAGGTAGGTCTTGGCGCGCAGCAGGTCGGCGGTGTTCGTCAGCTCGACGAGGCCGATGACCGAGGCGAGCGACGAGTCCTTCAGCAGCGCGACGATGTTGTTGACGAGCGGCGGCAGCGCGATCTTGAACGCCTGCGGCAGCGTGATGTCGAGGAACGTGAACCAGCGGTTCATGCCGAGCGAGCGCGCGGCCTCGAGCTGGCCCTTCGGCACCGCGAGCAGGCCGGAGCGGATCGCCTCCGCGTTGTAGGCGCCGACGTTGAGCGACAGCGCGACGCAGGCCCAGCCGAACTCGTCCATCTTCACGAACGGCACCAGCTGCGGCAGCGCGAAGTACGCGAAGAACACCTGGATCAGCAGCGGCGTGCCGCGGATCACCCAGACGTAGAACGCCGCGATCCAGCGCAGCGGCGGCACGCGCGACAGCTTGCCGAGCGCGGCGAGCACGCCCAGCACGATGCCCGCGAGGCCGGCCACGATCGTCAGTTCGACGGTGACGCGCGCGCCGCTGGCGAAGTCCTGCGCGGCGCTGCCGATCGGCTCCGGCGCGAGCGCGACGACGCGCGCGAGCCCCCACAGCACCAGCACCATCGCGACCACCGCGACGGCCATCGTCGCGTTGCTGCGGCGCTTGCGGCCCCACGACGCGGGCCAGGGCGATTTCAGGAACGACGCCATGGCGATCACTTGCAGCGGATGTCTTCGTTGAACCACTTCTTCGAGATCGCCGCGTACGTGCCGTCGGCCATCATCGCCGCGAGCGCCTTGTCGACCTCGGTCACCAGCCCCGTGTTGCCCTTGGCGACCGCGGCGGCGATCTTCTCGGTGAACAGGAAGTCGCCCGTCTTCAGCGTCGTGCCCGGCGTCGCGGCGAGCGAGGCCTTGGCGACGAACTTGTCCGTGACCCACGCGTCGACGTGGCCCGTCTCCAGCGCCGCGCGCGCCGAGTTGTCCTGCGGGAAGTTCTTGACGTCCTTGACCGGCAGCTTCTTGACGTTCTCGTAGTACGTGGTGCCGGTCTGCACCGCGACCACCTTGCCGGTGAGGTCCTTGGCCGACTTGATGGCGCCGTCGCGCGAGATGATCACGCCGCCGGTGCAGTAGTGCGGGTCGGCGAAGG
>JASLEM010000518.1 GCA_030151165.1 Burkholderiaceae bacterium
CCTCGACGCCGCCTCGGCCCGCGCCGACGACGCGCTGCGCGCCTTCGAGTCGCTCGGCGATCCGCTGGGCATCGCCGATGCCCGCTGGCTGCGCGCGATGCTCGCCATCGACCGCGGCGACTGGCCGGGCAAGGACGCCGAACTGGAGGCGATGGCCGCCGCGGCGCGCGACGTCGATCCCGACCGCGTCGACATCGCCGACGCCGCGCAGGCTTACTTCTCGGCCTTCCGCGACTCGGCGGCCGCGCACGCGCGCTGGGGCGAGCGCTTCGCGCCGGACGACGCCGCCCCGTCGGCGGCGGCGGGCTGCTGGGCTGAAGATTTCCGCGCCGTCTGCGCGCACCACGCGAGTGACTTCGTGCCGGCGATCCGCCACTTCGTCCGCGCCTACGAACTCGCGCTCGCGAGCGGCCAGCCGCGGCGCGCGGTGATCGCGGCCACCAACACGGGCGACTCGCTCAACCATCTCAACGACTATCCGGGCGCGCTCGAATGGATGCAGCGCGGGCTCGAGCTGGCGCGCGCGGCGGGCGGCCCCGGCGCGATGGGCGTCGCGCTGCTGCAGACGGCGCACACGCTGCGCCTGCTCGATCGCCTCGACGCGAGCCGTGCGATGCTGCACGAGGCGCTGGCCTTGATGGCGCCGCTCGCGGCCTCGCGCAACCATGCCTACGCGATGTGGCAGCTGGTCGAGGTCGAGCTCGCCGCCGGCGATCCCGTGAGCGCGCTGGCGGCCGCGCGCGCGCTCGCGACACGCGCGGGCGCGCTGCAGCAGTCCGACCTGCAGTCCCACGCGCGCTGCGGCGAGGCGCGCGCGCTGCTGGCGCTCGGCGAGCCCGAGGCCGCGCTGGCGGCGGCCGAGGCGGCTATCCACCACGGCACGGGCGCGCCGAACCTGCAGGTCGCGGGGCTGCGCGTGATGGCCGAGGTGCACGCGGCGCACGCGCTGGCGGCGCCGGCCGGTGTCGAGGCGCCGAGCATTGCGCTGCACTACCTGCTGAAGGCGCTCGCGCTGGCGGACGGCATCGCAGGCTTCACGACGCCGGGCGAGCTGCTCGACGCCATCGCCCGCGAACACGCACGCCTCGGCGACTACCCCCAGGCGTATGCGTTCAGCCAGCGCGCGAGCGTCTCGCGCGAGACGTCGCGCAGCCTCGAGGCGCGCAACCGCGCGGTCGCGATGCAGGTCACGCACGACACCGAGCGTGCCCGGGCGGAGGCCGACCACCAGCGGCGGCTCGCGCAGGCGAACGCCGAGCGGCTCGAGACGCTCGAGCGCCTCGGCGTGATCGGCCGCGAGATCACGCGCGAGCTCGACCCGCGCGCGATCCTCGCGGCGCTCGACGCGCACGCGCACGCGTTGCTGGACGTCGCGGCGCTGGTGGTGCACCGCGTCGCGGCCGACGGATCGACGCTGGAGGCCGTCCACGGCATCGAAGGCGACGTCGCGAGGGCCCTCGACGACGTCGAGCGCCTCGCCGCGCATTGCGCCCGCGAGCTGCGCGAGATCGTCGTCGACGTCGCCGCGCCCGGCGCGCCGCACAGCCTCATGTGCGTGCCGTTGTCGGTCGGCGAGCGCCTGCTGGGCGTGATGAGCGTGCGCTCGTCGCGGCCGCGCGCGTATGCCGAGCGCGAGCTCGCCGTCTTCCGCACGCTGTGTGCGTACGGCGCGATCGCGTTGGCGAACGCCGATGCGCAGGCGCAGCTGGTGCTGAAGAACGCGCAGCTGGAGCGGCTGTCGGTGTCGGATGCGCTGACCGGCCTGTCGAACCGCCTGCGCCTCGACCAGGTGCTGGCGCAGGAGTGCGCGCGCCACGGGCGCGCCGGCGCGAACGTGTCGGTGATCCTGCTCGACCTCGATCTCTTCAAGGAGGTCAACGACGTGCACGGCCACCTGGTCGGCGACCAGGTGCTGGTGGCGATCGCCGCGCTGCTGACGTCGGGCTCGCGCCAGACCGACCAGGTCGGGCGCTGGGGCGGCGAGGAGTTCCTCGTCGTGTGCCGCGACACCGACCTTGCCGGCGCCTGCGCGCTCGCCGAGAAGCTGCGCGCGCTCGTCGCCGCGCGGCCGTTCGCCGTCGTCGGCCATCGCACGGCGAGCTTCGGCGTCGCGCAGCTGCGCGGTGGCGAGGACGTCGCGTCGCTGGTGGCCCGGGCCGACCTCGCGCTGTACGGCGCGAAGCGCGCGGGCCGCAATCGCGTCGAGGCGGGCTGAGGCGGACTGGGGCCGGGGAAGATTTCTTCCGCCGGCGAGAATGAAAGATCCGCGCGCCGCTGCGATGATGGACGCCCGACGCGACGGACTCCCGACGGCCCGGTATACCCCATGCTGTATCGACGGACGCTCGCGCACACCCTCATCACGCAAGGATCCGGCGCATGACGATCGACTTCCCCCAGCCCGCGGACGGCATCGACGTCGGCATCGTCGGCGCCACCGGCCTCGTCGGCGAGTTCATGCTCGCCTCGCTGGCCGAGCGCGCTTTCCCCGTGCGCACGCTGCGCCTGTTCGCGTCCGCCCGGTCGGCCGGCAGGCGGCTGCCGTGGAAAGGCGCGCAGATCGAGGTCGAGGACGCGTCGACCGCAGACTACGCCGGCCTCGACATCGTCTTCTTCTCGGCCGGCGCGGAGTCCTCGCGCACGCTGGCGCCGGTCGTCGCCGCGGCGGGCGCGATCGTCATCGACAACTCGTCGGCGTGGCGCATGGACGCGGATGTCCCGCTGGTCGTCGCCGAGGTCAACCCGCATGCGTTGCGCCGCATCGCCAAGGGCATCGTCGCGAACCCGAACTGCACGACGATGGCCGCGATGCCCGTGTTGAAGCCGCTGCACGAGATGGCCGGCTTGAAGCGCCTGGTCGTCAGCACCTACCAGGCGGTGTCCGGCGCGGGCGTGGTCGGCGTCGACGAGCTCGAGGCCCAGGTGCGCGAGGCGGGCGCCGCGGCCACCGCGCTCGTCCGGGATGGCGGCGGCATCGACTTCACGCCGCCGCGGAAGTGGCCCGTGCCGATCGCGTTCAACGTCGTGCCGTTCAACTACCGCGTCGTCGAGGACGGCTACACCGACGAGGAGATCAAGCTGCGCGACGAGAGCCGCAAAATCCTCGAGCTGCCCGGCCTGCTCGTCGCCGGCACCTGCGTGCGCGTGCCCGTCTTCACCGGACACTCGCTGTCCATCAACGCCGAGTTCGAGCGCGAGATCGACGCCGACGCCGCGCTCGCGCGACTCGCCGCCGCACCGGGCGTGGTCGTCACGGACGTCCCCAACCCGCTGATGGCGGCAGGCCGCGACTCCGTCTTCGTCGGCCGCGTTCGCCCCGATCCGACCGTGCGCCACGGACTCGCGCTGTTCGTCAGCGGCGACAACCTGCGCAAGGGCGCGGCGCTCAACGCGGTGCAGGTCGCGGAAGTGCTGCTGCGCGCGCGCTGAGTCGCCCGGCGCGGTTCAGACGCCTTCCTTCGTCGGCATGATCACCACCTGCTGCAGGTTCACGTGCTTCGGCTGCGACGCGACGAAGGCGACGACCCGGGCCACGTCGTCGGGCTGGAGGAATTCGATCGTCTTCGACGCGTTGGCCAGCCAGTCCTTCGCACCCTGGAACGTCACGTGATCCTGCAGCTCGGTCGCGACGATGCCGGGCTCGACCATCGAGACGCGGATGTTCTTCGGGCCGAGCTCGATGCGCAGGTGACGCGTGAGGTGGCTGACGTACGCCTTGGTCGCGGAGTACACGGCGAAATACGGGAAGAGGTATTGGCCGGCGATCGACGACGTGTTGATCAGGTCGACCACCTTGCCGGCCGCGGCGGCCTCCTCGAGTTGCGGGATGAAGGCCTGGATCACCTTCATCGCGCCCGTGATGTTGAGATCGATCTGCCGCTCCCACTCGCCCACCGGCTGCTGGCCGACAGCGCCGGGCAGCATCAGGCCCGCGTTGTTGAAGACGAGGTCGATGCAGCCGAACGCGCTGTGCACGTCGGCCGCCGCGGCCTCGAGCGAGGCGAGGTCGGTGACGTCGGCCGTGATCGCGATGGCGTCGCCGCCGGCATGGCGGATCTCGGCCGCGAGCGCGTCGAGCGCCGGCTTGCGGCGGGCGAGCAGCGCGACCTTGGCGCCGCGCGCGGCGAGCAGCGCCGCCGATGCGCGGCCGATGCCGCTGGAAGCGCCGGTGACGACGGCAACGCGGCCGGCGAGATCCTGGGTGAGGGCGGACATGAATTTCTCCTGGAAGTTGGACGAGTCGGACATCGACGGGGTCAACTCTAGGAGCCGGGCAGGGCGCCCGGTAGTTGGGAAACGGCAAATTCAGTAGCAACTTCAGGTTGCCAATCGCCGGGCTTGGCGCGCCTCGGTGCGAGGTCTTCAGGCGCGCGACGCCGCCCGCGCGAGCGACCGCAGTTCGGCCACCGGCACGAAGAAGTCCTCGCCGCCTTTCAGCCGCTCGGCGGCGAAGTCGATGAAGCGGCGGACGCGGCCCGGCATGTCGGCGCGTTGCGCGTAGTACAGGTACAGGCCCATGCGGTCGCTGACGTGGCTGGTGAGCAGCGGCACGAGCAGGCCGGCGCGCAGCGGTGCGGCCGCGTTGATGCTGTCGATCTGGCCGATGCCGACGCCGGCCAGCACGGCCTGCATCTCGGCTTCGGTGTCGCTGCTGCACAGCGCGGCCGGCACCGTGCGGAACACCGTCTCGCCCTTGACGTCGAACTCCCACGGGTACGGGCGGCCGGTGCCGGGCTGGCGATAGCCGGTGCAGCGATGGCGGGCGAGGTCGGCCGGCTTCGCGGGCGCGCCGTGCCGCGCGAGGTAGGCGGGCGACGCGCAGACGATCTGCTGGATCGCGAACAGGGGGCGCGCCACCACCTGCGCGGTCGGCTGGCTGCCGGCACGAAAGCCGATGTCGATGCGGTCGCCCACGGCGTCGGTGAAGCCGTCCTCCAGGAGCAGGTCGAATTCGATCGCGGGATGGCGCGCGCCGAACTCGGCCAGCAGTGGCATCAGCACCTTGCGGCCGACCGCGCCGCTGGCGCTGATGCGGATCACGCCCTCGTCCTCGCGCACGGCGCTGCGCGCCCGGTTCAGCGCGGCGACGAGGCCGTCGCGGTGTTCGCGCACCGCGTCGAACAGCCGCTGGCCTTCCTCGGTCAGCGAACTCTTGCGCGTGGTGCGGTGGAACAGGCGCACGCCGAGGTGCTGCTCGAGCTGGCGCACGTTCTTGCTGACGGCCTGCGGCGTCGTGCCCTGGTCGAGCGCGGCCTTGTTGAAGCTGCCGAGCTCGGCGGCGCGCACGAAGGTGGAAACGGCTCGCAGCTCGTCCATGGTGGCAATCGGGTTTCGCGTGGGGCCCGGACGCCATCGTTCCAGGGGTTGCGGACGACTCTACCGCAAGGCATCGTGTCGCCATCCGTTCCCCGTGGAGTCCGTCCCATGAGCGTTCCTCGCGACACGCCCGGCTGTCCGTTCGCCCCGGCCAGCGCGCCGACGCACGTGCGGCGCTTCGGCCGCGCGCACGCGGCGTCCGTGCGGCGCGAGATCGAGTCGCTCGACGCGCGGCGCGACTGCCAGCGCATCGTCCACCTGCTGAGCGTCTACGAGTTCCCGTTCGACCTCCTGCGTTCCACCGAGATGGCGCTGTTCCACACCTACGGCAGTCGCTCGGTCTCGCGACTGCTCGATCGCACGGGCGAGTTCGAGCGGCGCGGGCAGAAGCGCTACGACGACACGCGGCTGCTGATCGCGCAGTTCATCGAAGGCGGCTGGGACGACGGCCCGGGCCGGCGCTCGATCGAGCAGATGAACCACATCCACGCGCACTTCCGCATCCCCAACGACGACTTCCTGTTCGTGCTGTGGACGTTCCTCGACTTCCCGCTGCGCTGGACGGACGACTTTGGCTGGCGCCGCTTCACGCCGCACGAGCGCGAGGCGTGGTTCCACTTCTGGCACGGGATCGGACAGCGCATGGCGCTGCGCGACCTGCCGCCGACGCCGGCGGCGTTCGACGACTTCGCCCGCGCGTACGAAGCGCGCGAGCTGGTGCACGACGCCGCCAACGAGCGCGTGGCGCGCGCGACGGTCGCGGTGATGGCGGCGTGGTTGCCGCGTCCGCTGCGATGGCTGGTTCGGCCGGTGGTGTCGTGCCTCGTGCCGCGACGCCTGCTGCCCGCGATCGGCTTCGCCGCGCCGCCGCGCGCGCTCGTGGCCGTCGTGCGCGGCGCGCTGAAGCTGCGCGCGCAGGTCAAGCGGTTCGTCTCGTTCGAGCGCCACCCGCAGCTGCTCGCGACGAGCCGCAACCGCAGCTATCCGGGCAACCGCTATCGCATCGAATCGCTCGGGCCCGAGCATTCGCGGCGCGAGCCGCCGGCCTGAACGTCGGCGTCAGCGCAGGTCGGCGGCGAACTCGGGCGATGCGGGCGTCGCGAAGCGGTAGCCCTCGTCCTGCAGCTTGCCGATCAGTGCGTCGAGCGCCTCGACCGTGTTGCGCTGCGTCTCGTGCATCAGCAGCACGCCGCCGCGGTGCGCGCGCACGCTCGCGACGACGTGGCCGAGGAAGTCGTGGCGATAGGCCGGCAGCACGCCGCAGGACAGCGCCTCGCGCGGGGTCAGGCCGTCGGGGCCGTCGAATGCCCAGTCGCACGAGTCGACGTGCCAGCCGACGATGCGGTAGCCGAGCGCGTGGACGCGGTCGTTGGCGTCGCAGCTGGCGTTGCCATACGGGTAGCGGTATAGCGGCGTCGCGCCGAGATCCGGTCGCACGACGACGTCGGCGCGGTCGATCTCCTTGACCTGCGTGTCGACCGGGATGTCGTGGAAGTTCGGATGCGACCACGTGTGGTTGCCGATCACCGCGCCCGGCAGCGCGCGCATCTGCGCGACGAGCTCGGGGTGCGCGTGCGCCTTCTCGGCGATCAGGAAGAAGGTGGCGGGCACCTTGCGCTTCGCGAGCACCGCGAGGATCTGCTCGGTGTGGCCGGGCTCGGGGCCGTCGTCGAACGTGAGCGCCACCACGCCTTCGGGCGGCAGCGTCTCGATGTCGCTCTCGAAGCGGCAGGTGCGGTGCAGCTCGGCCTCGGGCGTCTCGATGTGCTCCTGCAGATGCTGCAGGTGGGCCTGGCGCAGCGCCTCGGTGTGCGTGCGGTGGGCGTGCGCGTCGGCCGGTGTCGACGCCGCGGGCGCGGAGGCCGGCGCGGCGGCTTGCGCCTGGCCGCGTGCCGACGGGGCGAGGGCCGCGGCCAGCGCGAGGAGCAGGGCCAGGGGCCAGGGCGATGTCTGTGTCAACGGAGCGGTCCTTTCGCGACGTAGTGTAGGCACGGCATCGCATCGAAGCTGAGCGGGCGCCGTCAACGCACGGGCGATGCGGCACCCAGTTCGTGCAGGCGTCGGTGGGCGTCGTCGTCGATGTCCGGCGGCACGCTCTGCTTCGCGGCGATGTAGCGCGTGCCGAAGACGTCGAGCCAGGCCTCGAGCGTCTGCGCCGCGTGCTCGTCGCCGGCGAGCGCGAGGCACAGCGCCGCGACCTCGGAGGTGCAGAAGTGGTGGTCGTGCGACGAGCGGCGCAGGCGATAGCGCGAGAGCTGCTCCGGCTGCAGGCTCAGCACCGGCAGGCGATCGAGACAGGGGCTCTTGCGAAACATCTTGCGCGCCTCGGCCCACGTGCCATCGAGCAGCACGAAGAGCGGTCGACGATCGTTCGCGTCGACCGCGGGCGGCGGCAGCGACGTGACCACGCGCTCGGGCGCGGCGAACTCGCCGGGGAACACCACGACCGGCTGCCACGCCGGATCGGCCAGCAGCGCGAGCAGGGCCGGGTCGACCTCGGTGCGCGACCAGCGGAAGGCCATCGTGTCGGGCACGACGTCGGCCACCAGCCAGCCGGTGTTGCTGGGCTTGAGCGGCTCGAACTCCGCCATCACGAGGCAGACGCCGGCGCGTGTCGGCACCACCGGCCGCCGTGCGCAGAGGCAGTGGCTGGGGATCAGGCGGCAGCCCGCGCAGCGTTCCTTGCGCGGGCCACCGCGATCGAGGCGGGGCAGGGTGGCGCTGCCGGCGAGGAGGGCGGTGCGCAGGCGCGCGACGGCATGGGGCATGGCACGCAGTCTAGGGGGCGGCGGCGTTCGCGCGACGGTCGGGCATCCGGATTGCCGTACTCTCTCGCATCGTCGCGATCCGTGGCGACGCGACGACCGCGCGTCCTGGCGATCCCTGCGCGCAAGCCCGAACAACTCGAACACGAACGACCATCATGTTGACCCATCACAAGAACAACGACATCGCCGGCCCGAGCGACTCGGACCTCGAGACCCCCGCCTTCGACCGCGACGCCGCCCCGGCGAAGCCGCCGCGCACCATCCTCGTCGTCGACGACAACGCCGACGCCGCCGATACCCTGGCCGGTATCCTCGAAGCCTGGGGCTACCAGGCGGTCGTCGCGCACGACGGCCCCGCGGCCCTCGCCGCGCTGCAGGACTTCGTCCCCGACATCGCCTTGCTGGACATCGGCATGCCCGCGATGGACGGCTACGAGCTCGCCGCCCACCTGCGCTTCCAGCCCGGGTGCGAGGAGATGCCCATCGTCGCGATCACCGGCTTCGGCGGCCCCGAGGCCGTGCGCCGCTCGCGCGCGAAAGGCTTCGCCGCGCACCTCGTCAAGCCGGTCGATCCGGCGAGCCTGGCGCATCTGCTGAAGTAGCCGGGGCGCGGCTGGCGCGCTACACGAGGAACAGGCGCTCGACGCTGAACGCGATCGTGCCCATCAGCACGCCGCCGCCGATCATCAACGCGAGGATCACGCCCAGCACGGGCGCCCAGCCGGTGCGCACCAGGCCCGGCGGCGGCGATTCCTCGTCCTCCTCGCGCGTGGCCTGCACCATCGGTTGCGACGGATCGCCGGCGTAGCGGCGGGCCCACTTGGCGTCGGAGGTGAGCCCGATCACGATCGCGCACAGCATGCCGATCGAGATCGTCAGGCCCAGCCACGGGATCAGCGCCCACGAGAGACGGTCGTCGACGCCGGCATCCGCCATGCGCTTCACGCCGACGAGGCCCACGATCGTCGGGATCGGGTACAGCCAGCCCGCGCGCGTGCGCAGGCCGTGCAGGTAGAAGTGATGCAGGCCCAGGCTGCCGGCGATGACGGCGATCCAGGTGGCGAGCGTCTTCGACGGCACTTCCGCCGGGTCGCGCAGGGCCGGCGCCGCGACGCGGTCCTCGGCGGCGGCCACCGCGGGCGACGTCACGGCAGGTCCTCGCGTTCGACCGGCAGCGTGGCGCCGCCGGTGCCCAGGCGGCGCTGCATCAGGATGACGTCGAGCCAGCGCTCGAACTTCCAGCCGGCGGCCTTGAGCACGCCGCTGTCCTCGAAGCCGCACGCGCGGTGCACCGCGATCGAGCCGTGGTTCTCGGCGTCGCCGATCACGGCCAGCATCTGGCGGATGCCCAGCGCCTCGCAGCGGGCGATGAGCTCGACCAGCAGCAGCTTGCCGACGCCCTGGCCGCGCGCGGCGGGCGACAGGTAGATCGAATCCTCGACGCAGAACCGGTAGGCACGGCGGGGGCGAAACTGGTTCGCGTAGGCGTAGCCCAGCACCTGGCCGTCGCGCTCGGCGACGAGCCAGGGCAGTTCCTGGGCGAGGATCGCGTCGCGGCGCCTGGCCATCTCGGCGTCGTCGGGCTCCTCCAGCTCGAAGGTGCCGGTGCCGTTGCGCACGGCCTCGCGGTAGATCTCGGCGCAGGCGGCGACGTCGGCCGTCGTGCTGTTGCGGATGGTCAAAGGGGTCGGGGTGGCGTCACTCATGGCGATCAGTTTATAATGCGCGGTTTTCGGCGTTGGCTGGCGCCTTGCCTGGAGCTTGCGGACTGATCCTCCGCGCGGACTGACGTCCCGAGCTCCGCCGCGTGGGGTGCCAGCGTATCTAACTGCGTCGAATGTAGCGCTGCCGTCGTGGCCGGTCTCGAGACCGGGCAGGGCGCGGCAACACCGTTTGGCCCGGCCTTGCGTGTCTCCCTGGCGCGGCAAACAACCAAACTTAGGAATTCATCATGGTCGTCATTCGACTTGCCCGCGGCGGTGCCAAGAAGCGCCCGTTCTACAACATCGTGGTCGCCGACTCGCGCGAACGCCGCGACGGTCGCTATCTCGAGCGCGTCGGTTTCTACAACCCGATGGCCTCGGGCGGCGAAGAGCCCCTGCGCGTCGTGTTCGACCGCGTCACCTACTGGAAGAGCGTCGGCGCCCAGGCGTCCCCGACGGTCCAGCGCCTGCTCGACCAGGCCGCCAAGAAGGTGGCCGCGCCCGTCGCCGCTCCGGCTGCCGCCTGATGTCGGCCAGTCTTCTGCGCGCCCGTCCCGACTCCGGCTCGTGCCGATGAGCCCCGCCGAGCGCGCCGAAGACGTCTCCTGGCCCGAAGACGCGATCGAAGTCGGTCGCATCCTCGGCGCCTGGGGCATCAAGGGCGGCATCAAGGTGCTGCCCTTCGCCGCGGATCCGCAGGCGCTGTTTTCCGCCAAGGTCTGGTTCCTGAAACCGGCCGAGAGCGTGAAGCCGCCCGCGGCGTCCGCCGCCACGAATCCGCTGAAGCCCGGCAAGCCTGCCGTGGTTCCGGCCCACAAGACCCCCGCCCAGAAGGCCGCGCTCGCCGCGCCGCTGCCCGTGGCGCTGCACGTCAACGGCGTGCGCGACCAGGGTGACGCGATCGTCGCGCTCGCCCCCGAGATCCCCGACCGCGACGCCGCCGAGGCGATGAAGGGCGTGCGCATCTTCGTGTCGCGCGCCACCTTCCCGAAGCCCGACGACGGCGAGTTCTACTGGATCGACCTGATCGGCCTGTCGGTCTTCAACCGCGACGACGTGGCCCTCGGCGACGTCATCGGCCTGATCGACACCGGCCCGCACTGCGTGCTGCGCGTCAAGCCGGCCGCCGTCGCCGTGCCGGGCGAAGCCGCCCCGGCCGAGCCTGCCGCCGACGAGCGCCTGATCCCCTTCGTCGACGCCTACGTCGACGCCGTCGACCTTCCCGGCCACCGCATCGTCGTCGACTGGGGCCTCGACTACTGACCGTCCCGATCCGCCGGCCGCGCCCGCGCGAGCCCGCGCCGTCACCTCCGCCATCGCCGGAAAGCCGCATGCGCTTCGACGTCGTCACGCTGTTCCCCGACCTGTTCGCGCCGTTCCTGGCGCAGGGCATCACGCGCCGCGCCTACGAATCGCGCCAGGTCGACGTGCAGCTCTGGCCCTTGCGCGACCACGCCGAGGGCACGTATCGCCGTGTCGACGACCGCCCGTTCGGCGGCGGCCCCGGCATGGTGATGCTGGCCGAGCCGCTCGAGCGCGCGCTCGCGGCCGTCGCCGCCGCGCGCGAGGCCGCCGGCGCGCCGAAGGCGCCCGTCGTGCTGTTCACGCCCACCGGCCGCCGCATCGACCAGCCCCTCGTGCGCGACTGGGCCGCCGGCCCGGGCGCGGTGCTGCTGTGCGGCCGCTACGAAGGGATCGACCAGCGCGTGATCGACCGCCACGTCGACGTCGAGCTGAGCCTGGGCGACTTCGTGCTGTCCGGCGGCGAACTGCCGGCGCTGACGCTGCTCGACGCCATCGCGCGCCTGATGCCCGGCGTGCTCGGCGACGAGCAGTCGCACCTGCAGGACAGCTTCGAGCAGGGCCTGCTCGATTGCCCGCACTTCAGTCGGCCGGAAGTGCTGGCGACGGGCGAGGGCGAGGTGCCGGTGCCGCCGGTGCTGCTGTCCGGCAACCACAAGGAAATCGCACGCTGGCGCCGCGAGCAGTCGCTCACGTTGACGGCCCGGCGCCGCCCCGACCTGATCGCCGCCGCTCGCACGGCCGGCCAGCTCACGAAGGCCGACGAGAAGTTTCTGGCCAACCTGGATCCGGGCGCGCTATAATCGCAGGCTCACCGTTCCTCTGCCGGGCAGAAGTGGCGGGAGAGCGCCGGACTGTCAATCCGCAGGCCCGCTCTCCGACTGGATGGACTCCAGTGCCGCGTTCCAAGCAATAGTGCGCCGTCAAGAACGGATTTGACAAAGGTTCCTCATGGATCTGATCGCTACCCTCGAGCAGGAAGAGATTTCCCGCCTCGGCAAGAACATCCCGACGTTCGCCCCCGGCGACACCGTGATCGTCAACGTCAACGTCGTCGAAGGCACGCGCAAGCGCGTCCAGGCGTACGAAGGCGTCGTCATCGCCCGTCGCAACCGCGGCCTGAACTCCAACTTCATCGTTCGCAAGATCTCCAGCGGCGAAGGCGTGGAACGTACGTTCCAGCTGTACAGCCCGCTGATCGCGTCGATCGAAGTCAAGCGCCGCGGCGACGTCCGCCGCGCCAAGCTGTACTACCTGCGCGAGCGCTCGGGCAAGTCGGCGCGCATCAAGGAAAAGCTGTCCTGAGAACGCAGCGTCCTCTCGCAGGACGCTTCGGTTCCAGACCACGAAAGCCCGGCAGTGCCGGGCTTTTTGCTTTCCGGAGGGCTTGTCGCCGCGGAATGTGAAGCGTGGCGCGCCGCGGTCGGCGACACTGTCGCGTTCCGACTGACTTCATCATCCATGCTGCCTCGCTTTCCATTCCTTCGAACGCTCGCCGGCGCGCTGCTGCTCGGCACGATGTGCTTGGCCCGCGCGGCTGGAGACGTCCCCGTCGCCGACGAAGCGTCGATCAAGGGCGCGGTCTCGGCCGCCATCGCCAGCGAGGACTTCGCCGCGCTGGATCGCGAAGAGACCCAGCTGCGCACGACGCGCGCCATGCAGCCCAACGGAATCTGGGGGCTTCGCACCTTCTACGCCGCGGTGACGATCCACTGGCGCGTCGACGACGATGCCGCGCTCACGCGCGAGGAAATGTTCCTGAAGCGCTGGCTCGCGGCCTCGCCGCGATCGCTCGCGGCTCCCGTGCTGCTGGGGCGCGCCTACACGGCGCATGCGTTCCAACGGCGCGGCGGCAGCTATGCGAGCGAGGTGTCGGCGGCGCAGTGGGCGGGTTACCGGCAGAACCTCGCGCTGGCGAAGGAGGCCTTCGGCATCAACGCGGCCGCGCAGCATGGCAATCCCGCGTGGTATTCGCTGCGCCTCGTCACGGCCACGAGCGACACGATGTCGCCCGCGGAGTTCGCGGGCCTGCTGCGCGACAGCCTCGTGCTGGCCCCCGACTACAACGAGCCCCTGCGCGCGGCCGTCCACTACGCGAGCCCCAAATGGGGCGGCTCGGCCGACATGCTCGAGCAGCTGGGGCAGGTGGTTCTCAAGACGGCGGGCCCGAGCGCCTACACGGTGATGTACACCGAGGCCTACCGGCGCAACGGCTGCGATTGCGACTTCAAGGCGGAAGACCTGCACATCCAGTGGCCGGTGTTCGAAAGAGGCCTCCAGCAACGGCTGCAGACGCTGAAGGGGCCTTACTTCGTCAACATGTATGCGGCGATCGCGTGCAACACCGGTCACACGGCGACGCTGGACGGCCTGAAGGATCTGCTGATCCAACGGGGCAAGATGCGCTACGCCTGGAACGAGTTCGCGGCGAAGCCGAGCTGCCAGCAATGGATGAACGAGCTGCGTGCGCCCGAGGTGCAGGGGTAGGGCTGCGCGCCTATCTGGGCAGCCCGAAGCTCTTCGGCCCGCCGCCGAGCGGCAACCCGGCGCCGAGCCCGAGGCCGGCGTCCGGCTGGCGGAAGCGGAAGACGCGCTTGCCGTCCAGCGTCTCGAACGCGGCGGGGTCGTCGGTGGGCTTGAGCCGTTCGCCGGAGGCGAGGGCGTGCGACATCTGCGTCGTGCCGTTCGACAGCGCGACCTCGAAGCGCACGATGATGCACGCCTCGCCACGCGGGCCGATGGCTTCGAATCGTTCGGGGGTGGAGGTTTTCACCGGGCGATTCTGGGGCCGCGCGCGCCGATCGGGTGCGCGGCAGGAGAAATAGCTGATTTCAAACGTATCGAGGTACGACGCTTGCCGCTTTCGGTGACCTCCGTTATCCGCTTTCGCCTCATGCGCCACGACCCCACCCGCGCCCAGCTCGACCTGTTGCTCCACGCCGGCGTCTTCGGCCTCTGCCGGATCCCGGCCGACGCGATCGACGATGTCGCGCACCTGCGCGACGCCGGCCTCGTCGAGCTCAACGACGACGGCTGCTTCCAGCTGACCCTGCAGGGCGAGCGCCAGGTGCTCGCCGAAGGCGGCACGATCAAGCCGCGCGTCCATTGACGGCCGCCGTGTCGGTGGCGTCCGCGTGACCGGCCTGTGACGCGCTCACGAGCGGGGTGACGAGCGGGGTGAAAGCGCGACGCCGATGCAGCCGGCACCGCAAGGCCCGACAATCGTCCGACCGACCCGACCCGCGTCGTCCGCCCGCCGCCCCTGAATGTCCGCTGCCGACTCACCGTCCGATCCTTCCGCCGCGCCGGCGCGCCCCGCCGTGCGTGCGCCGATCCGCGAGCCGAACCTCGCGCCCGTCGTCGGCCGCGACGACCACCTGCCGGCCGTGCCGCTCGACCGCCTCCAGCCCGACGCGCTGCGTGCCCGCTTTCTCCCCACGATGGCGATGCCGTCCGACGGCGAGGCCGCGTGGGTGCCCGAGTTCGTCGGCGACGGCCAGCGCATCGTCGAGCGCGAGATGCGCGCTGCAGCCGTGCTGATCCCGCTGGTGCGCCGCCCCGAGGGGCTGACGGTGCTGCTGACGCGCCGCACCGACCACCTCAACGACCACGCCGGCCAGATCAGCTTCCCCGGCGGCCGCACCGATCCGGAAGACGCCGACGCCGTCGCCACCGCGCTGCGCGAGGCGCGCGAGGAGGTCGGCATCGAGCCGGACGAGGTCGAGGTCATCGGCCGCCTGCCGGTCTACACGACGGTCACCGCCTACGCCGTGACGCCCATCGTCGGCCTGCTCGCGCCCCCGCGCGCGCTGGCGCTCGACGCCTTCGAGGTCGCCGAGGTCTTCGAAGTCCCGCTGGCCTTCCTCATGACCCCGGCCAACCACCGGCGACACGCGTTCCAGTTCCAGGGCATCGACCGCCGCTTCCTGTCGATGCCGTGGGGCGCCGACGCGAAGGGCGCCGAGTACTTCATCTGGGGCGCGACGGCGGCGATGTTGCGGAACCTGTACGCGTTCCTGATCCGCTAGCCGGGGCTCATCGGCATGGTGACGGCGCGTAGGTCTCCGGAACCAGCACGCAGCGCCACCGCAGCTCGCCCGCGACGATCGACGGCGTGAGGACGGCCACGGCGGGCGGATCGTCGCCGGCGACGATGATGACGCCGTCACTCGTCACGAGCGCCTGCTTCGCGCGGCCCTGGGGCTCCACATGAAGACCCGCGCCGATGCCGGTCAACGGGCGCCGCTGGGCGACCCGGCCGGCGATCTCCGTTCGCACCGACGAAGTCGACAGCAGCAGTTCGGCCACCTTCGCCCGTGGCGTGTAGCACTGGTACGTCGGCATGAACAGGGCGATCGGGACCGCGAGGACGATCACGGAGATGACCAGCATCCCCAGGTCGTATGCAGCCCAGGCGATAGCGCGGGGAAGGCGTTGCCAACCGACCGCATCCGATCGCAGACCCGCGCGCCCGCGCCACGCCATGCAGAGCGTGAAGGTGGCGAGCACGGCGAGCGGGACGTCGCCGCGCTCGTTGCACTGTTGCGTGAACAGCAGAAGAACCCAGAGCGCGGCAAGCGACGCCCACAGCAGCAAGTGCGTGTCGCCGAATGGCCGCGGCAGCTTGCGCGACAGATCCAACGAACCCCTCCCATGCCGACATCATCGTTGTCTTTTCTCCAGTGTAGTGGCCGAGCAGGACATCGAGCGGCGCGCCATCCGTCAGCGATAGGCGACTCGCGTCGCGACGCTGCCGCGCGATGCCTTCGCCTCGACCCCAGCGGATATCATTCGCCTCAATGAGTTTCTTCGCCGTCCTCCTCGCCCTGCTCCTGGAGCAGATCAAGCCGCTGCCGCGCCGCAACGTCGTGCACGAATCGCTCGCGTCGTGGGTGGGCTGGACGGGCCGCAACTTCGACGCCGGCAAGCCGCAGCACGCGCGCGTGGTGTGGGCGGTGACGGTGCTGGCGCCGTCGATCGCGGCGGCGCTGGTGTACGGCGCGATCCACTACTACAGCCGCATCGCGGCGCTGTTCTTCGACGTCGTCGTGCTGTACCTGACGCTCGGCTTCCGCCAGTTCAGCCACTACTTCACCGACATCCGCGCCGCGCTCGAGAGCGGCGACGAGATGGAGGCGCGCCAGCTGCTCGCCGAATGGCGCCACCTCGACGCCTCCGAGCTTCCGCGCACCGAGCTGCTGCGCCACATGATCGAGCACTCGCTGCTGGCCGCGCATCGCCATGTGTTCGGCGTGTTCTTCAGCTTCGTCGTGTTCTCGGCGGTCGGCCTGGGGCCGGCCGGCGCGGTGCTGTACCGCATGGCCGAATTCGCGTCGCGCTACTGGTCGTTCCGCAGCAAGTCGCTCGACACGCCGATCAACGAGAACCTGATGGCGCTGTCGCAGCGCCTGTTCAGCCTGATCGACCACGTGCCCGCGCGGCTGACCGCCGCGGGCTTCGCCGTGGTCGGCAATTTCCAGGACGCCTACGAAGGCTGGCGGCGCGACGCCGGGCTCTGGAAGCATGCCAACGAGGGCATCATCCTCGCGTCCGCGGCGGGGGCCGTCGGCGTGCAGCTGGGCGGCGGGGCGGCGCCGGGCGTGACGCCCGACCGCTCCAAGACCTTCACCAGCGGCGAGGGCGTCGCCGCGGCGGCGTCCGAAGGCAGCACCACGCAAGGCATGCCGCCGCAGCTCGCCCACCTGGGCATCATCGTCGGCCTGGTGTGGCGCTCGGTGGTGCTGTGGATGCTGCTGGTCGCGCTGCTGTGGCTCGCGAACCTGATGGCGTGACGCTTCGCCGTCGTTGAAGCCCGCGCTCGCGAACCTGCGCTTCCTCGGCATGACGCTGGCCTGGCTCGGGATCCGCGCGGCGTTCAGCCGCCGCGGGTGAGGGGAGCGCAAGGTCGGCAAGGCGAGCCTCGGTCAACGAGCGTCTGAGGCGCGTTAAACGTTGTCCGGCGACATCGGAGCCGGCGTCGACATCGCGAGAGGTGTCACACGACCGCACGCCGGTTCACGGCGCGCCACGCGTCCGCCTCAATGCCGCGACGCCGCCCGCTCCAGCTCGTCCATCAGCTCTTCGTAGATGCGCTCGCGCGACGGGGAGATGTCGCCGCGCTGGATGGCCGCGCGCACGCCGCAGGCGGGCTCGTGGCGGTGGGTGCAGTTGGCGAACTTGCAGTCGCCGAGGTACTGGCCGTAGTCCAGCATCAGCGAGCCGAGGTCGGCCGACTTGATGTGGTGGATGCCGAACTCCTGGAAGCCGGGCGAGTCGATCAGCGCGCTGCGGCGGGCGTCGTCGAGCCAGTACCACGTGGTGGTGGTCGTGGTGTGCTTGCCCGACTTCAACGCCTTCGAGATCTCGCCCACCTGCGCGTCCGCATGCGGCACCAGCAGGTTCACCAGCGTGCTCTTGCCCATGCCGCTCGGGCCCAGCACCAGCGTCGTCTTGTCCCTCAGCAGCGGCTCGAAGACCGCCTTCGTGCCCGCGGGGTCGGTCTTCACCGCGACTTCGAGCACGTCGTAGCCCATCTTGCGATACGGCGCGAGGCGCTCGCGCGCGGCGGCGGCTTCGGGCAGGTCGATCTTGTTCAGCACGATCTTCACGGCGATGCGGCCGTCCTCGGCCGCGATCAGTGCGCGCGTGAGCTGCGATTCGCTGTACGGCGGGTCGGTGGCGACCATGATCAGCAGCAGGTCGATGTTGGCCGCGAAGTTCTTGCTGCGCCATTCGTCCTCGCGCTTGAGCAGGCTCGTGCGCGGCTCGAACGCTTCGATGACGGCCTCGTCGCCGGACACCTGCCAGCGCACGTGGTCGCCGACGATCACCTCGCTTTTCTTGCCGCGGCCATGCGCCAGCAGGCGCGTGCCGTCGGCCGTCTCGATGACGGAATGGCGGCCGTGCACGCCGACGACCCGCGCCAGCGCGAGCCGGGACGAGGACGGCCCGCCGCGCGCCGCCGCACTCAAGCCGCTGCTCCCACCAGCCCCGCGTCGGTGCGTGCCAGCGCCGCGATGCGCGAGGACGCCGGCGGATGCGAGTAGTAGAAGCGCACGTAGACCGGGTCGGGCGTGAGCGTCGAGGCGTTGTCCTCGTACAGCTTGAGCAGCGCGCGCACCAGGTCGGCGGCGCTGGCCTTGCTGCGGGCGTAGGCGTCGGCCTGGTACTCGTCGCGGCGCGACAGGCTCGCGAACAGCGGCGAGACGAAGAACAGGAACGGCGGCAGCACCATCATGAACAGCAGCAGCGCCAGTGCGTTGTTGGACACCAGCGCGTTGGGCGTGACGCCCAGCCCGGTGTAGAAGCCCCACTGCCCCGAGAGCCACCCCAGCAGGGCGAAGCCCGCGAGGCTGGAGGCGAGCATCAGCACCACGCGCTTGACGATGTGGCGGTGCACGAAATGGCCCAGCTCGTGGGCGAGCACCGCCTC
>JASLEM010000562.1 GCA_030151165.1 Burkholderiaceae bacterium
TTCCAGGATGTCGGCACGGTGAACTACCCGCTCGACCACGACTTCACGCGCATCACCGAGTTCCGCCACGTCACCGGCCAGGAGCACACCGGCACCTCGCTCGTGCGCGAGTTCCCCTGCGACGGCGGCGACCCGTACTACCCGGTGCCCAACCCCGACAACGAGGCGCAGTACAAGCGCTACGAGGCGCTCGCCGACGCGGAGCCCGACGTGCACTTCATCGGCCGCCTCGCGCAGTACCGCTACTACAACATGGACCAGGTCGTCGCCGCCGCGCTCGCGCTGTGCGCGCGCCTGGTGGCCCCTGCCGAGGCCGAACGCCTCGCCGCCTGAACCGTCTCGATCAAAGGACACGACATGAAGCCGTACCTCGCCCTCTTCCGCGCCGGCAAGTCTTCGCTGCACCCGCATGCCGTCGAGCGACTGGCCGAGCAGAACTTCGACTACGCGCTCTCGTGGTTCGCCGACGAGCCGCCGGTCGCGCCCGGCGCCGCCTTCGTGCACATGCAGAAGGGCGCGAAGTGGCCCGGCCTGTACGAGACGATCCGCGCGAACTGGGACCTGATCTCGCAGTACCGCTACGTCTGGCTGCCGGACGACGACCTGCTGTGCGTGCCCGAGGACGTGTCGCGCATGTTCGCGATCTGCGACGACCTCGCGCTCGAGCTCGCGCAACCGGCGCTGACGACGGACTCGTACTTCTCGCACGTCATCACGCTGCAGCACCACAACTTCCAGGTGCGCTTCACCAACTTCGTCGAGATCATGGCGCCGGTGCTGTCCGTCGACATGCTCGCGCGCGTGTTCCACACGATGCAGAACACGATCAGCGGCTACGGGCTGGACGGCGTCTGGCCGCGGCTGTCGACGCTGGGCCGCATCGCGATCATCGACGACACGCCCGTCAAGCACACGCGCCCGGTCGGCGGCCCGAACTACGCGTTCAGCAAGCAGGCCGGCCTGGATCCGATCCAGGAGGAATGGCTGCTCACGGCGACGCACATGGTCGAGCAGCCGAGCGACCTGCACCTGACCTACGGCGGCCTGCTGCAGAACGGCGACGCCATCTGCATCGGCAGCACGCCCAACGAGATCGACCTCGTGCTGGCCGAGCTGCTGTCGTCGTGCGGCCGCCTGCCGGTCACGGCGCTGCAGGTCACGCGCTACCTGTCGAACCACCTGACGTACTGGTCGGGCCAGCAGCAGGGCCTCGTGCGCTACCCGCGCGTGATGCTGCACCTGGTGCTCGAGCGCGCGCTGAAGTCGCAGGGCATCCGCTTCGTGCGCCCGAAGGACTCGGGCGCCGGCAAGCCGGGCGAGATGCAGCCCGCGCGCCTCGCCACGCACTGACGGAACTTGAGCGGATTTCGCGAATGGGGGGCGTCTGCCTCGCTGTTCGCGGGACTGCAAGCGCGGCCCGGGTGATGCAATGAGGTTCGTACTCCAGGAGAACCGCTTGTCCGCCTTCGATGCTTTCACGGAACGTCGCGCCGCGTCGCCGGAAGCGGTTCAGCCGCAGGATCCGGGCTCCGCGCTGCAGGCGCAGATCGGCGAGCTCGGCCGCAGCGTGCTGGCGCAGCTGCGCTCCGTCGCGCTCGCGTTCGAGACCACGCAGATCAACGACAGCCTGCGCGAAGCCTCGCGCATCGCGCCGAAGGATCGCCGCGTCGTCTTCATCGGCGCCGGCGGCTTCGCCGGCAACATCAAGTACGCGTGGCTCGACTTCAGCCAGCGCGCGAAGGCGCTCGACATCGACTGCTGGTTCGCGCCGCAGACGCGCGACCAGGAAGAACTGATGAAGGCGCTGGGCGTCCAGCACTTCCCGTTCGACTACACCGCGTGGACGCGCGAGCACACCGGCCTCGCGCTGCGCACCGCGGTGCGCGTGATCGAGTCGCACTACGCGAGCCACATGATGCCCAACCCGTACCAGCACGCGCTGTTCTCGGGCGCGCACGAGGTGCAGCTGTGGCACGGCATCTCGATCAAGGAGATCGCGCTGCGCGCCGCGCCGGCGCTCGGCAGGATGACGACCGCGCATGCGCAGAACCTGGCGTCGTGCCGGATGGACGTCTTCTGCGGATCGAGCGCGCAGGCGGAAGTCGAGTGGCGCCGCTGGTTCAGCTTCGACCGCTACGCCAACGTCGGCTATCCGCGCAACGACGTGCTGCTGCGCACGCCGAACGAGCTCGACCTGCTCAACGTCGACACCGCGGCCCTCAACGCCGCGCGCCGCGTGCGCGCCGCCGGCCGCAAGGTGTTCTTCTACGCGCCGACCTTCCGCGACGGCGGCAGCGGCGCGTGGCTGCAGCCGCAGGACCTCAACGACCTCGCGCGCGGCCTCGCGCAGCAGGGCCACCTGCTGCTCGTCAACTTCCACCCGTTCGAGCAGCCGCTGCAGCCGCAGTACGAGGCGCGCTGCCCGGGCGTCGGCTTCGTGCAGGCCGGCACCGACATCTACCCGCTGCTCGGCGAGACCGACGCGCTCGTCACCGACTACTCGTCGCTGATGTTCGACTACCTGATGACCGGCCAGCCGGTGCTGTTCTGGCGGCCCGACCACGAGGCCTACGTCACGCAGTCGCGCGCGCTGTACGACGCCAAGCTCGACCGCCCGATCGGCGTCGAGACCACGACGATCCCCGAGCTCGTCCGCGCCTGCCACGCGCTGCACGCCGAGCCGGCCGAGCTCGTGATCAACCGCCACGCGATGCGCGAGCGCCTGTTCGACGCGCAGGACAGCGACGCCGCTCGTCGCACCAGCGAGCTGATCGCGGCCGAAGTCGAACGCGTGCTGGCCTGACGACCATGTGCGGCATCCTCTTCGTCCACACGTCGCAGCGCGGCCGCTTCGCGCGCGGGGACGTCGAGCGCGCGCTGCGGCGCCAGGGCTTTCGCGGGCCCGATGCCGAGCGGCTCGTCGAGCTTCGCGCTGAGTCGATGTGGCTGGGCCACAACCGGCTGGCGATCGTCGATCGGCTGCCGCGCTCCGACCAGCCGCTGGCGCTCGACGGCGGCCGCTGGCACATCGTCTTCAACGGCGAGATCTACAACCACGCCGAGCTGCGCCGCAAGCACCGGCTCGCCGAGCGCACGACGCTGCACACGAGCTCGGACACCGAGACCCTGCTCGCCGGCTACGCGCTGATGGGCGAGGCCTTCCTCGACGAGCTCGAGGGCATGTACGCGTTCGTGATCGTCGACAACGACAGCGGCGAATGGATCGCGGCGCGCGACCCGCTGGGCATCAAGCCGCTGTACATGGCGCGCGGCGGCTGGGGCACGGCGTTCGCGTCCGAGCCGTCGGCGCTGGCGCAGCTGACGAACGCGTCGGTCGACGCGCAGTCGCTGCGCGAGTGGCGCCTCGTGCGCCGGCCTTCGCCCGGTCGCAGCTTCTTCAACGGCATCGACGAGCTGCTGCCCGGCGTGCGCCTGCGCTCGAACGGGCGCGAGTCGCGCGGCTGGGCCTGGGCGCCGTCGGGTGAGGTGCTCGAGCAGGCGTCGTTCGACGCACTCCTGTCGCAGGTCGTGCGCGACCACGAGATGAGCGACGTCGACAACGTGGCGCTGCTGTCGGGCGGCATCGACAGCGCCTTGATCGTCGCGCTGTCGACGGTCGCGCGCACGTACAGCGCGGGCTTGCCGACGAGCAACGAATTCGCCGAGGCTGCCGACACCGCGCGCGCGCTGGGCCGCGAATGCGTGCCGGTGAGCATCGCGGACGAGAGCCTCGCGCAACGCTGGCGCGAGCTCGCGCGGCTGCGCGGCGAGCCGCTGTCGGTGCCCAACGAGGCGTTGATCCACGCGGCGTGCCAGGCGATGGCGCCGAGCGAGAAGGTCGTGTTGACGGGCGAGGGCGCCGACGAGCTGATGTTCGGCTACGACCGCGTCTTCGCATGGGCGGCGCAGTGCAGCGCGCGTGGCGATGCGCTCGACCTCGACGCGTTCATGCGGCTGTACGGCTACAGCGAGCAACTCGACCCGGGCCCGCGGCTCGGGGCGTGGCTGGCGGAGCTGGCGCGCGGCAAGAGCGTGCTCGAGTTCGTCGAGGATTTCTTCTGGCAGCTGCACCTGCCGGGCCTGCTGCGGCGCATGGACTTCGCGTCGATGGCGGCGGGCAAGGAGGCGCGCGTGCCGTTCGCGGATCGCCGCCTGGCGCGGGCGTGCTATCGCCAGCGCGCGGAGCTGAAGCTGGATGCGGGCGGGTCGAAGCGACCGCTGCGCGAGATGTTGCGCGTGCGGGGCCTGGATGGGCCGCTGCAGCGCGCGAAGGTGGGTTTCGTGGCCCGCTCGGCCGACCAACGGCAGGCGAGCAGGCAACAGGAATATCGAGTGTTTCAGGATCTCAATCTGGAGGCCTTGTCATGGATGTAGGTTACGCAGCGGGTGTGTTCGATCTCTTTCACGTGGGCCACGTGAACATCCTGCGCAACGCGCGGGCGATGTGCGATCGCCTGATCGTCGGGGTCACGGTCGACGAGCTGGTCAGCTACAAGAACAAGCGGGCGGTGATCCCGTTCGAGGAGCGCATCGAGATCGTGCGGTCGTCGCGCTATTGCGATGTCGCGGTGCCGCAGGAGTCGATGGACAAGATGGACGCGTGGCAGCGCTACAAGTTCAACATCATGTTCGTCGGGGACGACTGGTACCAGAACGAGCGATGGAAGGGGCTGGACAAGGAGTTCGCCGAGGTCGGCGTGCGGATCGTCTACATGCCGTACACGAAGACGACGTCGTCGACGTTGATCAACCAGACGTTGGCGAAGTTGAGGAACCAGACGGTGTTGGAGGCGGTGGCCTGAGGGCTTCTCGCGCTGTTGTTCTCGAAGGGCGGCTCTTGGGCTGCCCTTTTTGTTTCTGGCTTTGTTTTGTCTTTGAGTTTTTGATTGACGCTGCGCGTCGGGGTGCTTCTTCGAGCGGGGTGGCGGCGACAGGGCGGGCAGGGGCTGGGCTCTCCGGCTCGGCGGCCGTCTGAATTCGGCCTGGACGGCCGAATTCTGCGGGCCAGCTTGCGACGTAGGGACCGCGCGCCGTGGCGGGATCGCGCTCCGACGACCTGGTCGTTCGTCGGCAATGCCCGCGGACGCGGCGCGCTCGCCTGCGAGCCCAGCCCCTGCCCGCCCTGTCGCCTGCGCATCGCTCTCGGGGGTGGGGTGGCGTGCCTCGGCCCGTCGAGGGCCTCGGCAGCGGGAGCGTGTTGAGAGAGCGGCCTCGATGTCGATCAAGGCGTGCCGGCATCGCCGTGCAGTGATGCGTGCCTGGCGATGCGCGATGCGTTGAGGTGCGTCGCGTCGATGTCGAGCCGACAGCGCGCACGGGCGTGCGGCGGCGTCGACGCGGGCTCGTCAGACGGCGTCAGGCCGCCGATGCGATGCGCAGCGAGCGGACGTTGGCGGTGGAGCGGGTGTCGGCGGCGGGCGCGGCCTTGGTCGGGGCGGTGGCGAGCCACTGGGCCATGCGCGAGCCCCAGTTGTGGCGGGCGAGGACGTCGAGACGGGCGGCGCCGGAGGGCGTGCCGGCGAGCAGGCCGCGGTCGGCCACCAGCCGGGCGAGTTGCGGGCGGTTGGCGTCGTAGGTCGTCACGAGGTCGCTCGGCAGGCCCGCGGTGAGGAAGCCGGTGTTCTCGTTGGTGATGACGTGCGTGCCCATCGCGGCGGCGGTGTAGACGCGGTCGTGCATGCCGCCTTGCCAGTTCGGGTCGAAGTTGACCGTCGCCTGGTAGTGGCCGAGCACGCGCGCGATGTCGTCGTGGCGGACGCGGCCGACGTAGTTGAAGCCGGGGACCTCGCGGAAGTGCTCGCGCCAGCCGGTGCCGAAGAAGTCGACCGGCACGCCGCGCAGGCTCGCGATGGCCTGGATGCGGCGCTCGCGCTTCATCCACGAGTCGACGGCGATGAACACGGCGAGCGAGTTGCGGCTGAGCGCGCGGTCCGGGCCCCAGCCGAGTTCGCGGGCGACGGTGAGCGCGGGCATGGCGTCGGCGTCGGGGGCGTGCAGCGCGTCGTGCAGTCGCGCGAGCTGCGCGGCGGAGGCGAGCGGGCCGGCGACGCGCTGCAGCAGTTCGGGCAGCGTCTCGCCGGCGGGCGTGCCGCCGAGCTCGTTGCCGATGGTGCCGACGACGGCGACGCGCTGGAGGATCTCGGGCGCGTCGCCGGCGGGGCCGGCCAGCGTGCCGCGGCGAACGCCGGGGAAGGCGGCGAACGGGACGTGGTCCCAGTGCACGCCGATGGTGTCGCCGAGCCACTCGCGGTAGCCGGTCTCCGGCGCGACGAGGCCCAGGCGCGGGTCGCGCCGCGCGGCGGCGAGGAACTCGCCCATGACGGGAACGCGGGCCATGTCGTAGAGGATGGCGTCGAGCAGATAGACCGACACCGGGCAGGTGAAGTGATCCCACAGGGCCTTGTCGCCGAGGCGCACGGACAACGGCAGCGGGCCCATCGACAACACGCCGCAGACCTGTTCGGGCGGCAGCTGCGCGAGCCTGGCGGCGTCGCGCGGCAGCGAGACGGCGGCGGCGTCGAAGCCGAGCGTGCACAGGCCGGCGGCCATGCGGTCGGCGACGCTCTCCACCGCGCGGGTAGGGTGGTCGAAGGCGAGGACGAGGAAGACGTTGGCGGTGCGCATCGTGATCTTTCCGTGGGTGCGGGCGGCTCAGGCGTCGAGCAGCAGGGCCAGCAGCGAGGCGGGCAGGCCGTAGGGGTTGGCGCGCGCGGGCTGGGCCGTGGCGGCGGGTTCGGCGCGTTGCGGTTCGGGCGACGGGGTCGGCGCGCGGGCCGGCGCTTCGGCGGCGATACGGGGTGCGGTATCCATGGCGGGCGGCGCGGTGGTCCCGACGTCGTCCATGGCGTCGTCCGCGACGCCGCCGAAGTCGGCCTGCATCGTGCGCGCGAGCGTGCGTTCGCGCGGCGTGGTGGCGATCTTCTTCAGCACGATGCGCATGAAGGCGGCGTCGGCCTCCTTGGCGGGCTGGCGCGCGGCGTCGAGCCATTGCGCCTGGGCCATGTCGAAGCGGTGCGTGAACCAGCCGAGCTGCCAGAAGTCGGTGGTGAAGGCGGCGAAGGACTGCTCGTTGAGCGCGCGCTGCGTGCCCGGGTGCTGCCAGGCGGTGAGCGACTTCTGGTGCGCGACGTCGATCGACAGGATGCCGTCGTCGCGCAGCACGTCGAGCGCGTTGCGCATCAGCCCGCGCAGGTCGCCGGCGCGCTCGAGCGCGTGCGTGGCCTGGATGATCTCGACCGAGCCGGCCTCGAGGCGCACCGGGCTGCCGAAGTCGGTCCTGCCTTCGAAGGGCAGCGTGATCGGGCCGGAGAAGTCGGCGCAGAAGTCGGCGAGGGCGTTCGGGTCGACGTCGATGTTGAGCCAGGTCGGGCGGTAG
>JASLEM010000569.1 GCA_030151165.1 Burkholderiaceae bacterium
CGCGCGAGCGCTTCATCAGGTCCTTGATCTCGCCCACCTTGCCCTGGAAGATCAGGTCGGCGATCAGCGGCGAGTTCAGCATGATCTCGACCGCCGGCACGCGCCCCTTGCCTTCCTGGCGCGGCAGCAGGCGCTGCGAGATCAGCGCCTTCAGGTTCAGCGAGATGTCCATCAGCAGCTGCGGGCGGCGCTCTTCCGGGAAGAAGTTGACCATGCGGTCGAGCGCCTGGTTCGAGCTGTTCGCGTGCAGCGTGGCCATGCAGAGGTGGCCGGTCTCGGCGAAGGCGATGGCCAGGTCCATCGTCTCGCGGTCGCGGATCTCGCCCATCAGGATGACGTCCGGCGCCTGGCGCAGCGCGTTCTTCAGCGCCATCTCCCAGCTCTCGGTGTCGATGCCGATCTCGCGCTGCGTGACGATGCAGTTCTTGTGCGGATGCACGAACTCGACCGGATCCTCGACCGTGATGATGTGGCCGAAGGTGTGTTCGTTGCGCCAGTCCAGCATCGCCGCCTGCGAGGTCGACTTGCCCGAGCCCGTGGCGCCGACCATGATGATCAGCCCGCGCTTGGTCAGCGAGACGTCCTTGAGGATGCGCGGCAGGCCGAGACCGTCGATGGTCGGAATCTCGGCCGGGATGGTCCGCAGCACGATGCCGACGTGGCCCTGCTGCAGGAACGCGCTGCAGCGGAAGCGGCCGATGCCTTGCGGCGAGATCGCGAAGTTGCACTCCTTCGTGCGCTCGAAATCGGACGCCTGCTTGTCGTTCATGATCGCGCGCGCCAGCGCCATCGTGTGCGCGCCGGTCAGCGGCTGCGGCGAGACCTTCGTCACCTTGCCGTCGACCTTGATCGCCGGCGGGAAGTCGGCCGTCAGGAACAGGTCGGAGCCGTTGCGCGTGACCATGAGGCGCAACAGGTCGTTGACGAACTTCGATGCTTGTTCTCTTTCCATGACCTTGCTTCCTTCGACAGTCTCGTGAGCGGTAGTGCGGTGATGCCGGGACGGTGGGACGCCGCCCGGTCAGGAAAACTCTTGCCGGGGTGAGCGCCCCTCGGGGGGCGGCGAGCACCGCGAGCCGGGGGTCGTCATGTCATTCGCGGGTCAACAGCGCGGACAGGCGCGCGCTGACCTGTCGCAGGCGCAGCGACAAGCGCCGCGCCAGCCACGCCAGCAGCGCCGCCGCCAGCCGCGGCTCGTGCTGCATCATCCGATCGAGCGCCGCGGCGCCGAGCACCGCGAACTTGGCGGGCGTCAGCGTCGTGCACGCGGAAAAGCGGGCGCCGGCATCGAGGAGCGACATCTCGCCGAGCACGTCGCCCGCGCGCGATTCACCGAGCCGCGCCTTCGCGCCCCACGGCTGCACGCGCTCCACGGCAACGGTTCCGTCGAGCACGATCAGCAGGAAGTCGCCCTGCTCGTCCTGCCCGATCACCTGGCGGCCGGCCTCGACCTGGACGTAGTCGAGGTAGTTGCCGAAGGTCGCGAGAGCCTCGGGCCCGAGCTGCGACAGCTGCGGATCCTGCCCGAACAGCTTGACCAGCGACAGCGTGCCGAGCGCCGATTCGTAGGGCTTCGTGTGCAGGTCGAGGCTGCGCGCGTCCCAGCTCACCATCAGCTGGGTGTCCTGGTGCTGCTCCTGGAACTGGGTCGCGAAGTAGCTCGACGAGTCGTCCCGCGGCGCGACCGCCAGCGGCGTCGGTTTGCGGCGGAACCGGGCAAGGAGATTTTTCACGGGAAGACGGCTCGAGCTTTCTGAGGGGATCAACCCGGGAAGTTTTCCGGAAACTTGGCCTTCTGGCGGGCTTCGGCCGGCGCGACCTGGTTGCGGCGCACGAGGTCGGCCAGGCACTGGTCGAGCGTCTGCATGCCGAGCGAATTGCCGGTCTGGATCGACGAGTACATCTGCGCGATCTTGTTCTCGCGGATCAGGTTTCGGATGGCGGCCGTGCCGAGCATGATCTCGTGCGCGGCGACGCGGCCGTTGCCGTCCTTGGTCTTGCACAGCGTCTGCGAGATCACGCCGATCAGCGACTCGGACAGCATCGCGCGCACCATGTCCTTCTCGGCCGCCGGGAACACGTCGACCACGCGGTCGATCGTCTTGGCGGCACTCGAGGTGTGCAGCGTGCCGAAGACCAGGTGGCCCGTCTCGGCGGCGGTCAGCGCGAGGCGGATGGTCTCGAGGTCGCGCAGCTCGCCGACCAGGATGCAGTCCGGATCCTCGCGCAGCGCGGAGCGCAGGGCGTTCGAGAAGCTGAGCGTCTGCGGACCGACCTCGCGCTGGTTGACCAGGCACTTCTTCGACTCGTGCACGAACTCGATCGGATCCTCGATCGTCAGCACGTGGCCGTAGCTGTTGTCGTTGAGGTGGTCGACCATCGCGGCGAGCGTGGTCGACTTGCCGGAGCCGGTCGGGCCGGTGACCAGCACCAGGCCGCGCGGCTTCATTGCGAGCTCGGCGAACACCTTCGGGCAGTTCAGCGCCTCGAGCGACAGGATCTTCGACGGGATCGTCCGGAACACGGCGCCGGCGCCGCGGTTCTGGTTGAACGCGTTGACGCGGAAGCGCGCGAGGCCCTGGATCTCGAACGAGAAGTCGCACTCGAGGGTGTCCTCGAAGTGCTTGCGCTGGGTGTCGTTCATGATGTCGTACACCAGGCCGTGGACCTGCTTGTGCGACATCGGATCGACGTTGATGCGGCGGACGTCGCCGTGCACCCGGATCATGGGCGGCAGTCCCGCCGACAAGTGCAGGTCGGATGCCTTGTTCTTGACCGAGAACGCGAGCAGTTGTGTGATGTCCATGGGTTTGCAGTGACTTGCGGTGGTGCGGTGACTGGCAGGGCGCCGGGCCGGGGAACTCGCCGTGGCTTATGCTTCGGCCGCAATGGCCAGCATCGCAGAGAACATACTACAAGTACGGGCACGAATTTCGTCGGCTTGTCAGGCATTTCACCGACTTCCGGGCGCAGTGCACCTGATGGCGGTGAGCAAGACGTGTCCGGCTGTATCCGTGCGCGCCGCTTTCGACGCCGGCGAGCGCGATTTCGGCGAGAACTACGTCCAGGAGGCACTCGCCAAGATCGCCGAACTCGCGGACCTGCGCGCGGATATCCGCTGGCACCTGATCGGTCCGCTCCAGAGCAACAAGTCGCGCGAGGTCGCCGAGAACTTCGACTGGGTGCACTCGGTCGACCGGCTCAAGCTCGCGCAGCGGCTGTCCGACCAGCGGCCCGCCGGCCTGCCGCCGCTGCAGGTCTGCCTGCAGGTCAACATCAGCGGCGAGGACAGCAAGAGCGGCGTCGCGCCGGCCGACGCGCTCGCGCTGGCGCGCGCCGTCGCGGCGCTGCCGCGGCTGAAGCTGCGCGGCCTGATGGCGATCCCGGAGTCGGCGGCCGACTTCGAATCGCAGCGCGCGCCGCATCGCGCCCTGCGCGCGCTGATGGACACCCTGAACGCCGACGGCCTGGCGCTGGACACGCTGTCCATCGGCATGAGCGGCGACCTCGAGGCGGCGATCGCCGAAGGAGCCAGCTGGGTTCGCATCGGCACGGCGATCTTCGGGTCGCGGCCCGCGAAGGTGGTGGCGGCGCAGCCGTAGCGACTGCTCACACCGCGCTTGCCCCGAGTGTCAGCGGTGGGACGCGAGCGCGAGCTCGAGCAGCTGTTCCGGCTCTTCGTTGGCGGCGAACACCTCGACCACCGACAGGCCGTCGCGCAGGTCGAGCGTCGAGTCCAGCCAGCCGTTGCAGGCCAGCTTCGGGTCGTAGCCGAGCTCGGTCATCTGGTCGACCGATTCCTTCGACGGCCACGTCCGGCGGTACACGACTTCGCTGCTGTTCATCGCGGCGCGCACCATCGTGCGGGCAGCCTGCGCCCGGGCCCAGTCCTGGGCGATGGCGTTGGTGTTGGCGATGTAGGCGGCGGCGTTGACCATGGGAACCTCGTCGTGTGTCGTCGTTCGTGCGGTGGGCGGACATCGCTCAACCGATGACTGAACTTTGCCGACGGAGGTCACCAGACACATCCCTACGGTGGGGGGCCCGGAATGTGCGAAATGTCGCAGGGCGCGAACGCGGTCGTGGCGCCCGCGCGAGACGCGTGTCGACCCGTTCACGGGCCGCCGGGCGGGTCAGAGCGGCAGGGCCGTCGTGTTCTTCAGTTCCTCCATCACCGCGTAGGTGCGCACGTCGCGCACGCCGGGCAGGCTCCAGGCGACCGCGGCGACGAGGTCGCGGTAGGCGTCCATGTGGGCGACACGCGTCTTCAGCAGGTAGTCGAAGCCGCCGGCGACCTCGTGGCACTCGAGGATCTCCGGCCGCAGCTGCACCGCGGCCTTGAAGGCGGCGCCGACGGCGTTGCTCATCTCGACGAGCCGCACCTCGGCGAACACCAGCAGCCCCGCGCGCAACAGGTTCGGGTTCAGCCGCGCGGAGAAGCCGTCGATCGTGCCGTCGCGCACGAGGCGGCGCACGCGCTCGTGCGTGCTCGCCGACGACAGCCCCACCCGCTGCGCCAGCTCCAGGTTGGTGATGCGCCCGTCGACCTGCAGGATGCGCAGCAGCCGGCGATCGAGCTCGTCGAGCCCCGCGGCCGCCCGCGGCGGCGGCTCGGCATCGCCCGCGCGCCCCGGGC
>JASLEM010000575.1 GCA_030151165.1 Burkholderiaceae bacterium
TGGCGGCAGTTCTACGCGCTGACCAAGCCGCGTGTCGTCCAGCTGATCGTGTTCTGCGCGGTGATCGGCATGTTCCTCGCGGTGCCCGGCTGGCCGCCGCTGGTGCCGGCGCTGGCGGCCACTGCCGGCATCTGGCTGGTCGCGGCCGCGGCGGCCGCGTTCAACTGCCTCGTCGAGCAGCAGATCGACCGCCGCATGACGCGCACCGCGTGGCGCCCGACCGCCAAGGGCGAGCTCACCAACACGCAGACGCTGACCTTCGCGATCATCCTCTGCGCGGCCGGTGCCGCGCTGCTGCTCACGTGGGTCAACGCCGTCACGCTGTGGCTGACGCTGGCCACCTTCGTCGGCTACGCGATCATCTACACGCTCGTGCTCAAGCCGCGCACGCCGCAGAACATCGTGATCGGCGGCGCGTCGGGCGCGATGCCGCCGGTGCTGGGCTGGGCCGCGATGACGGGAAGCGCCGACGCCAACGCCTGGCTGCTGTGCCTGATCATCTTCCTGTGGACGCCGCCGCACTTCTGGGCGCTCGCGCTGTACCGCACCGAGGACTACCGCAAGGCCGGCCTGCCGATGCTGCCGGTGACGCACGGCCCCGACTTCACGAAGCTGCACGTCTTCCTCTACACGCTGATCCTGTTCGCCGGCACGCTGCTGCCGTTCGTGAGCGGCCTCAGCGGCCCGCTGTACCTCGCCTGCGCGGTCGTGCTGGGCGCGCTGTTCTCGGCCTACGCGTTCAGGCTCTGGCGCCACTACAGCGACGAGCTGGCGCGCAAGACCTTCCGCTTCTCGATCCTGTACCTGTCGCTGCTGTTCGCGGCGTTGCTGGTCGATCACTACGACCACTTTTTCCGCTGACTTGCCGCCTGCTCTCCAGATGACGCCGTTCCGCCGCCTCGCCCTGTCCCTCGCCCTCGTCGCCGCCTCTGTTTCGCTCGTCGCCTGCGACCGCACGCCCGCCGTCGCGGCCGCCCCGGCGCACAAGTTCAACGCGATCGACCTGACCGGCGCCGCCTACGCGCACGACTTCAACCTGCCCGACTTCGACGGCAAGCCGCGCACGCTGGCCGACTTCCGCGGCAAGGTCACCGCCGTCTTCTTCGGCTACACGCAGTGCCCCGACGCATGCCCGACGACGATGGCCGAGCTCGCCGGCATCGAGAAGACGCTGGGCCCGGATGCCTCGCGCGTGCAGGTGGTCTTCATCACCGTCGACCCGGCGCGCGACACCGCGCCGCTGCTCAAGAGCTACGTCACCAACTTCAACCCGGGCTTCCTCGCGCTGCGCGGCGACGACGCCCAGACCGCCGCGGTCGCCAAGGAGTTCAAGGTCTACTACGCGAAGGTGCCGGGCAAGACGGCCGACAGCTACTCGATGGACCACACCGCGGGCACCTACGTCTTCGACACCCAGGGCCGCATCCGCCTGTTCGCGCGCCAGGCCATGGACCCCGACCAGCTGGCCGCCGACGTGAAGGCGCTGCTGGCCGAACCCGCGCCCGCCGCCAAGGCTTGACGCGGGCCGCGGGGCTACATCGCCTTCGCGACGACCACGATCGCCAGCGCCGCCGGCACCAGCAGCGCCTGCCCGAGCAGCGTGCCCGCGAAGCGCGTGCCGACGAGCCACACGACCGCGCGCCGGAACTGCGGCTGCGAGGTGCGGCCGTCGACGACGTCGTCCGTCATCACCGACATGTGCGGGTCGATGAACACGAACATCAGGATGGTCGCGACGCCGTTGACGACCGACGACAGCGAGCTCGACGTCACCCGAAGCTCGGGATTCAGCACGCCGGCGTAGAGCGCGGCGAATACGCCGATCGTCCACAGCGCGACGGCCAGCACGTTCATCGCGAGCATCACGGGCGAGATGCCGTGGCCCTGGCGCAGCTGCGTCACGTTGGCCGCGGCGGGCAGGCTGGCCATCGTCTTCAGCTGCGACAGGCCACCCTTGAAGAAGCCGTGCATCAGCAACGCGGGCACCGAGCGATGCACCTGGAAGTGCAGCACCGCGCGGCTGAATACGCGCTGAAAGGTCGGGATGAGCAGCGCGCCGGCGAGCGTGGCCAGCGTCGCCGACAGCAGGATCCACCGGAAGTCGCCGAGCAGGTCGTGCGTCACGCCCTGGCCGAGATGTCGCTCGATGCGCTTCGCCAGGAAAGGCCCCTGGAACGAGTTCGACGTGCGCGAGACCAGCACCAGGATGTTGAACAGCGCGAACGACACCGCGATGCGCCCCGTCCGCACGCCGGCGATGCGTACCGCGTAGGCCAGCGTGCCGATCAGGTGGATCACGAACGTGAGGGCGCAGATGACGAGGAGTTGGCGATCCATGCGAGGCGGTCAGCGAAGCGATTGACGACTATAGGCCGCGCGCCAACGAAAAACGGACGCCGAAGCGTCCGTTTCCAGGGTCGTCGGCCGCCGGGGCGACCTGCGCATCCTCAAGCGCGTTGCGGCTCGAGCGTCTTGCGCATCTTCTTCAGCGCGGCCACCTCGATCTGGCGGATCCGCTCGGCGCTGACGCCGTACTCGGCCGCGAGCTCGTGCAGCGTCATGCCGCCGGAGCTGTCGTCGTTGACCTTCAGGTAGCGCTCCTCGACGATGCGGCGGCTGCGCGGATCCAGCATCGCCAGCGCGGAGACGATGCCGGCGCCGGCCAGGCGGTCGGCGGCGGCGTTCTCGATGACGCGTGTGGGCTCGTCGCGGTCGTCGGCGAGGTAGGCGATCGGCGCGTAGGCTTCCTCGCCGTCGTCGTTCTGCGCCTCCATCGCGACGTCGCCGCCGGACATGCGCGTCTCCATCTCGAGCACTTCTTCCGGCTTGACGTTCAGGTCGCGCGCCACGCGCTCGACCTGCTCGCGCGACAGCGTGTTGCGATGGACGTCGGCGTCGGACGCCTCGTCCTTCAGCTTCGTCTTCATCGAGCGCAGGTTGAAGAACAGCTTGCGCTGGGCCTTGGTCGTCGCGACCTTGACCATGCGCCAGTTCTTCAGGATGTACTCGTGGATCTCGGCCTTGATC
>JASLEM010000581.1 GCA_030151165.1 Burkholderiaceae bacterium
CGGCAAGGCGCTGATGAGCCAGGTCGAGCTGCTCGTCCTCGACGAAGCCGACCGCATGCTGGACATGGGCTTCATCGACGACATCCACCTGATCGCCAAGGAACTGTCGGCCGAGCGCCAGACCGTGATGTTCAGCGCGACGTTCGACGGCACCGTCGGCGGCCTCGCGCGCCAGCTCACGCACGACGCGCAGCGCATCCAGATCTCGGCGCCGAGCGAACAGCACGCGCAGATCGAGCAACGCCTGCACTGGGCCGACAACCGCTCGCACCGCGACGCGCTGCTCGACCACCTGCTGACCGACCGCGACGTCGACCAGGCCGTCGTCTTCACCAGCACGCAACGCGACGCCGACGAGCTCGCCGACCGCCTCGCGCAGATCGGCCACTCCGTCGCCGCGCTGCACGGCGGCATGCCGCAAGGCCGCCGCAACCGCGTCCTCGGCGCGCTGCGCATGAAGCAGCTGAAGGTGCTGATCGCGACCGACGTGGCCGCGCGCGGCATCGACGTGCCGACGATCACGCACGTCATCAACTACGGCCTGCCGATGAAGGCGGAAGACTACGTGCACCGCATCGGCCGCACCGGCCGCGCCGGCCGCTCGGGCTTGGCGATCACGATCGCCGAACGCCGCGACATCCCGATGATCCGCCGCATCGAGCGCTTCACGACGCACGCGATCCCCCCGTCGGTCATCACCGGCCTCGAGCCGCGTCTCGCGCCGCCGCCGGCCGCGCGTCCGGGCCAGTACCGCGACGACGCGCCGCGTGGCTATGGCCATCGCCCAAACAACGGCCCGCGCGGCAACTTCGGTGGCAACAACCGCGGCGGCTACGGCGATCGCCCGGGCTTCGGCGCCGACCGCCCGCGCTTCGGCGGCGGCGACGACCGCGGCCATGGCGGCGGCTTCCGCAACGACGCGCCGCGCGGTGACTTCCGCGCCGACGCCCCGCGCGGCGACTACCGTGGCCAGCGCCCGGGCCCGCAAGGTGGCTTCAACGGCGGCGACCGTCCGGCGTTCAACCACGGCGACCGCCCGCAGTTCAACCACGGCGATCGTCCGCAGTTCAACCGCGGCAACGATCGCCCGGCCTTCAACCGCGACGGCGGCGATCGTCCGGCGTTCAACCGTGAAGGCGGCGATCGCCCGGCATTCAATCGCGAAGGCGGCGATCGTCCGGCGTTCGCGAAGCCGCGCGGCGACTCGCCGTTCGGCGGCCCGCGTCGCGCCGGCCCCGGCGGCCCGGGCCCGCGTGGCAACGGCCCGCGCGACCCGCGCAGCCGCACGCGCTGAAGCGCAGCGGGCGTCGTCGACGCCCTTGCCTGACCTGACCATCAAGCCACCTTCGGGTGGCTTTTTCGTTGGGGCGGGCCCGCGTGTCGACGACTCGCGCGATCCGCGCTGACCGGGAATTCGAGCCCAGGGCGCGCGCAGGGAACAAGCGCTGCCGCCGCGCGACTCACGAGTCGGCGGCGCCCAGGCTTCTCGCGGCCAGTACCCGCGCATGGGCGTCCCGCGGTGGATGCAGGAACGCGACCACTGCTTCGTCGTGCAGGCTCAGGATGCCGCCGACCAGCGCCTCATGCGCCACCACGTCGACCGTCGAGCCGTCGTCGCAAGCAGCGCGGGCGATCACCAGGTCACCTCGCGCCGGATGCTTCTGCAGTGAAGTGACGAACGAGCAGCACGCCCACGCGCATGATCGGCAGCGCACCGCTGACGTCCCGAGGCCAGTCGACTCCCGAACAGGCGCCACGCCAGACCAGGTGCATCCAGAGCAGCAAGGCCAACTGCGCAACGAGCGGGTTCCTGCCGAACAGGCTGCCGCCCCTGCAAATGCGCAGGTTCAATGCGACATAGGTCAGCAGCGCGAGGATCGATATCGCCACCATGGCGGCGGGACCGAAAGGCGTCGATCGCGTTGCGGCATACAGCGCTATCCACATGGCGCCGAGCGCGGTGGGATCGGACAGCCAACCGACCGGAGCCCGTGCTCGCGAATTCGAAGGGCCTAACGGATCGGACGGTGTTTTCCTGGATGCGGTCATCAGCGAACTTCAACTCGAATCGGATCGGCGTTCGCTTGGTAGATCAGGCGACTGCAACGACGCCAACGATAACCGGTGTCTGGCAGCGCCCGCCACACTCGAAGGAACAGTCGACCCGCGAACCGACGCCGCGACGGACGACACCCGCAGGCGGATGCGCCGAGAGCCGGCACCGCGGACGCGAGCACCTCGCCCATCCACTTGACATTGATTCGTTATTTTGCAAAATAGCGAAATGGACAAGATCTTCAAGGCATTTTCCGATCCGACGCGGCGCCGCATCCTGCAGTTGCTGCGCGAGCGCGAGATGACCGCCGGGGAGATCAGCGATTGTTTCCACTTGTCCAAGCCGACGATGTCCGGCCACTTCAACGTGCTGCGCGAGGCCGACCTCGTCGTGTCGGAGCGCGCGGGCACGTCCATTACGTACCGGCTCAATGTCTCGGTGCTCGAAGAGGCGTTGGCAGGCTTCGCGGACCTGCTCGGGATCGGCCGGCCGCGTGCCGGCGACGCACGCAAGAAGGGGAAACTTCATGACGCTTAGCAAGTTTGATCGCATCAGCATCGGCGTGACCGTCCTGATCTTCGCCATCGGCCTCGCGGCCTGGACGCAGGTGCCGGCCGGACGCGAGATCGCAATCCATTTCAATGGCGACGGCCACGCCGACGGATGGAGTCGCGCGGGCATCGCACTGTTCCTGGTACCCGCGTGCGCGGTCTTCTGCCTGGCGCTGCAACTCGCGCTGCCCTACGTCGATCCCCGCGGCGACAACCTGCGGCGATCTGTACGCGCCTACGGCACGATCTGGCTGGCGGTAATGGCGGCGCTGGTGGTCGTCCAAGGGGTCGTCGTCGCGTCCGCGCTGGGCATCAACATCCTCGTGCACGGATTCGCGCCGGCGTTTGCGGGCGCGATGTTCATCGTCGTCGGCAACGTGCTGGGCAAGCTGCGCTGGAACATGACGGTCGGCATCCGCACGCCCTGGACGATCGCCGACGAGCGCGTGTGGGATCAGACGCACCGCTTCGGCGGCAGGCTGTTCGTCGCCTGCGGCGCGCTGTTGCTGCTGGCCGCCTTCGCCCTGCCCGCGCAGGCCAGGCCAGGGCCGTTGATCCTGGCGGCGGCGATGATCGTGGCGATCGGCTCGACACTGAAGTCATGGCTCGCCTGGAAAGCGCGGACGACGATCGTCCGCTGACGGGCGCGACGCCAGGGCGGCCACTGTCGATCTGGGGGGATCGACCCGCAAGGCATCGGCGGTACCGCGCACCGCGTGCGCACGCGGATCGACAAACTCGCGCGCCTCGCCGCGCCCGCGATCGTCGCATTTGAACCACATCACACGTCGATCCATCGTTTCCCCAATCCCCTTTACAGATCTTTAACGGCACATTTCACCCTTGTCCCGAAATTGCAAAGTCCGTCGGTTATAGGGCACCCCACCAGGAGCCACGTCACCGACGAACGTCAACCATTTGCTTGGAGAGAACTAGGTGAAGCACCGTCAAAACATGATCGCCCGCGCTGCCACGTTGGTCGTCGAAGGAAGTGTGATCGGATACGCCGCGTTGACGCTTCCGGCCGCGATGGCCGCCGACGCGCCGGCCGATCCGGCCGTGCAGCGCGTCGAGATCACCGGCTCGGCGATCCGCCGCATCGAAGCCGAAGGCGCGCTGCCCGTCACCGTCATCTCGCGCGACGCCATCGACAAGACGGGCGCGCTGTCGATCACCGAGCTGATCCAGAAGCTGCCGGCGATGACCGGCGGCAACTTCCAGCAGTCGTCCAGCTCCGTCAACGGCAACGGCAACGGCACCACCACGGCCGCCATTCACGGCCTCGACCAGAAGTACACGCTGGTGCTGCTGAACGGCCGGCGCGTCGCGCCCTTCGGCGGCTTCGGCTTCTCCGGCGGCGACGGCTCCGTCAACCTCGAGAGCCTGCCGCTCGACGCGATCGAGCGCGTCGAAGTGCTGACCGACGGCGCCTCGGCGCTGTACGGCTCCGACGCCATCGCCGGCGTGGTGAACTTTATCACCAAGAAGAACCAGACGGACGCCGCAATCTCCTTCAACGGCACGCACCCGACCATGGCCGGCGGCAGCAAGTGGAGCGCGGGCATCAGCAAGGGCTTCGGCGACCTCGACAAGGACAACAACAACCTGCTGCTGTCGTACAGCCACGACGTGCAGAACAAGCTGATGGCCAGCCAGCGCGCCGTCTCCCGACGCGGCGGCCTGATTCCGGTGACGATCGACGGGCAGGCAGCGACCCTCTACCAGCCGTCCAGCAATTCGCTGCCGGCGAACGTTTATCTTGACAGCGGCGCGCACTACAACCCGTACCTCACCGCGAACGGCAACTGCGGCTCGAATTCCGCCGTGTTCGCTTCCGGCGGCCGATGCTTCACCAACTACGCGGCGACGGTGCAGGACATCCCGAGCTCCAAGCGCGACAGCGTGTTCGTGACCGACCATTTCAAGCTCAATGCGAACACCACGCTGTTCGCCGAGGCGTTGTGGTCCAAGTTCGACATGACGGCCGGATTCGCGCCGCCGGCCCAGCAAATGGGCCTGGGCACGAACGACCTGCCGGGGCAGCCGCTCAATAACCTGTGGGAAAAGTATGTCCTTCCCTACGAGGCCGCCAACGGCGACACCAGCACCGGTGCCACGTTGCACTACCGCGCCTTCGAAGCCGGCGATCGCACGGACGAATGGGAGACGACCTCCCATCACTACGTGCTGGGCGCCGAGGGCACCGCGATGGATTGGGACTACAGCGCCAGCGTGACGTTCTCGTCGAACCAGGACCAGGACAAGCTCGCCGGTGGCTACCTCGACTTCACCAAGTTCGTGAACCTGATCTCGAGCGGTGCTTACGACCCCATCGTGCCGATCGCGGGGCAGACCCTCAATCCGGCGCTGCTGCACGGCACGTTCCTGAAGACCGACATCTCGCAGGACGTGCTTAACCTTCATGCGTCGCGCGACCTGTTCCAGTTGCCTGGCGGAACTTCTTCGCTGGCCCTCGGCTTCGACCTTACCCGCCAGAAGCTGAGCCAGCACACGAGCAATCTGGCGGAATTCGGCAACGGCACCGAGGCGGAGGCCAGCGCGACCGACTACGCTGTCGGTGGTTTCTACGGCTACGTGCCCATGGAGGCCAGCCGCAACAATTACGGCGCGTTCGTCGAAATGCTGATGCCGGTGGCCAAGAACACGGAAGTCACTGCTTCCGCCCGCTTCGACAAATACGACCGCGTGCACAACAGCATGCCGTTCACGCAGGTTGCGAACAATCTGCAGCCCCTGCCGTCGCAGGATGAGGGCAACAGCTTCAGCCACCCGACGTTCAAGCTGAGCTTCCGCGCCCAGCCATTGGACATGCTGCTGCTGCGCGGTTCCGCCGGCACCGGCTTCAAGGCACCGTCGGTCAACCAGGTCGCAGCGCCGCTCGCCTACAGCACCAACACCTCGGGCTCCTACGCCTGCCCTTTCCCGACCAGCCCCACCTGCGTGGCGAACGGCACGGATCCCGAGCAGTGGGACCTCATTTCCGCAGGCAATCCGGCCAGCGGAAGCGCGGGCCTGAAGGCGGAAACGTCGAAGCAATGGACCCTCGGCGGCCGCCTCGAGCCGGTCAAGGGAATTTCCTTCGGCCTCGACTACTGGGGCGTGAAGCTCAAGAACCAGATTCTGGCCGGCATCCCGGAAGGCTACGCGTTCGCCAACGCCGCGGCACTGAGCAGCCTGTTCGTGAATCCCTACCAGGATCCTGCGGGCTATCCCACGCTGGCGTTGATCCAGAAGCCGTTCAACGCCGGCAGCGCCAACAACCAGGGCCTCGACTGGGAATTCAACGTGATCGAGCCGACTCCGTTCGGCAAGCTTTCGGCTGACCTGAGCGGCACGCACATGCTCAAGTCTCAGTACTCGCTGCCCGGCGGCACGCAGACCGACCTCGGACGCTTTGGCGGCGACAACAACGTCGTGTTCCGCGACATGTTCCGCCTCGTGCTGGCACTGCAGACCGGCAGCTGGACGAACACCCTGTCCGTCAACTACAAGTCGGGCTATACCGACCAGTCGTTCACCGCGGATTCGGGCAACGTGCTGGCGGTCAACAAGGACGGCTCGCTGGGCGACGGCGTGGCCTACAACGGCCGCGTCTCCGCGTACACGCTCACCGACTGGCAGACGCGCTGGGACTATTCGAAGAACCTGCGCTTCACGCTGGGCCTCAACAACATCTTCAACACGAAGCCGCCGCTGTCGCTGAAGATCGTCGGCGGCAACCAGGTCGGCTACGACGGCCGCTACGCCGACCCGACCGGCCGCGCCATCGCGGCTGGCGCGACGTATCGCTTCTGATCGCGATGCGAAGGGCGCGCCGACACGACACCGTGTCGGCGCGCTCGTCTTCGCCGGGCCTTCGGGTTCGGCGACAGGTCGGACGATGTCGAAAGCGAGCAAGCACGCAGACGGCACCCCCTGCCCGGACGGCACCTCGTCCGTGCCGTCCCGGTTCCGCGCCTGTTGCGAGTTCTTCGACGCCCATACGCGGGCCTGCTACTTCGACCCGCGATTCGAATGGTGCCGAAGTCTTGCGGATGGTTCGTCGTCATCGCCCCGCAAGCCGGCGGCGGCGGCATTGCCATCCACCATTGCCCGAACTGCGGTTCGCCACTGACAGCGCGTGCGCGCCGGGCGGCTTCTGCTCTGGGCGGATCCGGTGAACGTCTCTGACCGGGCACCGGCGAATGTCGGGTTTCGGGTAGCGATTCCGTTCTATTTGAGGGATCCGCAATTGGCCAGCCTCGGACGTTGGACAACGTCTGCAATCCGGTTGTCAGAATCGACAGGCAGCCCTCGCGACGCACCGCAACGCCGGCAGGTGCCCTCAAGAGTCATGCGTCGCCACCCATTCGGCAATCATCTCGAGCGCGGCTGGCGCGAGTGTCTCTTCGATCTCGCCGTACTCGGCTGGCGTTCCCAGCGTCGCGGTCTGGAACAGGTGGTTGAGGTTCGGCAGTTCGACGATCGTCGCCCGCGGATTGCCCTGCAGTGCCGCCCTGATCGGAGGCAGGTCCTCTTCGGGAGGCACCTGGAGGTCGAGGCTGCCGCTGAGTGCGAGCACCGGCGTCTTCAGCAGCCGCAGCGCCGGCACGGGGTCGTAGGCGAAGGCCTCGCGCGCCCAGGGGCTGGTGACCAGGCTGGCGAGCGCCTCGGCACCGGCCGCCGGGACGATCTTGTCGGCGACTGCCTGCGCGACGTCCGCCTTGGCGATGGCCAGCGCCTGCTCGTCGCCCTTGGCGGTCGAGAGGTCGACGTAGAGCTTGTCGAAGAAGGCCTGCTTCCTCGCGATGTCGGCGTCGGACGCTCCGGACGCCTTCGCGATCTTCGCAGTCTGCAGCCGCAGCAGTTGCCCGATCCGCATGCCGGGCGCGGCCATCAGGACGACGAACCGCGCCGAAGAATTGCGAACGGCGATCATCGGGGCCACGGCGCCGCCCTCCGAATGACCGATGAGGCCGGTGCGGTCCGGCGCGATCTCGGGGCGGGTCTTCAGGAAGGCCAGCGCCGATTCGGCGTCGGCGACGAAGTCGGCGAGCGAGGCCGTCGCATAGTTGCCGGTCGACTCGCCGACGCCGCGCTTGTCATAGCGCAGGACGGCGATGCCGCGTCGATTGAGCGCGTCGGCGAGCACGAGGAAGACCTTGTGGCCCATCAAGTCTTCGTCACGCGTCTCAGGGCCGGATCCGCAGATCAGGACGACCGCCGGGAACGGGCCGACGCCATCGGGCATGCTGAGGGTGCCGGCGAGCCTGACCCCCGCGCCGGCGCTGGCGAAACTCACCGCCTCCTGTCGATAAGGGCGCGCACCAGCGGCGATCGCCTCTTCCTGTGGCCGCTTCGCGGGCGCCAGCGCAGCCGCCCGGGTGGTCATCGGTGACAGCACGAGCGGCAGCACCTGACCTTGAGTCCATGTGCCCGCCCAGCCGTTCTTCTCGGCGTTCCACGTTCCCGCAAAGATTGCGCCGATCTTGGCGATCGTGAAACTGAGATGCTCGGCGTCGGCAGCGACCGTGTCTGCGGACAGGACGAAGCTGCCCTGGTCCGGACTTTCCAGCGTCGCGCCGTAGCGGCCGCCGGCGTCCTTCGTGACATGCACGATGACGTGCAGTTGACCCGCCAGCATTCCGTTCCAGTCACCCGCCGCTTCCTCGGCCGAGGCGCTGCCGGCTGCGAGCGTCGCGGACAGTGCCAACAGGCGGGCGGCAGCGAACACGCGGTTCATCCGGGAATTCTTCAAGGGGATTCTCCTTTTCGAACGCCGCACTGGCGTTGTTTTGCACGCGGGTCGACGAGCGCGGTCGGACATCGCCCGAGTCAACGGCGAGCGACACGCGTCGTGCTTTTGGAAGAGGGCCTGACGGCCCCGTGTGATCGCCGGTTGCCTTGAGGCAACGCGGGTGCGAGCAACGCGGCTAGGCGCCGCCTCGCCTGGCGCTGCGGTGCGCCCAGGCGCAGCGCACCCTGATGCCCGCGACGACGACGACGGCCGGCGCCAGCAGGCAGATGGCCAGCGTGCTGGCGATCGCAATGGGCGCCAGCGCGTACGCGAGCGTGTAGCCCAGGGCGCCCAGCACCAGCGCCCGGGCGGCGAAGCGGCGGAGGGCCTGCTCGCGTGCGGGATCTCAGGACAGACGCGCCAACGGCACCAACCTCTTGGGGGTCGCGTTCGCGCAGAGGAGCACGACCGAGCCCATCAGCATGCCCATCAGTCGCTCGACCGTCTCGGCGCTGACGACGTGCCGCTGCCGCAGCGCATTGAGCGCCACGGCCGTCAACAGGTAGAGCGCGGCGATCGACAATGAGCTGCGAATCGAACGATTCATGATCATGATTTCTCCTTGGTCCGCCTGCTGGCGGGCGTGGCCGGCGTCTCGGGCGTGACCTGCAAGCCGAACGCCTGTGCGAATCCCATGAGCGCCTCCTCGAGCACCGACATCTTCAGCCGGTACGTGATGGTGCGCCCGCTCTTCTCTGCCTCGATGAGGTCCGCGGCCACCAACACGGCGAAGTGCGCCGACATGGTCGGCTTCGACACGTCGAAGGCCTCGGCCAGGGGGCCCGCACCCATCGGCCCGGCGCGCAGCAACTGCAGCACTTGACGGCGAGTGGGATCGGCGAGCGCCTTGAAGATCGAGGTCATGATTGATCATTAGCTAAACATCTAATGATGTCAAGCGCAATTCAGAGCAGGTATGTCCGCTGCGGAGAAGCCAGACGGGTTCACCGCTGACCGTCTCCGACCCAGTGAGCCCCGTCGCACCCAGCGGCCAGAACCTTGGACAACCGAACGTCAGAGCGGTTGTTCTTGCCCTTCAGGTAGATGACGTCCTGCACGAGGTAGCGACCTTGCTCACGCGCCACCTCGACCGCAACCGGCTTCGTCCAGCCGGGCTCGTTGGTCTCTGCATGCGTCAGCGTCAAATAGACGCGAACGACGCCTTGCTTCACTGGGCGCGTCCTTTCAACTCGGAAGGCGCTCGGTGCTGCCATTTCGTCGCCACCCGTAAAGAGTCCGAGCTCCAGCCACCCGAAATGAGGCTTCATGTCGGTCTCTGGGTGCTGCCGAAAGTAGTCGGCCTCGCAGTCGGCAGTGAGGTCGATGCGGTGGCGCAGGGCTCTGCCGATCAAGGGAGCAAAA
>JASLEM010000592.1 GCA_030151165.1 Burkholderiaceae bacterium
CACCGGCGCGGCGCCCGTGCCCTTCCTGCGCTGGCTGGACCGCAACGTGCACGCGCACCAGGTCGAGGGCTATCGCGCCGTCACGCTGTCGCTCAAGCGCCCGGGCCTGCCGCCCGGCGACGTCACCTCGGCGCAGATGGAGGCCGCGGCGACGATGTCCGACCGCTACTCGCTGGGCGAACTGCGCGTGTCGCACGACCAGAACCTGGTGCTGCCCTGGGTGCGCGAGGCCGACCTGCGCGCCGTCTGGCACGCCGCCCAGGAAGCCGGCTTCGCCACGCCCAACATCGGCCTGCTGACCGACATGATCTCCTGCCCGGGCGGCGACCTGTGCGCGCTGGCCAACGCGCGCTCGATCCCCATCGCCGCGGCCATCACCGAGCAGTTCGACGACCTCGACGCCCTGCTCGACCTCGGCGACATCGACCTGCACATGAGCGGCTGCATGAACTCCTGCGGCCACCACCACACCGCGCACATCGGCATCCTCGGCATCGACAAGGACGGGGCCGAGTGGTACCAGGTCAGCGTCGGCGGCTCCGACGGCAGCACGATCAGCGGCGCGGCCACGCCCGGCAAGGTCATCGGTCCGTCGTTCGCGGCCGAGGAAGTGCCCGCCGTGATCCAGGCGCTGATCGAGACCTTCCGCGAGCAGCGCGCCGCCAACGAGCGCTTCGTGGACACCGCACGCCGCATCGGCATCGCCCCGTTCCGCCAGGCCACCGACCTCGTGCGCCGCGAAACCGCCGTCGCCGCCTGACCCGGAGCCAATCCCATGAAATTCATCGACCGCTCCTCGTCCGCAAACCCGGACCCCTGGCTCCTGCTGCCCGACTCCGAGATCGCCGGCCCCGCGCCGCACCGCCTGCTCACGCTGGTGCAGTGGCAGGCCGTGCGCGAGTCCTGGCCCGCGGACGTGCCCGTCGGCGTGCTGGTGCCCAACACCGAGGACATCGAGACGCTCGCCGGCGACCTGCCGCGCATCGCGCTCGTCGTGCTCGAGTTCCCGAAGTGGGTCGACGGGCGCGCGTACTCGCAGGCGCACGTGCTGCGCGCGCGCCTGCGCTACGCGGGCGAGCTGCGCGCGACGGGCGACGTGCTCGTCGACATGATGCCGCTGCTGCAACGCACCGGCTTCGACGCCGTGGTGCTCAAGGACGGCCAGCGCCGGTCTTCCGCCGAACGCGCGCTGACCTTCTTCCCGACGTACTACCAGGGCGACGTGCTGCAGCCGCAGCCGCACTTCGCCCGCAAGGCTGCCTGAGATGACCGCACACGCCCACGCCGAATCGTTCTCGTCGCTGCAGGCGCCCGCGAAGGCCTCGGCGATCGCGCTCTATGCACGCCCGAGCGCGGACTTCGCCGCCAAGCTCGATGCCACGATCGAGCTGCTGAAGGCCGCGGCCGAGGATCACGGCGGCCGCATCGTCCAGGCCACGAGCCTCGGCGCGGAGGACATGGTCGTCACCGACCTCATCGCGCGCCTGGGCCTGAAGATCGCGATCGGCACGCTCGAGACCGGCAAGCTGCACGCCGAGACTGCCGCGCTGATCCCGCGCATCGAGGAACGCTACGAGCTGCCGGTCGAGGTCTACCGTCCGCGCGAGGAGCAGGTCGTCCACTTCGTGCGCAAGAACGGCGACGATGCGATGTACAAGAGCATCGAGCTGCGCAAGGGCTGCTGCCAGGTGCGCAAGATGGAGCCGCTCGGCCGCATGCTCGACGGCCGCACCGCCTGGGTCACCGGCCTGCGACGCGAGCAGTCGAACAACCGCGGCACGGTCGGCTTCATCGAGACCGAAGCCAACGGCCGCACCAAGGTCAACCCGCTCGCCGACTGGACCTGGAACGACGTCTGGCACTACATCGCGCAGCACGACGTGCCGTACAACCCGCTGCACGACGAGTTCATGCCCAGCATCGGCTGCGCGCCGTGCACGCGCGCGATCGCCGTCGGCGAGGATTTCCGCGCCGGCCGCTGGTGGTGGGAAGACGAGGCCGCGAAGGAGTGCGGCCTGCACGCGACGAAGACGCCGGACGCCGTCCCGGCCTGACGCGGCGCTCCTCGCCTCGACGGCGGGGCGCGACGTCCGACTCTTCGCTTGATCCGGCGCGTCCGCGCGCCTAAGCTGGGCCTGCCTTCGCATCGTGCGCGGGCGCGACGCCTGCCCGTGGCGGCACGCCGTTCCTTTCGACCACACGCCATGACCCGAGTCTTCATCGTGGGCGCCGGCCCCGGATCCGCCGACCTGATCACGCTGCGCGGCGCGCGGGCGCTGGCGCGTGCGACCGTCGTGCTGCACGACGCGCTCGTCGACCCGGCGCTGCGCGAGCTCGGGCCCGGCGCCGACTGGATCCACGTCGGCAAGCGCGGCTTCTGCGACTCGACCGCGCAGGCGCGCATCAACGCGCTGCTGGTGCAGCACGCGCGGCAGGACGGCGCGGTCGTCGTGCGGCTCAAAGGCGGCGACCCGAGCGTGTTCGGCCGGCTCGACGAGGAGCTCGACGCGCTCGCCGCGGCCGGCATCGCGTGCGAGGTGGTGCCGGGCATCACCTCGGCCATCGCCGCCGCCGCCGACCTGCAGCGCCCGCTCACGCGCCGCGGCACCGGCCGCAGCGTCGCGCTGACCACCGCGATGACGCGCGCCGGCGAGCTCGTCGCGACCCGCAGCGCCGACACCGAGGTCTTCTACATGGCCGGCCGCCAGCTCGCCGCGCTGTCGCGCCGCCTGCTCGGCGCCGGCTGGCCGGCGGACACGCCGGTGGCGGTCGTCTCGCGCGCAGGCTGGCCCGACCAGCACGGCAGCGACCACCGCGTCGACACCCTGCCCGAGGCCTGCGTGCTGCACGGCGGCCGGCCGACCGTCGTCATCGTCGGCGTCGGCGCGAGCCCGCTGGCGGTGCCCGAAGCGCACGCCGACGGCGGCGTCGCCGCGGCAGAGACCCCAGCAACCCTTTCCTCCCAGCGCCTGCCGCCCCAATCGGCCGACGCGAAGCCTTAGAATCCCCGCTGCTCCCAGCCCCTGTCGACCACGCATCCGCTGCCATGACCCACGTCGTTACCGAAGCCTGTATCCGTTGCAAGTACACCGATTGCGTGGACGTGTGCCCCGTCGACTGCTTCCGCGAAGGCCCGAACTTCCTGGCGATCGACCCGGACGAATGCATCGACTGCGCGGTCTGCATCCCCGAGTGCCCGGTCAACGCGATCCTGCCCGAGGAAGACGTCCCGGCCGACCAGCTCGCGTTCATCAAGATCAACGCCGACCTCGCGAAGAACTGGCCCAGCATCACGAAGCGCAAGGCCGCGCTGCCGGACGCCGACGAGTGGAAAGACAAGAAGGACAAGATCGGCGAACTGATCAAGTGATCGTTCGCTGGTCCGCGGCCCCGCGATGGCTCCCATCGTCAAGACCGACGCGCTGATCATCGGCGCCGGCCCGGTCGGCCTGTTCCAGGTCTTCGAGCTGGGGCTACGCGAGATCGCGGCGCACGTCGTCGACGCCCTGCCCTTCGCGGGCGGCCAGTGCGTCGAGCTGTACGGCGACAAGCCGATCTACGACATCCCCGCGCTGCCCGCCTGCACCGGCCGCGAGCTGACCGACCGGCTGCTCGAGCAGATCCGGCCGTTCGCGCCGGCGCTGCACCTGGGCGAGCTCGTGAGCCACGTCGCGCGCCGCGACGATGGCCGCTTCGACGTCCGCACGCGCGCCGGCCTCGCGTTCGACTGCGGCGCGATCGTGCTGGCCGCGGGCGTTGGCGCCTTCGTGCCGCGCACGCTGAAGGTCGCCGGCCTCGACGCGTTCGAAGGCCGGCAGCTGTTCCACGACACCTCGCGCATCCCGCCCGCCGCGCTCGCCGGACAACGCGTGCTCGTGTCCGGCGCGACCGCGCAGGCGCTCGCGTTCGCGACGCGCCTGTGCGAGGCGACGGCGAGCGGCGCGGCCGATGCGCCCGCCGAGGTCACGCTGATCCACCGCCGCGACGCCTTCGACGCCGACGACGACACCGTCTCCGGCTTCCGCGGCGCCTGCGCGCGGGGCTCGCTGCGCTTCATCGCCGGCCAGCCGACCGGGCTCGCCGTCGAGGGCGACCGCCTCGCGGCGCTGGCCGTGCTGGACGCCACCGGCGCGTCGATCGAGGTGCCGGTCGACACCGTCGTCGTGCTGCAAGGCCTGTCGCCCAAGCTCGGGCCGCTGGCCGACTGGGGGCTGGCGCTGGAGCGCAGGCAGGTCGCGGTCGACACGGCCGACTTCCGCACCAACGTGCCGGGGATCTTCGCGGTGGGCGACGTCGTGCACTACCGCGGCAAGCAGCGGCTGATCCTGTCCGGCTTCCACGAGGCGACGCTCGCCGCGGCCGGCGTCGCGGAGCACCTCAACCCCGGCGAAGGCGGCCCGCTCGAGTACACGACGAGCAGCCCGCGCATCCACCGGCTGCTGGGCGTCTAGCGCCTCGGGCCATCAGTCCTGCGCGAGCAGGTGCCGCTTCGCGGCGACGTCGCGCCACGCCTCGTGGTCGTCGAGCGGCGCCTGGCGCTTCGTGATCGGCGTCCAGCGCGGATCCGCGGCGAGGCGTGCGTTGAGCGCGATGTAGGGCCGCTGCGCCTCGGTCACCTCGGTGGCGTTCACGATGGCGTCGACCGGGCATTCCGGCACGCAGATCGCGCAGTCGATGCAGGTCTCCGGGTCGATCGCGAGGAAGTTCGGGCCCTCGACGAAGCAGTCCATCGGGCAGACGCTCACGCAGTCGGTGTACTTGCACTGGATGCAGGGCTCGGTGACGATGAAAGGCATGGGCGGCGCGCGGCGAGAAACGGATCGACCGCGCATTTTCCGCGATGCCGACGCGCGGCGTGTGGCGGCATTGATGCGCGTCATGTCCACCGCCCGCATCGAGCTGACATAATCGCGGCCTGCGAGGCGTCCTGACCGGCGTCTCGTCTTCGCTAGGGGTGTTGCACCCGCACGGATTCCGGGCGGTCTGCGACTGAGAAAGTCCCTTTGAACCTGACTGAGGTAATCCTCGCGCAGGGAAGCGGTCGCACCACGAGGCCATTCGCGCCTTCGATTCCCGACTCCGTTCCCCTGCCATCGCTTTGAAAGAGCTCGATGGCTTCGATATCCCGTTCCCGTTTCGATTTCCGTTTCCCGTCCACGCCGCTCGCCGCGGCGGCCTGCCTCGCGCTCGCCGGTGCCGCGCACGCGCAGGACGCCGCATCCACCCCCCCCGTCGCGGCACCGCAGACGGTGCAGGTGACGGGCCACGGCACGGACGACACCTCCGGCCTCACCGGCTTCGCGCAACCCGCGTCGCGCACGCCGATCCAGGTCGACTCGATCGACGCGAAGACGCTGCGCGACATCGGCACGATCTCGCTGTCCGACCTCACGCGGCTCGACGCCAGCCTCACCGATTCGTACAACGCCGTCGGCTACTGGACGACGTTCACGCTGCGCGGTTTCCAGGTCGACAACCGCTACAACTTCCGTCGCGACGGCCTGCCGATCAACGCCGAGACCGTGCTCGCCCTCGACAACAAGTCCACGGTCGAAGTGCTCAAGGGCCTGAGCGGCATGCAGGCCGGCACGAGCGCGCCCGGCGGCCTCGTGAACCTCGTCGTCAAGCGGCCCGACACCGACCTGCGCGACGCGCAGCTGACGTGGTCGCAGGACGGCAGCGTCGGCGCGGCGGTCGACCTGAGCCAGCGCTTCGGCGCCGACCGCGCGTTCGGCGCGCGCGTGGGGCTGTCGGCCGACCGGCTCGACCCGAACGTGCGCGACGCGAAGGGCCACCGCCAGGTGCTCTCGCTCGCCACCGACTGGCGCATCGACGGCGCGCACCTGCTCGAGTTCGAGTTCGAGCACAACCTACAGTCGCAGCCCAGCGTGCCGGCGTTCAGCATGCTCGGCCCGGTGGTACCCGACCCGCATTCGATCGACCCGCACATCAACCTCAACGACCAGCCGTGGTCGCAGCCGGTGGTGACGCAGGGCAACACGATGTCGCTGCGCTACACGCAGCAACTGAACGACCAGTGGAGCTTCAAGGCGCACGCGCTGCAGCAGCGCCTCGTGAGCAACGACCACCTCGCGTTCGCCTTCGGCGGCAACGCCGATTGCGTGCCCTGCGACCGGTTCGCGAGCGACGGCACCTACGCCATCTACGACTTCCGCAGCGACGACGAACGCCGCACCACGCGCGACCTCGACCTCTCGCTGAGCGGCGCCTTCGCGACGGGCCCGCTGCAGCACGCGCTGACCGCCGGCGTGCTGCTGACGCGCTTCACGGCGCGCTTCAACGACGAGGCCTACAACTTCGTCGGCATCGGCAACATCGACGGCACCGCCTTCGTTCCGGCCGACCCGTCGCTCACCTCGCCCAACGACGACCGCAACGAGCGCAGCACCGAGCTCTACCTGCGCGACGCGGTGCAGATCGGCGACGGCTGGACGGCCTGGGCCGGCGTGCGCCACTCGCGGCTGCAGCGCGCGTCGTTCCCGACGTCCACCGGCGACCCGACGACGGCCACGAACTACGCGCAGTCGTTCACGACGCCGTGGCTGTCCCTCAGCCGGCAGCTGAGCGCGCACGACATGGTCTACGTGAGCTGGGGCGAAGGCGTGCAGAGCGACGTGGCGCCGAACGAGCCCAACGTCTACGTCAACGCCGGCCAGGTGCTGGCGTCGACGATCAGCAAGCAGTGGGAGGCCGGCTACAAGCACGGCGGCGCATCGGACAGCTGGGGCCTGACGGCCTACGACGTCGAGCAGCCGCAGGAGATCGACGCGACGACCGACACGCCGGTCCCCGGCGACACCTCCGGCGCCACGCTGCTGCGCCGCGCGCTGAGCGGCGACATCCGCTCGATCGGCCTCGAGGCCAACGCGCAGACGCGCATCGACGCGCTGACGCTGCGCGCGAGCGCCATGTGGCAACGCGTGCGCAACCAGGGCCAGGACGACCCGTCGGTGGGCCGCGTGCCGGTGAACGTGCCGATGCGCGCGGTCAAGCTCACAGGCAGCTACGCCATCGGCGCGGTGCCGGGCCTCGCCGTGACGGCGAACGCCGACTACGAAGGCGGCCGCGAGGTGCTGCCCGACGACAGCGCGCGCATCCCGGGCTGGACGCGCTTCGACCTCGGCGCGCGCTACACGCAGGCGATCGACGGCACGACGCTGATCTGGCGCGGCGGCGTGGACAACGTCGCCAACCGCCGCGCCTGGCGCGAGGCGCCCTACCAGTACAGCCACGCGTACCTCTTCCCGCTCGAGCCGCGTACCTTTTTCGCATCAGTCGAAGCGAAATTTTGATTTCCTGAAAAAACACGCTATACTGCGAGGCTTCGCTGCTCCCCGATAGCTCAGTTGGTAGAGCGCCGGACTGTTAATCCGTAGGTCCCTGGTTCGAGCCCAGGTCGGGGAGCCATCCCAAGCAGCGAAGACGATGAGAAGGCCTTGCAGCGATGCGAGGCCTTTTTGCTTTGCGGCCGCGCTTTCGCCTCCGGCCTGCGCTCACGATCTCAGAACAGGCCGACCACGTTGCCCTCGCCGTCGAGGTCGATCTGCTCCGCCGCCGGCACCTTCGGCAGGCCGGGCATGGTCATGACGTCGCCGCAGATCACGACGATGAACTCGGCGCCCGCGGCCAGCCGCACCTCGCGGATGTTCACGACGTGGCCGGCGGGCGCGCCGCGCAGCGCGGGGTCGGTGGAGAAGCTGTACTGCGTCTTCGCCACGCAGACGGGGAAGCGGCCGTAGCCGGCGTCCTGCAGCCGCTGCAGCTGCGCCTTGACGTCCGCCGGCGCGCTGATGTCGGCCGCGCCGTAGACCTGCTGCGCGAGCGCCCTCGCCTTGTCCCACAGCGGCGTGTCGTCGTCGTAGGCGAAGCGCAGCGGTTGCGGCGGCAGCTCGCACAGGCGCACGACCTCGCGCGCCAGGTCGACCGCGCCGCGCCCGCCTTCGGCCCAGTGGCGGGCCGTGACGACCGACACGCCCAGCGCCCCGACGCGCTCGCGCAGCAAGGCGTGCTCGGCCTCGGTGTCCGAGCCGAAGTGGTTGATCGCGACGACGCAGCGCAGGCCCAGGACCTCGCGCAGGTTGTGCAGGTGCCGCTCGAGGTTCGCGAGGCCGCGCACGAGGGCGGGCAGGTCCTCGCGGCCCAGCGCGCCCAGGTCGACGCCGCCGTGGAACTTCAGCGCCCGCACGGTGGCGACCAGCACCGCGCAGTCCGGGCGCATGCCGGTCTTGCGGCACTTGATGTCGACGAACTTCTCGGCGCCCAGGTCGGCGCCGAAGCCGGCCTCGGTGACCACGATGTCGCCGAGCTTCAGCGCGGCCTGCGTGGCGATGACGCTGTTGCAGCCGTGCGCGATGTTGGCGAACGGGCCGCCGTGCAGGATGGCGGGATTGTTCTCCAGCGTCTGGACGAGGTTGGGCGCGAGCGCATCCTTCAGCAGGACGGTCATCGCGCCATGCACCTTCAGGTCGGCGGCGCGCACCGGCTTGCGGTCGCGCGTCTCGGCCACCACGATGCGGCCCAGCCGCTGCTTCAGGTCGGCCAGCGACGTCGCGAGGCAGAAGATCGCCATGACCTCGGAGGCCACGACGATGTCGAAGCCGTCCTCGCGCGGATAGCCGTTCGCCGGTCCGCCGAGGCCGACGGTGAGTTGCCGCAGCGCGCGGTCGTTCATGTCCATCACGCGCCTCCAGGTGATGCGGCGGACGTCGATGCCCAGCGCGTTGCCGTGGTGCACGTGGTTGTCGATCGCCGCGGCCAGCAGGTTGTTGGCCAGCGCGATGGCGTTGAAGTCGCCGGTGAAGTGGAGGTTGATCTCCTCCATCGGCACCACCTGCGCATGGCCGCCGCCGGCGGCGCCGCCCTTCAGCCCGAAGACCGGCCCCAGGCTGGGTTCGCGCAGCGCGATCACGGCCTTGCGGCCGATGTGGTTCAGCGCATCGCCGAGTCCGACCGTGGTGGTGGTCTTGCCCTCGCCCGCCGGCGTCGGGCTGATCGCCGTGACCAGCACCAGCTTGCCGTCGGGCCGGTCGTGCAGGGAACGCAGGTAGCCCAGGTCGATCTTCGCCTTGTGATGCCCATACGGCACCAGGTAGTCGTCGGCGATGCCCAGGCGGTCGCGGGCCAGTTGGTCGATGCGGCGCAGGGTCGCGCGTTGGGCGATCTCGATGTCGCTGAGCGGCACGGCGGGCTCCGTGGCAGTTGGGGATCGCCCATTGTGGCCGCCCCGCGCCGCTGCATGGCGGAGGTGTTTGCCCGTGCACGCCCGATCAGGGATCGTGCGATCGGAGATCGGCGAAGCCCATGAAAAAACCGCCGCGTCTTCGAATCGAAGATCACGGCGGTGCTGCCGTCTGCTGCCGCTCGCGCGCCTGGAAGTCGCTCCAGAAAACCAGGCGCGGGGCGGCGCGACGCGCGGATCAGGCCTTGTTGCGGCGGCGGGCGATCGTGCCCAGCAGGCCGAGACCGGCCAGCATCAGCGCGACGTTCGTCGGCTCGGGGATCGTCGGGGTCGGGATGCCCTGGTCGTTGACGTCGAACCAGATGAAGCTGTCGTTGACGACGCCGGAGATGCCGTTCTGGGTCGAGCCGGCCAGCACTTCGCCGTTCGAGTTGCCGTCGCCGAAGCCGACCGCCGCCGGCGTGCCGCCGAAGCCGGCGTGGCCGCCGCTGGCGTCACCGGTTTCCCACTGCATGTCGCCGTAGAAGAAGCCGATCTGGCCTTCGCCGGCCGGCGTGTTGTAGGCGGCACCGCGCAGCACGAGCTGGAAGGTGTCGAGCTTGTCGTCGTGGGCGCCGAAGTAGCCGACGTGGTCCCACGTGATGATCGTCTCGTTGGCGATCGACGTGTTCACGTAGACGATGCCGCTGTTCGCGCCGCGGGTGTCGACGTCCGCGAAGAACGGCGCGATCACGGGCTGCGTGGCGCCTTGCGGGCCGGCCGGCGTGTACGAGCCGAGCGGGCCGTTGAACGTGATGTTGCCGTTGTTGTTGATGTAGATCGTGCTGTAGTCCTGGCCGAAGAAGTTCGTCAGCGTGTAGCCCAGCGCGATCGGGCCCGTCGACGAGTCGTCGTTGCGGCCGGTGGAGCCGCCGATCTGCGCGCTCACGCCGAAGTCGGTGGTGTACAGGCCGCCCGAGGTGTGGGTCAGCGCCGAATCCGGCACCGTGGTCACTTGCGCGAACGCGTGGCCGGCCAGCAGGAGGGAAGCAACCGCCGCGGCGATGCTCGTGAATTTCTTCATGGTATTTCCCGGTTATGGCGAAGCACGAAACCCTTCGAGTGCCGCGCCGATGTAAAGGGTTTGGGTCAGCGGCGATTATTGAACGTGCACTTCTTCACGAAGCCCCCTCGAATGTGGGAGAGAGGGGGTTCACGCCACACCAGAAAGGGGGAGGGAAACGTTGTCAATGGCGACGAAGGACGCCGGGCCTGCGCATCGACACCCGCGCCGACGCCGCTATGCTCGCGCCCATGCCCGATGACCTGCTGAACCTCCGAGACGACCTGCGCGACTTCGCGGACGCGCGCGGCTGGGCGCCGTTCCACTCGCCCAAGAACCTCGCGTCGGCGTTGGCGGTCGAGGCCGCCGAACTGCTGGAGCACTTCCAGTGGCTGACCGAGGCGCAGAGCCGCGCGCTGAGCGATGCGCAGCGCGTCGAGGTGGGCCACGAGGCGGCGGACGTGCTGCTCTACCTGATCCAGCTCGCCGACCAGCTCGGGATCGACCTCGCTGCCGCGGCGCGCCGCAAGATCGGCCTGAACGCGCTGAAATACCCGGCGCCCGCGCGCCCGGCCCCGCCACCCGAACCGGGCTCTTGAGCGCACGAGGCGGCGCCGGAACGACCGCAAACCGTCGTTTTTTTCGCACGGTCGTTCGCCGCTCCGAGCGCGGCCGCCGGATCGCTCTCCTGGTGCCGCGGCGGCACCGGTTCCGCAGCTCGCCGAGGGCCGTTTCGTCGACCTTTCCACGAACGACGCGGGCGTCCCGGGCGGCGCGAGATCGGCATTGCGGCGCCGATCGACGCCCGGAGATGCACCGCGAACGCCCCGCGCGCACCAGCGGCGGGTTTACCCTTCACCCATGTTGGGGGACTGCGCCCGATTTGAGGTCGCAATCGCACTGTCCTGGGGCAAACTTCGGGTTCTTTCCTATGTCGGTGCGTAGCGCCGCTGGCTAATATTTCATTCAATAAATAGAACGGTCGTTCTATTTTATGAAGGGAATCGGCACTCCATCGCGGAACGCCTTTTCCCGTCCAAGTATCGGAGTCCTTCGTGGTTGTCGTTCCCCTGTCTCAGCTCAGCGCGTTCAAGGCGATGAAGGACGGCTTCGCGCAACGCGGACTCGATCTCGCCGCGATCCTCGCGGACGCCGGACTGAACCCCGACCCCAACGAAACCGTCGACGCCGAACACCTGGCCGACCTGTTCAGCGTCGCCTGGGGCGCGGCCGTCGCACGCACCGGCGACCCGGCCATCGGCCTCGCGCTGTCGCCACGCCAGCCGCTGATCGGCCTGGGATCGCTGTCCAGCCTCGTGCTGTCCTCGCCCGACCTGCGCAGCGGCCTGCAGCGCCTGGCGCGCTACACGAACCTGATCTCGCCGACCACGTCGATCGGGATGGACGCGCCCGCCACGTCGCTGGGCATGGACGTCGACCACGACGCCTGCCGCATCACGCTGCGCATCTCGGCCGGCAAGCTGCCGGTGCCGCAGCAGCGCTACGACTTCATGGCGGTCACGTTCATGAAGGGCATCTTCTGGCTGACCGGCGAGAAGGTCGCGCCGGTCCGCGTGCACCACCCTTACCCGGCGCCGGCCGACCCGGCCCCGTGGGAAGCCGCCTTCGGCTGCCCGGTGCTGTTCGGCGCGGCGGCGTTCGTGATCGAGCTGCCGCTGTCCGCGCTCGACGCGCCGTTCCCGACGTCCGACCCGACCGTCGGCGAGATGTGCGAACGCATGGTCGCCCAGCTCGCCGCCGAACAGGGCGGCTGCATCACGGCGCGCGTGCGCCAGGCGCTGATGCAGCTGATCGCCAAGGGCGACCCGCGGCGCGAGCTCGTCGCCGCCACGCTGTGCATGAGCGAACGCACGCTGCAGCGCCGGCTGACCGAGGAAGGCACCAGCTTCATCGAGCTGGTCGACGACACCCGCCGCGAGCTGGCGCAGCGCTATTTCGTCAACGGCGCCTACACGCCGACCGAAATGAGCTTCGCCCTCGGATTCTCCGACCCGAGTAATTTCTACCGCGCGTGCAAACGCTGGTTCGGACGCACGCCGAATACCCTGCGGTGCGCCGCCTGACATATTTTCCAGGCGATTTCATAAAATCTGCCTTTATTATTTTCGTCGACCAAGTCCTGGGAGCCGCTCGGCTCCCTTTTTCATGGGCCGGTAAAACCGTCCACGGCGAATAGTTCTGGCTTCGCGAGCCAATCCGGGCTCGCCACGCCACGCGGGACAACCCTTAAGGGCTTGCGACAATGACGCCGTCATGGGCGACGCCGACTCGGCAGCAGAAGCCCTCGCTCGATGGGGAAAACACCCAGGACTAGGGAAGATACCCCCCTGCCATGGTTTCGCAAGCCATGGCGTTGGCTCCGCAAGTCAGTGCGACGGAAGAATTTACGGCACATCATTGCGGCACGCGTTTGGCAAGTATGACTTCAGCGAAGTCCGACCCTCCACCGAGTGGCCGGCGAGTTCCAGGGCAAAACCCTTGACGCAGAAATCGGATATTGCCCGCGAGGGGTTTCAAAGAGTTCGATCAATAGACCTTATACATCTGGAGAGACACACATGAACATGCTCAAGCTTACCGCCGCCGCCGCCCTGGCCGCCCTGTCGCTGTCGGCCTCGGCCATGACCTCGATCGCCGACAACGACCTGAGCGCCATCGCCGGTCAAGACGGCGTGTCGATCGCTGCCAACCTGAACATCAACATCGGTTCGTTCACGTACACCGACACCGATGCGACGGGCGGCTCCGTGTCGTTCAACGGCATCCACGTCAACGGCATGATGGCCATGACCATCGACGTCCTGAACGCCGGCGCGTTCCAGACCGCCGCCGTCACCGCTGCCAGCAGCTACAGCGCGACCCAAGGCGCCCTGGCTGTCGGCGGCATCGCCGGCGCCCTGGGCTACACGGGCGGCGACGTCGTCCAGTTCGCCTTCCCGGCCGCCATCGCTCCCGCCACCGGCGGCGCGACGGATGCGCAAGCCCAGGCCGCCGCTCACGCGGTCAGCCCGACGATCACGATCGACTCGATCACGACCGGCAACAACGGCAAGTCGTTCGGCTCCATCCAGATCAAGAACCTGGACCTGCAAGGCACGCAAGTCTGGATGTTCGGCCACTAAGCAGCGTAGACGTTTCGCGCACTTCCTCCGGAGTGCGTGAAGTCTGTTGCAAAGGCCTCGTGATGTTGCGTCACGGGGCCTTTTAACCTTCAAGAAACCGCGCGAGATCGCGGTAACCTCGCACCCTCCGCCGCCACGCCTTCCCATGTCCGCCGCCACCACCGCCCCCTCGCCGGCACGATCGCCCGCTGCGCTTTGCGCCGCCGCGACGCTGCTCGCATGCGCCGTGGCGCCGGCCCATGCCGTGGGCGTGCCGATGGACGACAAGGCGCTGTCGGACACCTGGGGCCAGGCGCTGCTCGATCTCACCAACACGTCGCAGGGCGGCTACGACTTCTCGCGCATCACGCTGAACGCGGACGTCTCGCTGTCCGCCACGCTCTCGGGCCTGAAACTGGGCACCAAGAACGGCATCTCGGACATCGACATCTCCACGCTGAGCTTCGGCCGCAGCGACGCCGGCGACGCCGCGCGCACGGTCGCGATCACCGACCCGTACTTCGAATGGGTCTACTCCGGCGCGGTCGGCAGCGCCAACCGGCAAGTCGTCGGCATGCGCATCGGCTTCGGCGGCATCGCAGGTGACGTGGGCCTGCTGATGAACACCGTCAGCGGCTCGCTGGCGATCAACACCGGCACCACCACCGCGACGCTCAACGGCTCGCAAGGCACGTCGCTCGCCTGCGGCGCCGGCTGCACGATCCCGCTCAACCAGATCGGCGGCGTGACCGCCGGCGACGCCAACGGCGCCAGCCGCGACTTCTTTCTCTCGATCCTGAAGACCGCCCTCGTCTACCCGACGACCGACGCGGCCGTCGGCGCGCCCGCCACGGCGCAGGCCGGCTTCTGGCTCAACTGGACCGACCGCCTGAAGGCGATCAACACCACGGGGACCGTCCCCCCCAACATCCCCAAGATCGGCCCCTGATGCGGCGCGCGGCGGTCAGCGCGGGCAGGACGTGGAGCGCCGCGCGCAGCGGCGTGGCAGCCCGGGTCGCGCGGCTAACCACGCTTTGCATCGGCGTCGCCGCGTCGTCGGCGACCGCCAGTCTCGTCGGCGCGCTGGCTTTCGCGCGGGACGCGCGCGCGCAGGCCGCGGCGCCCGTGTCCGCGGCGGCGGCGGCGTCCGCTGCGCGCGGCATGAAGGCGCTCGCGGACGACGAGCTGTCCAACGTCCGCGGCGCGGACGGCGTCGCGTTCAACCTCAGCAACTTCTCGCTCACCAGCAGCCTGACGGATCCGCTGACGCTCACCTACAAGTCGCCGAACGGCAGCTCGCTCGCGCTGTCCGGGCTGGACATCTCGCGCACCGACGACCCGGACGGCTTCGCCGACCCGTACCTGCTGTCGATGCAGTCGCGCAGCAACCTGGCCGACGTGATCGCGCTCGACTTCCCGAAGAACACGCTCGGCAACCAGAAATGGTCGCTGACCTCGGACTTCTCGAACTACGACGTCGTCGCCAACTCCACGTTCTACGGCGGCACGCTGCAGGTCACGGCGCTGACGATGATGGGCGGCGGGCTCTACGTCGCGCCGACGGCGATCGCCGACACGCAAGGCATCGCCTTCGGCCTCGGCACGCGGCTGGACATCGGCAGCCTGGCGGTCTACTCGCACGGCCGCAACGCCAGCGGCGTGATCGACACCAGCGACTCGCTCACGCTGACCGGCCTGCACCTGGCCGACGCCACCACCGGCGGCGCGTGGATGCTGGCGGACGTCACGACGCACCCCGGGCTGATCAACGCGTTCACCGACAGCACCGGCTCGTACCTGCACCTGCAGCTCGGCTGGCCGACCACGGCGGACCCGGTGTCGGCCGGCAGCCTGAAGATCGACAACATCTCGTTCGCGACGATGACCCCGGGCGTCGCGACGCCGACGACGGTCAACCTCGGCAGCGCGAGCATCGCGTCGATGCAGATCAACTTCCTCGACATCAAGTTCAAGGGCGGCCAGTGAGCGCCGCCCGCGACCTTCGACCGACCGCGCGCGCCATGTCGAGCCGCCTCGCCGTCGCCTGCCTCATCGCGCTCGCCGCGGGGAGCGCGTGCGCGGAAAAGGTGCCGATGTCCGACGAGCAGCTCGGCACCGTCGCGGGCCAGGGCGTCGCGATCTTCGTGCACCTCGAGCTCAACTCCGGCCTGCTGACGGGCCAGGCGATCGACAGCCGCATCTCCGCCGGCTTCACGGTCGGCGGCGTCACCACCTACGCGATCGCGCAGAACTTCGGCGGCGTGCTCGACCTGTACGCGATCACGCTCGACCCGACCGCCCGCACCGGCGGCGACTATCTCGCGATCGGCATGCCCGCGTACGTCCACGCGGCCGAATTCGGCGTGCGCGCGATCGGCGTGCAGACCGACGCCAACGCCCCGATCACCAACAGCCTCGGCTCGCTGCTCCTGAACGGCACCGCGAGCATGACCGGCCAGCTGAACGTGTGGGCCAAGTGACCCCGCGCGCCCGACCAGAGACCTGAACGCATGCTGCTCATCCTCCTCGGCGTCGTCGCCGCCGCCATCATGGGCGCGGGCGTCCTCTCCAAGCACGAACCGCTGAACCACCCGCCGCTCGAGTACGAGCTCAACGTCGCCAAGACCAACGGCGGCCTCGAGCCCGAGTCCGTGCAGGTGCTGCCGAACCAGTACTTCAAGTACCGCCACATCGTCCACCAGGCGTTCGACTACAGCTGCGGCTCGGCCGCGCTGACGACGGTCCTGCAGTTCCACCTCGGGCTCAACGTCACCGAGAAGGACGCGATGGAAGGCATGCTGGAGCACGGCGAGAAGGACAAGATCATCGCGCGCCGCGGCTTCTCGCTGCTGGACATGAAGCGCTACGTCGCCACCCTGGGCAGCGACAGCGGCGGCTTCCGCGCCGACATGAACGACCTGGCCAAGCTCGACCAGCCGGCCATC
>JASLEM010000072.1 GCA_030151165.1 Burkholderiaceae bacterium
GTCGGCTCGTTCGCCGAGCGCATCAAGTTCTCGGCGGTGCTGCTGTTCATGGTCATCTGGTTCACGTTCAGCTACCTGCCGATCGCCCACATGGTCTGGTTCTGGCAAGGTCCGGACGCCTACACCAGCGCCGACGTCGTCGACAAGGTGAACGCCACCGCCGGCCTGATCTGGCAATGGGGCGCGCTCGACTTCGCGGGCGGCACGGTCGTGCACATCAACGCCGCCGTCGCGGGCCTGGTGGGCGCGTACTGCATCGGCAAGCGCATCGGCTACGGCAAGGAAGCCTTCACGCCGCACTCGCTGACGCTGACGATGGTCGGCGCCTCGCTGCTGTGGGTGGGCTGGTTCGGCTTCAACGCCGGCTCGGCGCTCGAAGCGGGCAACAGCGCGACCCTCGCGTTCCTGAACACGTTCCTGGCCACCGCGGCCGCGACGCTGGCCTGGACGCTCGGTGAAGCGCTGATGAAGGGCAAGGCCTCGATGCTGGGTGCCGCCTCGGGCGCCGTCGCCGGCCTCGTCGCGATCACGCCGGCCGCCGGCAACGTCGGCATCATCGGCGGCGTGGTGCTCGGCTTCATCGCCGGCTTCGCCTGCCTGTGGGGCGTGCACGGCCTGAAGAAGATCCTCGGCGCGGACGACACGCTCGACGTGTTCGGCGTGCACGGCGTCGGCGGCATCGTCGGTGCCCTGCTGACCGGTGTCTTCAACAACCAGAAGCTCGGCGGCCCCGGCATGACGACCGACTGGGTCAAGATGACCACCGGCTCCAACGGCATGTGGGACCAGTTCGTCATCCAGCTGAAGGGCGTCTGCGTCACGCTCGTGTGGTCGGGTGTCGTCGCGTTCATCGCCTTCAAGATCGTCGACCTGGTCATCGGCCTGCGCGTGACGGAAGAAGAAGAACGCGAAGGCCTGGACATCACGTCGCACGGCGAAACGGCCTACAGCAAGTGAAGCTGACAGGTCGCTGAGGTCGGCGGCGTCCCGCCGATCGAGCGCACGAGGGCTGCCCGCGAGGGCGGCCCTTTTTCATGGGCGCGCCACCCGCGCGAGGGGTCGCCGCACCCGCCTTTTCCCCGATAATCGATCGACGTCGACGCGGGATTCCGGATGAGCTGCTCACCCATCCGCCGGCGCCTCACCGGAAACCGCAGCGCATGAAACACATCCCCGCCCTCGACGGCTTGCGGGCCATCGCGATCCTGATCGTGGTGACGAGCCACATCTTCACGGACCGCATCCCGGGCGCGTTCGGCGTCACGCTGTTCTTCTTCATCTCCGGTTTCATCATCACGCGGATGATGCTGGCGCAGTCGTTCAGCGGCGCGCACTTCAAGGCGTTCTACGTCCGCCGCTTCTTCCGCCTCGCGCCGGCGCTGGTCACGTTCGCCGCGCTGTCCGGCGCGATCATGTTCGCGCTCGGCTTCCCGATCCCGCTGTCGGACTTCGCCGCCACGCTGTTCTACTTCGCGAACTACCACGGCTTCGGCCAGGTCGGCGCCGCCATCTGCCCGCTGCAGATCACGTGGTCGCTGGCGGTCGAGGAGCATTTCTATCTGATCTTCCCGATCGCGCTGCTGCTGTCGCGCGGCCACCTGATCCGCATGCTGCTGATCACCGTCGTCGCGATCTGCGCCTGGCGGGTTGGCCTGGCGTACGAGATGGGCATCCACAACGCGACGATCTATCGCCGCACCGACACCCGCCTCGATTCCATCGCCTGGGGCTGCCTGCTGTCGGCGCTGATCCACGCGCGCAGCCGGCACCTCGAGTGGCTCGGCAGGACGAGCACCGCCATCGCGGCGATCGCGCTGGTGGGCGCGGTGTACATGATGCATAGCCTCGCGATCCGCGAGCCGCTGCACTTCACCATCGAGAGCGCCGCCTTCGTGCCGATCTTCGCCGCGCTGTTCGCGGCGCATCGGCGCTACGGCGTGCTGAGCGACCTGCTCGAGTCGAAGGCGATGCGCTTCGTCGGCAACATCAGCTACTCGCTGTACCTCTACCATTTCCTCGTGATCGCGATCGCCGAGAACACGATGGCACCCGGGCCGCTGCGCATGGGCGTGGAGCTCGTGGGCGGGTTCGTGGCGGCGGCGCTGTCGTACTACGTCGTCGAGAACCCGGTGCGCCGCTGGGGCTCGCGGCTCGCGAAGCGCCTGGAAGTGTCGCGCCTGCCCGCGCCGGTGCTCGCGCCGACCGTCGCCGAGCAGCCGCCGGCCTCCTGACGCGCCGCGCCGCCTCGGCCGGGGACGGGTCGCCGCTTGAAATCGACGCGGCCACCCTCAAGTGATTCCGGGTTTTCACGCCTTAAAATCACCTTCCAGACTCCCCAGGACCCCCGCATGGTTCCCCATCTCGTCACCGCGTTGACAGGCCCGATCAACGAACTCGAACAACGCGTGCTCGAGTCGATGCCCGCGATCGAGCGCTGGTTCCGGCTCGAGTGGATGGAGCACACGCCGCCGTTCTACACGTCCGTCGACATCCGCAACGCCGGCTACAAGCTCGCGCCCGTCGACACCAACCTGTTCCCCGGCGGCTTCAACAATCTCACCGAGCCGATGCTGCCGCTGGCGATCCAGGCGGCGATGGCGGCGATCGAGAAGATCTGCCCCGAGGCCAAGAACCTGCTGCTGATCCCCGAGAACCACACGCGCAACTCGTTCTACCTCACGAACGTCAAGCAGCTGGTGCGCATCTTC
>JASLEM010000193.1 GCA_030151165.1 Burkholderiaceae bacterium
CACCAACATCCAGACCTCGTCGCAGGCCGCCGAGGCGCTGCGCCCGGTCGCGGGCGAGTTCGCGTTCGCGATCTTCGCGCTCGGCATCATCGGCACCGGGCTGCTCGCGGTGCCGGTGCTCGCGGGCTCGGCGGCGTACGCGGTGAGCGAGGCGTTCGGCTGGAAGTCGGGTCTCTCGCGCGGCTTCCACGAGGCGCGCGGTTTCTACGTGATCATCATCGCGGCGACGGTCTTCGGCACCCTGATGAGCACGCTCGAGCTCGACCCGATCAAGGCGCTCGTGTGGAGCGCGATCGTCAACGGCGTGATCTCGGTGCCGATCATGGTCGTGATGATGTGGATCGGCCAGTCGCCGCGCATCATGGGCAGTCTCACCATCAGCTTCCGCCACCGCTTCTTCGGCTGGGCCGCGACGCTGGTGATGGGCGCGGCGGTCGCGTTCATGCTGGCGACGAGCTTCCAGTCCTGAGAACCTGGTGCCGGCCTTCGGGCTCGGCGATTGCCCTCCCGCTTTCGCAAGGCGCGCCGCGGGGGAGCGTCGACGACCGGGCAGGCCGATGACCGTCCACCAGATCGAAGCGTTCCTGATCATCGCCGCGATGCTCGCCGCATTCATGAGCGGGCGCCTGGGCTACGACGTCGTCGCCGGCCTGGCGCTGGTGCTCGCCGTGGTGTTGGGCGTGGTGCCGGTCGACAAGGCCTTCCAGGGCTTCGCGAACCCGGTGATCATCATCATCGCGTCGGTGCTGGTGGTCAGCCGGGCGATCGCGGCGTCGAACGTGCTCGACGTGTGGATCGGCTCGCTGCTCGCGCGCGTGAAGTCGCCGTCGCTGCAGGTCGGCATCCTCACGGCCTCGGTCGGCTACCTGTCGGCGTTCATCAAGAACGTCGGCACGCTGGGCATCGTGATGCCGATCGCGATCCAGACGGCGCGGCGCTCGGGCCAGCCGCGCTCGATGTATCTGATGCCGCTCGCGTTCGGCTCGCTGGTGGGCGGCACCATCACGAAGATCGGCACGTCGCCGAACCTGCTGATCTCCAGCGTGCGCAAGGATCTCGGCCAGCCCGCGTTCGGGCTGTTCGACTTCGTGCCGGTCGGCCTGCCGCTGACGACGCTCGCGATCGTGTTCCTCGCGTTCGGCTGGCGCCTGCTGCCGCACCGCGAAGGCAAGCAGCAGGCCGAGGAGGCGTTCTCGATCGAGGCCTACACCACGGAACTGCGCGTGCCCGCGACCGCGACGTCCGCCGACACCACCGTCGGTGCGCTGGAGGAGCTGAGCGAAGGCGAGATGTCCGTCGCGGCCATCATCCGCGAGGGCAACCGGCGCTACGTGCCGGCCGAGGACTGGCGCGTGTTCCCGGGCGACGTGCTGGTGGTGATCGGCGACCCGACCGTCGTCGACCGCATGGTCGCGAAGACCGGCTACGAGATCGTCGGCTCGAAGGACATCCCCGAGCCGAGCGAGAAGACCGACGAGATGGAGGTGGTCGAGGTGATCGTCACCGCGGACTCGATGCTGGTCGGCGCGACGCCGGCGACGCTGAACCTGCGCCACCGCCACGGCATCAACCTGTTCGCGGTGCGCAAGGCGTCGCGCGCCTCGGCGTCGCGGCTGCGTTCGCATCGCTTCGCGGTGGGCGACGTCGTGCTGCTGCAGGGCTGGGGCAAGAGCCTCGCGAATTCGATCAAGGAGCTCGGCGTGCTGCCGCTGGCCGACCGCAAGCTCACGATGGGGCGCAATGTCAGCGGCCTGATCCCGATCGGCCTGCTGGCCGTGGCGCTGGTGCTGGTGGGCCTGGGCTGGGTCGCGGTCGAGATCGCGTTCTTCGGCGCGGCGGTGCTGACGGTGCTGCTGCGCCAGATCAACGTGAAGGAAGCCTATGCCGCGGTCGACTGGCCCGTCGTCGTCATGCTCGGCTGCCTGATCCCGGTCGGCGAAGGCCTGAAGGAGACCGGCGCGACCGCGTTGATCGCGCAGGCGCTGAGCCATGCGGCGGCCCACCTGCCGGGGGTTGCGGCGATCGGGCTCGTCGTGCTCACCGCGATGCTGCTCACGCCGCTGCTGCACCACGCCGCCGCGGTGCTCGTGCTCGGCCCGGTCGCGGCCGCGATGGCCGCCAACCTCGGCTACCGCGCCGACCCGTTCCTGATGGCGGTGGCGCTCGGCTGCGCGTGCGACTTCCTCACGCCGATCGGCCACCAGAACAACACGCTGGTGATGGGTCCGGGCGGCTACCGCTTCGGCGACTACTGGCGGCTCGGCCTGCCGCTGACGATCATGGTGCTGCTGGTCGGCACGCCGCTGATCCTGCGCGCGTGGCCGTTGCACTGAGGGGCGTTATCCTGCGGGCAACGCATCCGACGCCATCGCCACCTTGCTCCCCGACCTCACCTCGATCGCGCTGTTCCTGCGCGCCGTGAAGCTGCACAGCCTCTCGCGCGCGGCCGAGGAGTCGCACATCTCGGTGTCGGCCGCGAGCCGGCGGCTGTCGCTGCTGGAGCACCACTTCCAGGTCGCGCTGCTCGATCGCACGCCCAACGGCGTCGTGCCGACCGCGGCCGGCGAGGCGCTCGCGCGGCATGCGCAGGGGGTGCTGAAGGCGGTCGACGTGATGCGCACCGACCTCTCCGACTATGCGGACGGCGCCACCGGCCGTGTGCGGCTGTACGCGAACACGTCGGCGATGTCGCAGGAGCTGCCCGAGCACCTCGCCGGCTGGGCGCGCCTGCATCCGAAGATCAAGCTGGAGATCCGCGAGCTGCGCAGCCGCGCCATCATCCAGGCGGTGCGCGAGGGGCTGTGCGACGTCGGCGTCGTCACCGCCCGCGTGCCGGGCGACGAGCTGCGTTTCGAGAGCTACTGCACCGACCGTCTCTGCCTGATCGTGCCGCAGCCGCATCCCCTGCGCGCGCGCAGCGTGAAGTTCCAGGACCTGCTCGGCTTCGACTTCGTCGGCCTCGACAACACTTCCGCGATCTCGCGGACCCTCGCCGAGGCCGCGTCAGCGGCCGGCGCGCCGTTGCGACTGCGCGTGGAGGTGCAGAGCTTCGAGGCCGTGTGCCGCCTGATCGCCGCCGGGCAGGGTATCGGCATCCTCCCGGCCGGCGCCGTGAAGACTTTTCGCAAGGACATGGCGCTGCGCTTCATCGACCTCGAGGACGACTGGGCCGACCGCCAGATGTACGTCTGCGTGCGCGCGGGGCAGATCCCGTCGACGAGCGCGCGGCTGGTGGACTATCTCATCGACCGGAGTCGCGTGGTGCGCTAGGCGGCGCCGTCGCCGCGGCTCAGCGCCGCACGCCGCTGAGGAGCTCCGACAGGTCGGCCAGCAGCGCGCGCAGGGGGCCGCGGTACAGCCACAGCACGCCGCACAGGCCGTACAGCGCGAGCGAGGCCGGGAAGTTGTAGGCCCGCATCAGGGCGAGCACGCGAGGATCGCGGCAGTGCCAATACAGCGCGTAGCAGCCGTCGACCGTGAACCACGTGGCGAGCAGCGCCAGCGGCAGCAGCTTCCAGCGCCGCTCCAGCAGCACGCGCAGGCTCCAGGGTGCCGTGAGGTAGGCGAGCAGCGCCATGATGAAGCTGATCGGGATGTCCCAGTCCGGTGCGATCTCGAGCCGCGCGCCGATCACCAGCAGCGCGATGCCGGCGGCCAGCGTGAAGAGCTTCCAGGGGCGGAGGAACTCGCGCATCACGGATGAAGCGCCGCCAGCAGCGCGCGTGCCATCTCCGCGCCGTCGACCGGCTTCACGAGGTGCGCCGCGAAGCCCGCGGCCATCGAGCGTCGGCGGTCGGCCTCGCTGCCGTGGGCGGAGATGATCAGGGCGGGAATCGATGCGCCGCCGGGCGTGGCGCGCAGCAGCGGCAGCAGCGCGAGGCCGATGTGGTCGCCGTCGAGGGCGAGGTCGGACAGCAGCACGTCGACGGCGCCGTGCGGCACGCTCTCGGCGATGCGCTGGCGCGCGTCGTCGAACGTGCGGCACCAGCGCACGACGACGCCGAGCGCGGTGAGCACCTGGCGCACGCCTTCGCCGAGCTCGGGCTCGTCCTCGACGTAGAGCACGCGCAGGCCTTGCAGGCGCTGCATCTCGGTGTCGGCGAGCGCGGCGGCGGGCGTCGGCGGGGCGTCTTGCGACTCGCGCTCGGGCGCGGGCGGCAGCGTGACGCTGAAACGCGCGCCGTGGCCCGGGCCGTCGCTGGCGGCGACGATCTCGCCGCCGAACAGCGTGACGATGTTGTGCACGATGGCGAGCCCGAGCCCGAGGCCCTGGTGGCGGTTGCCCTCAACGCCGGCCTGGAGGAAGGGCTCGAAGATGTGCGGCAGGTCGGCGGCCGCGATGCCGCGGCCCTGGTCCTCGACGACCAGCCGCAGCGTGCCGTCGGCCGACTGGTGCATCGCCACGCGCACGCGCCCGTGCGGCGCGCTCGCGTGCACGGCGTTGCTGACGAGGTTCCACGCCACCTGCTCGAGCCGCGCGGGGTCGGTCGCCACGGGCGTGCCGGGCGAGTCGGACGTCCAATCGATCATGACGTCCTGCGCGCGCGCGGCGTCGCGCACCACGTCGACCGCGCGCTGCACCGCCTGCACGGCGTCGGCGCGCTGCCACGCGAGCTGCAGCTTGCCGCTGAGGGCGCGCGAGATGTCGAGCAGGTCGTCGATCAGCCGCGCCTGCACGCGCACGTTGTGGATGATGCGCGCGGCGGCGAGCCGGGCGCGCTGCGGGTCGTCGACCGACAGCGACAGCGCCTGCGCCCAGGTGAGCGTCGACTGCAGCGGCGTGCGCAGCTCGTGCGACACCTTGGCGAGGAAGCGATCCTTCTGCCGGTTCGCGTCGTCGGCGACCGCGCGCGCGGCCTGCGCGGCGGCGCTGGCGACCGCGAGTTCGGCGGTGCGGGCCTCGACGCGGCGCTCGAGCTCGGCGCGTTCCGCGCGCAGCTCCTCCTCGACGAGCCGGCGCCGCGCGACCTCGCGTTCGAGCGCCGCGAGCGTGGCGTCCATCTGCGCGCTGCTGGGGATCGCGAGGATGCGCGGCACCAGGTAGACGAGCGACACCGCCGTCATGACCGATGCCGCCGCCGTGATCGCCTTCACGCTGCCGCTGAGCCAGTAGTCGGGGTTCCACACCGTCCAGACCTCGATCCAGTGCGTCGCGCCGCAGCTGACGATGAAGGTCGCGAACAGCGTGACGATCCAGTTGAACGGCATGTCGGCGCGCTTGCGCACGAGGTGCAGCAGCGTCAGCGGGATCGAGATGTAGGCCAGGCCGATCAGCGAGTCGCTGGTGACGTGCGTCCACAGCAGCGCCGGGTTCCAGGTGAAGCAGTAGCCGTGCGGCAGCAGCGCGCCGGGCGTGTGGCGCTGCGTGGCGAGCAGCGCCAGCGCGGCGGCGACGGCGACACCGGTGGCCGCCGAGAGCCGGCGGATGGTGGTCACGAGCATGGTGGTCTCGATCGCGAAGAAAGAGGGAGAGGGCGGCGAGGTTCGAATGTCTCACAGCCCGGCATCAGCGGGAAGGCGAACGGCCGACTGCAGCGCCCGGAGCGTTTCGCCCGGCGGCGCGGGTGCCGCGTCAGGGTGCGACCACGTGCTGGTTGCGTCCGCGCGCCTTGGCTTCGTAGAGCGCGGCGTCGGTGCGCGCGAGCAGCTCCTCCACCGATTCGCCCGGCCGGCTGGTGGCCACGCCGGCCGACACGGTGACCCGGTGGCCGCCCAGGCCGGGCGAGGTCACGCTCCAGTCGTGGCGCTCGATCGCGGCGCGGATGCGGTCGACCGCCGGCACCGCGGCGTCGACGGATGTCGTCACCGGCATCAGCAGCACGAACTCCTCGCCGCCGTAGCGCGCGAAGCGGTCGGTGGTGCGCAGGTGCGCGTCGACGACGGTGCAGAAGTCGCGCAGCACCGCGTCGCCGGTGGCGTGGCCGTGGCGATCGTTGATCGACTTGAAGTGGTCGATGTCGAACAGCGCGATCGAGTACGGCTGCTGCGTGCGGTTCGCGCGGGCGCATTCCTCGGCCACCAGCTGCATGAAGTGGCGCCGGTTGAAGGCGCCGGTCAGCTCGTCGTGGCTCGCGAGCTCCTGGATGCGCGCCAGCGAGAGCGTCAGTTCCCGGTTGCGCTCCGACAGCTGCTGACGCAGGTTGGCGAACTGCATGCCGATCAGCGCCAGCCGCCGCACCGCGAGGAAGAAGAACAGCCACAGCAGCACGATGTTGAAGCTGGTCAGCTCGGGGTACGCGAAGCGCTCGCGGCCGATGAACAGCGTCAGCGCGGTGGTGGCGCCGAAGCCGAGCCACGTCCAGATGAACTGTCGCTGCGTGAACCCGAGCATCGCGTAGTTGAACGACACCAGGCTCGACGCGAGGAACACCATCCACAGCTTGGGTGCCGCGACGATGAAGACGAGCTGGATGACGTAGTTCGCGCCGAGCTGCGCCCAGAGCAGGCGGGTGTCGCGAAAGCGCATGTTCCAGCCGCGCCGCACCATGATCCAGAAGAAGCCGGTGCTGCCGTTGCTCAACAGGAAGAACGCGAGCGCGGCGCCCCACGTGGTGGCGCCCGACCACGCGAACATCGCGACCAGGCAGGACTGGAAGAACGAGCTGACCACCGTCATGCGGGTCGCGCGCAGGCGATGGGCTTGCAGTCTCAGGAGCTTGGCGTCCATGGAGGCATGGGGCTGGGGGCCACGCCGCGGCGTGCGGCATCACGGGGTGCCGGAGCATAAGGGCTGGCCCGCGGGAAGCGTCCTCGCGGAAACCCACGCCGACGCGCGGCCGCCACGGGGTTGCTCGACGGTGGGTTGGCCGGGCTAGTCGTTCGTGTGGCGCGTGATGTCGATCGCGCCCGCCTTCACCAGCGCGAGCTCCGCGCGCACGGCCTGCGGCTGGTCGTCGACGTCGACGCTCACCACCGAGCCGCCGCGCCGCGCGATGCCGTCGTAGAGCAGGCTCGCGTGGCTGGCGCCGAACGTGTCGGACAGGAAATTCCGCAGGTGGCCCAGGACGCCGGGGTGCGGGTCGACGGCGACGGCGATGTCCGTCAGCGTGGGGATGGTGGCCGTCTCGAGCGCGTGCACGCGGCTCGGGTCGAAACGCTCGTCCGCCAGCGTGGTCATCGCCACCTGCGCGGCGTCGTGCTCTTCGAAGACACCGATGACGGTCTGGCGCATGGCGGCTCCTGGTGGTGGACGACGGGCGGTCTGGCCGATGCTACGCGGCAATCCCCGCGCCCGCCTGTCGCGGCGCCGAACGGGCCTGCCGGCCAAAGAAAAGGCCGCTGTCCAGCGGCCTCGAAGGATCCTTGAAGGATCCGCAATGAATCCTGCCCGTTCCCGTTGTTTTACTTTTCCTTCCTTTTTCCCGAAGACGAGGGCGGCGCGCCCGAACGCGTCGCCCTCCGCCCTTCATTCCGGGAATCAGGACTTCGGTTCAGCGTCCGTCTTGGTCTTCAGGTCGTTGGCCGCCTGCTGGTGCTTCTGCAGCGCCGGCAGCATCTTCGCGGCCCAGGCCTTCACGTCGGCGTCCTGGCCCTTGTCGGCTTCCTTCTGGAACAGCTTGATCGCGTCGGCGTGCGCCTTCACGCCGTCCGACTCGGCGTAGTGCTGGTCGAAGCTCGAGCCCTTGCGCTCGGACAGGATCTTCGTCTCGGTGCGCTCCATGATCGACGGCTTGTCCGACACCTTCACGCCCTTCTGCGACGCCAGCGCCTTCAGGTCGTCCTCGGCCTTGGAGTGGTCGTCGACCATCATCTGCGCGAAGGTCTTGACGTCGGCGCTCTGCGACTGGGCGAGCGCGAGCTTGCCGGCGGCGACTTCGGCGTTGTTGGCTTCCGAGGCGTCGCGCAGGAACGAGGCGTCCTGGTGCGACAGCTTCGTGCCGGTGGCGTCGCTTGCGGCAGTTTGTGCTTGCGCGCCGGCGGCGGCGAGGGCCAGGACGGCGGCGGAGACGAGGGTGATCGAGTTGAACTTCATGGGATGCCTTTGTTGGTTGTTCGATCCGTCAACGTTGGACGGTGGAATCCTTCGGTGGCAAATGCTGCGCCCGCCGGCCTTGCCTGCTCGACGGCGACGCGGCCCTGTCCCCCGCCGCCGTCATGGCCGGGGCCCGCATGGCAACATCGCCCGATGCCCACGCTGCCCGACCTCTCCACCACCTTCGCCCGCCGGCTGGGCCTCGACCTGCCGCTGATCCAGGCTCCGATGGCCGGCGTGCAGGGCGCGGCGCTGGCGTCCGCGGTCGCCGGCGCGGGCGCGCTCGGCTCGCTGCCCGGCGCCGCGATGACACCGCAGGCGCTGCGCGACGGCGTCGCCGCGATCCGCGCCGAGCACGCGGGCCGCGCCGCGCCGGTGAACCTCAACTTCTTCTGCCACCAGCCCCCCGCGGCCGATCCGGCGCGCGAGGCGGCGTGGCGCGCGGCCTTGCAGCCGTTCTACGACGAGCTGGGCGTGTCGCCGTCGGCGATCGTGAACGGCCCGGGCCGCCTGCCGTTCGGCGACGAGGCGGCCGACGCGATCGAGGCCATCCGCCCCGAGGTCGTGAGCTTCCATTTCGGGCTGCCGTCGGCGGCCTTGCTCGAGCGCGTGCGGGCGACGGGCGCGCAGGTCTGGTCGTCGGCGACGACCGTGGCCGAGGCGCGCTGGCTCGAGGCGCGCGGCGTCGACGCGGTCATCGCGCAGGGCGCCGAGGCCGGCGGCCATCGCGGCGTGTTCCTGCCCGAGGGCGCCGAGCCCGACATCGCGACGCAGGTCGGCACGATGGCCTTGCTGCCGCAGGTGGTCGCGGCCGTGCGCGTGCCGGTGATCGCGGCCGGCGGCATCGCCGACGCGGCCGGCATCGCCGCGGCGCTGCGCCTCGGCGCGGCCGCGGTGCAGCTGGGGACGGCGTTCCTGCTGTGCACCGAGTCCACGACCAGCGCGGTGCATCGCGCGGCGCTGCAGTCGGAGGCCGCGCGCGTGACGGCGCTGACCAACCTGTTCACCGGCCGGCCGGCGCGCGGCATCGTCAACCGACTGATGCGCGAGCTGGGGCCGATGAGCGCGCTGGCGCCGGCATTCCCGACGGCCGTGAACGCACTCGCGCCGCTGCGCGCGGCGGCCGAGCAGGCCGGCAGCGGCGATTTCTCGTCGTTGTGGGCCGGACAGAACGTGGCCGGATGCCGCGCGATCGGCGCGGCGCAGCTCGTGCGTGAGCTGGCGGCCGGCCTCTGACCTGGCCCCGCGGCACGGCGCGCGCCGTGCGCGGCGTGGGTCGGATCAGCGGACGACGATGCCGACCGGGCCGGCGCCGCCGCTCGAGATCGTCGCCGGGCTCAGCGGGGTCAGCACGCCGCTGACGCCGATGCTGTACTGCGAGATCGTGCCGTCGCCGGTGTTGGTGACGTAGGCGTACTTGCCGTCCGGGCTGATGCTGACGCCGCTCGGGTGCGAGCCCGCGGCGACCGTCGGCGTCGACAGCGCGGTGAGGCTGCCGCCGGCGAGGCTGTATTCCGAGATGTTGCCCGAGCCGTAGTTCGCGACGTAGACGAAGGTGCCCGTCGGCGTCACCGCGAGGCCGCGCGGCGTGCTGCCGGTCGACGTCGAGGTCTTGACGCTCAGGACGCCGGTGCCCGACGCGACGTTGTAGGCGACGAGCTTGGCGCTGTCGGCCAGCGTGACGTACACGTAGCTGTTGTTCGGGCTGACCGCGATGCCCGCCGGGCTCGTGCCCTGGCCGCTGGTGCTGGTGGCGGCCGTCGTGAAGGCGGTGAGCGCGCCGCCGGCGCCGATGTTGTAGCCGGAGATCGTGTCGTCGCTCTGGTTCGTCGCGTACAGGTGCGTGCCGTCGGCGGTCACCGCGAGCGCGTACGGGTTGATGCCGGAATCGGTGGCGCCCGACGCCGTGGCGAGGCCCGTGCTGCCGATGCTGAACGTCGAGATGCTGGCCGCGCCGTAGTTCGCGGCGTAGAGCGTCTTGTTGTCCGGCGACACGGCGAGCGCGAGCGGCGAACCGGACGGGCCGCTGGAGACGGCCTGGGCGTTGGTGCTCTGGACGCTCAGCGTGCCGTTGCTGCCGATCACCAGGTTGGGAATCGCCTTGTCGTCGGAGAAATTGACCCACGCATGCTGGCCGTCGCTGCTGGCGGCGAGCGAGGTCACCGCGCCGTTCGAGGCGAGCGTGGCGGGCGAGGCGGCGGTCAGCGCGCCGGTGGTGCCGATGTTGAACTGCGCGAGCGTCTCGCCGATCGAGTTGGCCACGAACACGGCGTACGGGCGGCACACCACCTCGACGCTGGTGACGCTGCCGGAGCCGCCGCTGCCGCTGCCGTTGGTGACGGAGCAGGTGCCGTTCGACGGCTGCGAAAGCACCGTGACGCTGTAGCTGCCGCTCATCGAACCCGTGAACGCGAAGCTCGTGGCGGCGGACGGGACGCTCAGCGTCGTGCCGTTGTCCGAGAGGATCAGGCCGTCGCCGTTCAGGCCGCTGACGCTGCCGCCGAGGGTGTAGCTGCTGCTGCCGCCGTCATCGCCGCCGCCGCCGCAGGCGGTCAGGGCGAGCGCGATCGCCGTGAGGGCGAAGGCGGTCTTGAGGCGGATCGGGGACACGAAGGAGGGGTTTGTCATGAGCTGGCTCGCGCGGTCGGCTTGAAGTGACTGAACTGTAGGGCCCGGCTGGCGATCGCAGGGCCGGAAATGGCCGGGATTTGACGGCAATTCGAATGCCAGAGCGTAAAGACGGTGCGAATGGCCGTGCTGGAATGTGTCGTTCGACGCGCCGGTGCAACAGCCTCAGCCGCCCTGCACGAGGCTCAGGAACGCCGCCGGCAGCAGCTCGCCCGCGGTCGCGACGACGAGCGAGCCGTCCTGCGCATCGCTGGCGACCGGCGCGTCGGCATCGGCGAATTCGCGGATCACCTGGCGGCAGGCGCCGCAGGGCGTGATCGGATGAAGCTTGACGGCCGTCACGCCGACCGCGCGGATGCGCTTCGCGCCCGCCGCGATCGCCGCGCCGATCGCCACGCGCTCCGCGCAATTGGTGAGGCCGTAGGACGCGTTCTCGACGTTGACGCCCAGGTGGACGCGGCCCTGCTCGTCGAGCACGGCGGCGGCGACGCGGAAGTCGGAGTAGGGTGCGTGCGCGTTGGGCAGCACGGCGCGCGCGCGCTCGACGAGCTCGCGCAGCTGCGCCTCGGTGACGGGCGTCGCGCCCACGCCGGCGCCGCTCAGAGCGCCAACCCCGAGGCGCGCACGGCCTGCTCGAACGACTCGCTCAGCTCCGCCGGCGCGGCGGCGAGCAGCGCGCGCGCGCGTTGCAGCAGGGGCGCGGCCGATGCGGCGCGGAACACGAACTGGACGATCTCCTCGTGGGGCGGCTGCGCCAAGGCGGCGTCGCGGTCAATCGTCATGCAGAGGTTCTCCCGTGTTGGCGAGGGCCAGCGACTCGCGGATCTTCTCCGTCGCGGCCCAGAGCGCGAAGACGAGCGTCTTCAGCGTCGGATCGTCGGGAGTCTGCAGCAACGCGGGAACGGTGTCGAGCCCGTCCACGTTGAGCACGCCGACGACGTCGCGCGCCACCGTCAGCTCGCGCTGCATGACGAGGCGGCCGATCGGCAGCGACAGCACCCACTGCAGGCGCGGGTTGACGCGCGCCTGCTGCGGCCCGGGCAGCACGCCGGCGGTCCAGCTCGCGCCGCGACGGCGGATCGAGAACGGCGTGCCGTCGGTGAACGCGCGGCCGGTGCTGCCGTGGTCGGGCTCGAGCTCGATGTCGTGCTCGGGCGCCCAGGTCATGTTGTCCCACGCGCCGGGAATCATGCGCAGCATGCTGGCGCTCGGCGCGAAGAGGTTGGCGCGGACGAGCTCGACGTCCACGCCCAGCTGCGACGCGGCCAGCGCGCGGATCTGCTGCACGAGCGTGCGGATGCGCCGCAGGTGGTCGTCCGGCAGGCGCGGGTAGGCGATGAAGCGCGCCCACTTGTCGTAGTTGGCGATGTTGAGCACCTCGCTGTGGCCGCCGGCGATCACCTGCTCGTGCACGCCCGCGGGCGGCGCCTCGAACCCGAGCGCGCCCGACGCGCCCGCGCGCGGCGCGACCACGCCCGCGACGCGCGCGAACAGCGCGGCCGCGCGCACGACCCAGTCGCCGGTGGCGCGCTCGTTGCGCACGGCCTGCGCCCAGCGCTTGCGCAGCAGCGTCGCCTCCCACGGGAAGTCGCGCCGCACGATGCTGCCGGTGAGCACGACGCGGTCGAAGCGCAGGTTGCCGTTCTCGGCCTCGAGCACTTCCATCGCGAGCCAGGTGCCGAAGCTGTGCGCGATCACGCTCACGCGCTTCGCGCCGGTACGGTCCATCAGGTCGCGCAGCTCGCCGCGCAGCCATTGCACGCGGCTGGCGCGCGTCCATGGCAGGACGAACGACAGGATGCCGAAGAAGCCGTAGTCGAGGTGGTACGGGACGAGCCCGTAGCGCGCGAGGTAGGGCGTGATCTGCTTCTGCCACTGGCCGCGGGTGCGGATCCCGTGCAGCGTGACGACGATCTTGGTGGGCACTGGCGATGACTCCCGGCGGGCGCATCACCGCTTCCGGGAATGCCGGAAGGCCAGGAAAAATGCGAGCCCGAACCCGCATTGTTGGTGGCCGCAGGCTCAACACGTGAGCCCGGCCCGGACGAGGCCGCTCCCGCGGCCCGCGTCGCCGGGAAACCGGTCTTACTGGGCCGGGACGGGCGCCGGTGCCGTCGGCGGCGGCGCGTACGAGACGGGCTGCTGGTAGGTCGACGGATAGGTCGCGCCGGTCACGGTCGGCGCCTTCATCACGCGGACGCGGCCGCCGGTGGTCACGATGATCACCGGCTCGCCGATGGCGAACGTGTCCTGGCCGAGGCCTTGCGTGACGAGGCGGCGGTCGCCGTTCTTCAGCTGCAGCATGATCTCGACGGCGTTTTCCTTCGTCGCGTTGCGTTCGACCGCATTGCCGACGACGCCACCGGCGATCGCGCCGAGGATGCCGACGATCGCGCTGCCGCGCGGGCCGCCGACGTTGGAGCCGGCGACGCCGCCGATCACCGCGCCGCTGACGCCGCCGATGCCGCTCTGGCTGCCATCGAGCACGACCGGACGCAGCGACAGGATCGTCGCGTCCTGCACCGACGACATGCGCTGGGCGTCGTAGCGGCTGACGACGTCGGGGTTGGCGGTCACGCAGGCGCCGAGCGAGGCGAGCGAGGCGACCATGATGATGGTCTTGAACATGAGGATTCTCCGAAAGGTCCTTGTGGCAACGCCCTCGTGCGGCGGGGCGTTGACACGACCGAGATGGTGGCTCATCAGGGCAAAGCAATTGCCGGAGGTGAGCGTCCCGTGGGTAAAGAAGTGTGCGACTGTAGGCTGTCCGAGTCCGCGCCAGGGCGAATGTTCCGTCGAGTTCAGCCCGGACTCAGCCGTGGGGGCTTCCGCGCGGCGACCTAGCCGTGCAGCCGGCTGTGCCGCGGCACGCTCGCCAGCAGGAACTCCATCTGGTCGGCCAGGATGCGCCGCCCGCGCAGGATCATGTCCTCGTGCAGGCTCGGCACGTACGGGAGGTACATCAGCGCCATGTTGGCCTCCTCCGGCATGCGGTTGCCCTTGCGGCCGTTGCAGGAGCGGCAGGCGGTGATGCAGTTCATCCAGGTGTCGAGGCCGCGGCGCGAGACGGGGATGATGTGCTCGCGCGTGAGTTCTTCCGTCGCGTAGCAGCCGCCGCAGTAGGCGCAGACGTGGCGGTCGCGGTTGAACAGCTTGCCGTTGGTGAGGGCGGGCGTCTGGCGCCAGGCGCGCGACGGGATCGACCCGCGCACCGCGATGATCGAGTGCACCTCGATGCGCGACTGCAGCCCGGTGGCGCGCTGCATCCCGCCGCGCATCACATGGCACGGGTCGCCCAGCGTCCACGCGACGGCGTCGCAGGCGTACAGGATGGCGGCCTCCTTGACCGTCATCCAGGCTTGTGGCCTTCCCGACACGTCCAACTGCAGCACATCCATCTTGGACACACTCCTTGTTGACTCCAAGCATACCTCTGCACTGGATGAAACCACAACTTGCGTGGCAGGCGTGTGTCGTGGCGCCCGCGGCCGCTCGAGCTTCACGCTTCTTTTCGGCGATCGAGGCACGGCTTGCGCGTTAACCCCGATGGAATTCGAACGATCGTGCTATTCCGTGGCGGTTTCGTGACGTCCGACGCGGATTTCTAGGATCAGGGTCCTAAAAAAAGGTGGCCACACCGTTGGCGCGGGCGTCGGAAGTCTGCAAAATAGCACGACCGTTCGATTTGTTCCGGACGGTGCTTTCCACCCGAACTCCGGCTCGCCCCGGCAGACTTACGTGAACGACGCCACCGCTCTTCGCCGACCGTCCCGCCCCCTGCAGAAGGGCTTGCAGACGCGCGCCACGATCATCGAGGCGGCGCTCGGCCTGGCCGCGAACAAGGGCCTCGAAGGCCTGTCGATCGGGTTGCTCGCCGAGGTCACGGGCATGAGCAAGTCGGGCGTCTTCGCGCATTTCGGCTCGCGCGAGGAACTGCAGATCTCGGTGATCCGAGACTATCACGTCAAGTTCGAGGAGGAAGTCTTCCTCCCCGCGATCCGCGAGCCGCGCGGCCTGCCGCGCCTGCGCGCCATGTTCGAGCGCTGGGTGCGCCGCGTGTCGTTCGAGATCGATTCCGGCTGCATCTACATCAGCGGCGCCGTCGAGTTCGACGATCGCCCGGGCCCCGTGCGCGACGCGCTCGCGACGATGGTCCAGACCTGGCAGGACGCGCTCACGCGCTCGATCCAGCTGGCCGTCGACGTGGGCCATCTCTCGGCCGACACCTCGCCCGAGCAGGTGATGTTCGAGATCCACGGCCTCATCCTGGCGTTGCACCACGACGCCCGCTTCCTTCGCAACCCCGGCAGCGTCGAGCGTGCGCGCCAGGGCTTCGAGCGGGTGCTCGCGCACTCGATCCGACCGTCGTCCGGCACCGCGCCGGACGCCGCGACTTCCCCGTCGAAAGAGCCGCGCGCCGCGCGTCGCTGATCGACCCCTTTCCAGACCCTCATCTCACTTCCCGAGTTCCAGGAGCTTCGACATGCCTCAATACAACCCGCCGATCCGCGACATGCAATTCGTGTTGCATGAAGTGCTGAACGTCGTCGACGAGCTGAAGGTGATGCCGCAGCACGCGGAGATCGATGCCGACACCATCAACGCGGTGC